>JAFVTM010000022.1 GCA_017503225.1 Clostridia bacterium
CACCGCAACCTGAAATGGCACATGCAAGCACCAAGCAAAGAATAAGACTAATTATTTTTTTCATGAACAGTTACCTTCTTTCTTTTGAGTATCGGAACTATATTAACAACCGCCACCGCGATAAATATAACGAGAATAACTATGGTAGAAAGTGCGTTTATGGTCGGGTTCGTCCTTTTTGTCATATTATACACAATCATAGAGATATTCATAACACCGTTGCCGCTTACGAAATATGAAATAACAAAATCGTCAAAGGACATTGTGAATGCGAGGAGCACACCTGCATAAATCCCCGGCTTTATCATAGGGATTATTACCTTTCGAAGAGCCTGCCAGGGTGTTGCGCCAAGGTCCATAGCAGCATTTGCAATGTTGTTGTCAAGACTTCGGACTTTTGGATAAACACTTGTTATAACATAAGGCGTACAGAATGAAATGTGTGCAAGAAGCATTGTCACATAACCCTTATCAATTCTCATAGCCGTAAAAAGCAACATCAGCCCAATGGCCGTAACAATTTCAGGATTCATAATGGGAATGTTGTTTACATTGAGCAGCCATTCCTTGACCAGTTTTCTGTGTCTTGTAAGTCCAATTGCTGTTATTGTCCCGAGAATTGTGGAAATAGCTGTAGCAAGAATTGCCACACTCACCGAAACCCACACGGCTGACATAATTTCCTGATTGTTTATGAGCTCCTGATACCACTTGAACGAAAACCCCGTAAACTTTGTCAGCGACTTTGATGAGTTGAATGAAAATATCATCGTGATAAATATAGGAAGATAGAAAAACGCAAAGCAAAGAACAACGTAAAATCCCATTGAAATTTTTGCCAATCGTTTCATCTCAAAACCCCCTTTATACCATAATTTTTAATTGTCTGCCGCATCCACCTTTTTCATCCAACGGATAGCAAAAAGAATAATTGCCGCAAGAATAATGGAAATAGCACTGCCGAAATTCCAATCGCCGACAGAAACAAACTGACTTTCAATCAAATTGCCCATCAGCACATACTGTCCTCCACCCAAGAGCTTGGGGATAACGAATGTGGATATAGACAAGAGGAATACCATAATAACCCCATTAAGTACACCTGGAATTGACAACTTAAATACCACCTTGAAAAAGGTTTGAATCGGATTTGCCCCAAGGTCGTATGACGCCTCAATAAATGATTTATCCATTTTGCTGAGGGATGTATGAATTGGAATTATCATAAATGGCAGAAAGTCACACACCTGCCCAATCATAACCGCAAAATCCGTATACATCATTGAAACTGGCCCAAGCCCCAGTTTTGAAAGGAGTGCATTGAGAAGTCCATTGTCAGACAAAATGCTTATCCACGCATATGTACGAAGAAGCATATTTATCCACATAGGCACCGTCACAAGCAGTATCAGGACATTTTGAGTACTTTCTTTGAACTGAGCAATTATATATGCAAGGGCATACCCAAGCACAAGGCATATCGCCACAGTAAGAATGCCGAGCTTAAGTGATTTCAGAAACACGTTGAGATAAACGGGTTCTGCAAACCTCTTGAAGTTCTCAAATGTGAACTGAATATTTATGAGTGAATTTCCGCTGTTGGTAAATGCATAAAGAAGCATCATAAGAAGCGGTATTATGATAACAACGGCAGACCACACGATATATGGTCTCACCAGTTTTTTGAAATATCTCACTTGTCTCTCCTCCGCTACTATACCATCTTCCACATTACGTGAATATCTTCGGGCCCAAATGAAAGTCCTACCATCTTTCCCTCTTCACAAAAGTCAGTTGTATGAATCATATAACTTCTGTAAGTTGATTTCACCATAATTTCATAATGAACGCCTTTAAACACAACACTTTCAACCGTGCCCGTAAGTTTTGCGCCCTCAGGACTTACTATATCAATATCTTCAGGCCTTAAAACAACCTCAACTTCTTCGTTGTCTTTGAAACCTTTGTCCACACATTCAAACTCAAAATCGTCAAAGCTCACAAGGCAGTCACGAATCATAATTCCCTCAATGATGTTTGATTCACCAATGAAACTTGCAACAAATCTGTTTTCAGGCTCATTGTATACATCCGTAGGAGTGCCAATCTGCTGAATATAACCATCATTCATAACAACCACAGTGTCAGACATAGAAAGAGCTTCCTCTTGGTCGTGGGTTACATAAATAAAGGTGATACCCACTTCCTTTTGGATTTTTTTAAGTTCAAACTGCATCTCCTTGCGAAGCTTTGCATCAAGTGCCCCAAGGGGTTCGTCAAGAAGAAGTACCTTTGGCTCGTTAATAAGCGCTCTTGCTATTGCAACACGCTGTTGTTGTCCGCCTGAAAGGGACGTAACATCACGTTTTTCAAAGCCCGAAAGACCCACAAGCTCAAGCATACGTTCAACCTTTTGCTTCACAACCGTTTTTTCGGTCTTTTTTATGTTAAGTCCAAAGGCAATGTTTTCAAAAACATCAAGATGAGGGAAAAGCGCATACTTCTGGAAAACAGTATTTACTTCCCTCTTATATGGCGGAAGCTTTGATATTTCAATTCCGCCAAACAAAAGTTCACCGCAGTCAGGTTCGTCAAAGCCCGCAATAATTCGGAGCGTTGTGGTCTTTCCGCAACCCGAGGGTCCAAGAAGTGTCAAAAATTCGTTTTCGTAAATTTTGAGGTTTATCCCTTTTAACACCTGCTGGTCATCAAAGGTTTTTGCTATATTGTTAAGTTCTATCAGAGTATTCATTTCTATCCTCCAATCAGATTTTTTGTTTTCTCTTTAAAAGAATGGCGGGGTTGATATCCAAATTATCTCACAATCTTTTTTGCCGTTGTTTTCAAGGTGATAATTTTCGTTGCAATAAACATAGAAAGTATCGCCTGTCTTCAGGTGATGTTTTTCACTTCCATAAATAAGGTCAGCATTTCCCGAAATCACATACCCAAAGTCCTCGCCGTCGTGGGGAATAATGGTCTGGGATTTTCCATTGGGATAAAGAGTTATCCTTATTGGCTCTACTGAATTCTTTTGGGCGTTTGGAACAAGATAATCTATCTTGTATTCCTCCTGCAAATTCTCAAAATAATCTTTCTTTGTGAAAACAATAGCATCTTCCTTGTTTTCAGCAAAAAACTCCTGAAGAGACGAACCAAGAACCTCCAAAATATCCTCAAGGGTAGAAATCGACGGCGAACAATTGTTGTTTTCAAGCTGGGACAAAAATCCCTTTGAAAGTTCGCTTCGGTTTGCCACGTCCGAAAGGGTAAGCTGGTTCTTGATTCTAAGCCGTTTCAGCTTCTTTCCTATGTCCATTTTGTTTCACCTCGGAATTTAGTAATACAAAACTTTTCTTTTAACACCATAAAACAAGTGTTATTATACATAATAATGAAGAAATAATCAAGTACTTTTTAAAAAAACATTGACATTTTTTATATTTTTTCGCATTTTCTTACAAATTAAAAAGGTTTTATGCAATTTCCCAAATTTCTGTTGCAAAAAAAAGCCAAAAGTGTTAAAATATAAAAGATTGTAATTATTTAATCAAAAGGATGTGACCAAGTTATGATTTCAAAAGAAAATCTTGAGCTTTTGTGTGAGCTTTCAAAGCTTCACCTCACCGAAGAAGAATTTGCCGAATACGGAAAAGAAATGACCGACATTATCTCGCTTATGGATACTATCGGCGAATCAGATTTTGAGTATAACCTAATCGATACAACGAATGCCGTTCCCTTTTCAGAGCTTCGTGCTGACGAAATCGAAACATTTGATAATATGAAAGGCATCGTAGACAATGGTCCACAAACTGTTGCAAATCAGTTTGTTGTGCCAAAGATTGTTGACTGATATAAGGAGAAATTTAAATGACTACTGTTTCACTTTTAAGAAAAAAGCTTGACCAGAAAGAAATTTCTTCGGTGGAGCTTACAAAAGAATACCTGAAAAAAATTCACGAAAACGAACACCTCGGTGCTTTCAACACCGTTTGCGAAGATGAAGCTTTAATAAGTGCAGCAAAAGCAGACGAAAGAATTGCATCAGGCGATTCCGCACCCCTTACGGGTATACCTATGGCAATCAAGGATAACATCTGTACAAAAGGAATAAAAACAACCTGTTCATCAAAGATGCTTGAAAGTTATGCTCCCCCCTATGACGCAACAGTCATGGAAAAGCTTAATTCTCAAAACGTTGTTGTCCTTGGAAAGACCTCAATGGACGAATTCGCTATGGGCGGCTCATCACAGACATCAGCTCTTCAGAAGCCTAAAAATCCATTCAACATTGAGTGTGTACCTGGTGGTTCATCAGGCGGTAGTGCCACAGCGGTTTCCGCAGGTCTTTGCAGTGCGGCACTTGGCAGTGATACAGGCGGCTCAATCCGTCAGCCTGCAAGCTTTTGCGGTATAACCGGTATAAAGCCTACCTACGGCACTGTTTCACGTTTCGGTCTTGTTGCTTTCGGTAGCTCCCTTGACCAGATAGGTCCTATGGCAAATTCTGCTGAGGACTGCGGAATTATACTAAATGCTATTGCCGGTCAGGACAAGCACGACCGCACCACAAGAAAACACGAAATCGACTTTCTCTCATGCATAGGAAACAGCATAAAAGGCATGAAAATCGGTCTCCCGAAAGAATTTTTCGGTAACGGCATTGATGAAGAAGTGAAAACTGCTGTTTTAAACGTTGCAAAATTCTATGAGAATATGGGGGCAGAGCTTGTTGAAGTTTCAATGCCCACCCTTAAATATGCGGTTTCAGCTTATTACCTTTTGGCTTGTGCCGAGGCAAGCTCAAACCTCTCCCGCTATGACGGAGTGAAATATGGCTACCGTACTGATGCTCCTGAGAGCTATGACGAACTTATAAAGAAAACCCGAAGCGAAGGCTTTGGCACAGAGGTCAAGCGCAGAATTCTCCTTGGCACTTATGCTCTTTCAAGCGGATACTATGATGCATATTACAAAAAGGCTCTTGCCGTACGTCAACAATGCAAGGCAGAGCATGACGAGATTTTCTCAAAATGTGACCTTATGCTGACGCCTACCGCACCAACAGTTGCATACAAGGTGGGCGCAAACATCGACGACCCCGTGAAGATGTACCTTGCTGACATCTGCACAGTTACCGCAAACATAGCAGGAATTCCTGCAATCTCTGTTCCCTGCGGATGCGACAAATCGGGTATGCCAATCGGTTTCTCACTTTCTGCAAAGCGTTTTGACGATGCAAAGCTCATCGGTGCTGCAGATATTTTCGAAAAAGAAAATCCACACCCGACTGCAAATATATAAAAGGAGGTTATCAATATGTGCAAAAAATACGATACAGTCATCGGTCTTGAAATTCATGCCGAGCTTTCAACAAAAACAAAAGCATTCTGCACCTGCGATGCTTCCTTTGGTGGAGACCCAAACACTCACATCTGTCCTGTCTGCACAGGTCAGCCAGGGGCACTTCCCATTATAAACCACGCGGCAGTCAGCTATGCAATGCGTGCAGGTCTTGCGCTTAACTGCGACATAAACCGCTACACACGATTTGACAGAAAAAATTATTTCTATCCTGACCTTCCAAAAGCCTACCAGATTTCTCAGCTTGATTTGCCACTTTGCGTAAACGGCTCTTTGGAGCTTTCTACGGGCACTGTTGTCAGAATTCACCAGATTCACCTTGAGGAAGACGCAGGGAAAATGGTCCATGACGATTATCACGGCGAAAGCTGGGCGGATTATAACCGATGCAGCGTTCCCCTTATCGAAATCGTTACCGAGCCTGATATAAAGTCTTCGGAAGAAGCGGCGGAATTTGTTTCAAAAATTGCCCTTTACCTTAAATACCTAAGCGTCTGCGATGCAAAAATGCAGGAAGGCTCAATCCGTGCCGACGTAAACGTTTCGCTGAAACCCGCAGGCTCCAACGTTTTGGGAGACAGAGCCGAAATCAAAAATCTCAACTCCTTCCGTTCAATTCAGCGTGCAATCGAAAGTGAAATTGCCCGCCAGACCGAAATCTTGGAAAATGGCGGAAAGGTTGTTCAGGAAACAAGACGTTTTGACGATGCCACAGGCACAACGTCTTCGCTCCGAAGCAAAGAAAACGCAAATGACTATCGTTATTTTCCCGAGCCTGATATTCTGGCTATCACCTTTACTGATGAGGACATAGAAAAGGCAAAAAGCGAAATTCCTCTTCTTCCTCACCAGCGAGTTGAAAGGTACACCAAGGAATATGGTCTCACAGACGAAGATGCAAGAGTTATTACTCTTGAAAAATACCTTTCAGACTTTTACGACCAAACTGTCCGGATTTATCCTCAGTATAAAAACGTCGCAAACCTCTTCCTAACCGAAATTATGCGTCGCGTAAAGGACACCGACAGCGAGGATATTCCCATCTCGCCAAAGGATTTTGCAAAGGTTGTGGAAATGGCTGACAAAAATACTGTCAACCGAAACGATGCCAAGTCAATAATCCGCATTATGTTTGAAGAGGGCGGCGATCCGGAGGAAATTGCAAAGAAAAACGGTTTCATCGTGGTTGAAGATACTACCGCAATTGCTGAGGTAATCGACAAGCTTTTTGCTGACCGACCTGACCTCATTGAAGACTATAAAAACGGCAAAACCAACGTCTTTGGTTTCTTTATGGGACAGGCAAATCGTGCCCTAACCGGAAAAGCAACGCCTATGTCAATCAAGGCGTACCTTGAAAAGAAATTTAGTGAACTCTAAAATAAAAATCCTTGAAGCAAAAGCTTCAAGGATTTTTTTAATTTATCTTATTTGCAATACTTTTCAACAATAGCCTTCACTATTCTTTCTGATGCAAAGCCGTCGCCATAAGGGTTAACAGCTTTTGCCATACGGCTGTATGCACTCTCATCACAGATAAGTTCTTTTGCCATATTGTATATGGCATCTTCGTCAACACCTGCAATTTTCACAGTTCCTGCATCAACAGCCTCAGGACGTTCTGTTTCATTTCTCATAACAAGTACAGGTTTTCCAAGGGACGGAGCTTCCTCCTGAAGACCGCCGGAGTCGGTCATAACCATATATCCACGGCTTATTGCATTGTGAAGTTCATCAGCGTTCACCGGTTCAATAAGTTTTACACGGTCGAGATTTCCCAAAATCTTATTTGCTACCTCACGAACGGCAGGATTCATATGAACGGGATACACAACCTCAATATCCTCAAATTCTTCAACCAGCCTCTTCACCGCATTGCAGATGTTTTCAAGAGGCTTGCCCAAATTTTCACGTCTGTGAGCTGTCATAACAATCACTTTTTTGGTGTCCCAATTCATAGATGCCAAAGTGTCATCCTTAAATTCATAATCACTGCGAACAGTGGTTTTCAGTGCATCAATAACAGTATTTCCCGTAATATAAATGGTGTCATCACTGACATTTTCACGGAGCAAATTTTCACGATTTCTTTCGGTGGGTGCAAAGTGCATATCCGCAATAACTCCCGTAAGTCTGCGGTTCACTTCCTCAGGGAACGGAGAATATTTGTCGTAAGTGCGAAGACCCGCTTCAACGTGTCCAACAGCAATCTGATTGTAGAAAGCCGCCAAGCTTCCCACAAAGGTTGTGGATGTGTCACCGTGGACCAGAACTATATCAGGCTGCGCCTCTTTCATAACGCTGTCAAGGCCCTCAAGACCTCTTGTGGTAATCCCGATAAGCGTCTGTCTTTCTTTCATTATGTTGAGGTCGAAGTCTGGCTTTATATCAAAAATTTCAAGAACCTGGTCAAGCATCTGTCTGTGCTGCGCTGTAACGCAAACAATAGACTCAATGTTTTCATTCTTTTCAAGTTCTTTCACCAAAGGTGCCATTTTTATGGCCTCTGGTCTTGTGCCGAAAATTGTCATTACTTTAATTTTTTTCATTTTCTTTTTCCTCCGTATTGGTTTCTTCTTTCGGTGACATAACACCAAGGCTTACAACCATTATTACCACAACCGCAAGGATAAGGAAAAGTCCGCGGAATGCGTCTTTGAGTGCCATAACAACTGCAGTCAGGCAAAGAAGACTTGTTAATGTATAAAGAATTGTAACCGTTTGTTTTTGTGAAAATCCCATATCAAGCAGTCTGTGGTGGAGATGGCCTCTGTCCGGTGCCATAATGGGCTTTCTTTTTATAATTCTGCGGATTATAGCAAACAGTGTATCAAATACAGGAAGTCCCAAGATAAGAACCGGCACGACAAACGAAACAAGTGCATACATTTTCATAACACCTTGAATTGAAATGCACGCCAGCACAAACCCAAGAAATGTGGAGCCTGTGTCTCCCATAAAAATCTTTGCCGGGTTGAAGTTGTAAGGCAAAAATCCAAAGCCCGCACCCGCAAGTGCCGCTGCCACAATAGCAGCGTTTAAATTTTGTGAAATAATTGTAAGTGAGAGAAGTGCCACGGATGCGATTGTTGAAACCCCCGCCGCAAGTCCGTCAAGCCCGTCAATCAAGTTCACCGCATTGGTTATTCCAACTATCCAAATCATTGTAATAGGGATTTTCCAAAGACCGAGGCTTATATACTGTGGTCCTATCCAATGTGAAAGCGGGTTTGCTATATATTCGATATCCACCCCGCAATATATAACGATTGATGCCGACAGAAGCTGAAAAACAAGCTTTATTCTGGCATCAAGAGTTCTCATATCGTCAATGACACCAACAGTAACCATTATTACAGAGCCTACCAAAATTCCCATAAGTGCTTTGTCAACAACAGCGAAGCACAGTACACTCACCACAAATCCATAAAATATTGCAAGTCCGCCAATAAGCGGTATTGGTTTATTGTGAACACGACGCGCGTCTTTGGGAATATCTATCGCCTTTATTTTGTTGGCAAGTGCAATAACCGTAGGTGTTGATGCAAAGGCAACCAAAAAACCTACTGCAAGTGCCAAAATTATAAAAATATTTCCGCTTGTAACCATCTTTATCTTCAGTCCTTCCTCTGCTACGGCTGAATAAAGCCAACCTTTCTGTATACCTTTGAAATGGTCTTTCTCGCTGTATAATTTGCAATTTCAGCACCTTTTTGATAGACGCTTTCAAGATAGTCCTTGTTTTTCATAAGGTCAGCGTGTTTTTCCTGAATAGGTCTTAAAACCTCAACAACAGATTCAGCAACTGCCGCCTTGAAATCTCCATATCCTTTTCCGTCAAACTCTGAGGTTATTTCATCCATAGTCTTTCCTGTCATTGAAGAATAAATGCTCATCAAGTTTTCAACGCCCATCTTTCCTTCGCCCTGGCAAACCCTTGCATCCGAGTCAGTAACAGCACGTTTTATCTTTTTCACAATGGTGTCGATTGGGTCAAGCAAAAGAATGTATGAGTTTTCATTGGGGTCAGACTTTGACATTTTTTGTGTCGGCTCCTGAAGACTCATTATTTTTGCCCCTACCTTTGGAATATAGGGCTCGGGAACTTTGAATGTATCGCTGTATGCATTATTGAACCTCACGGCAAGGTCACGGGTAAGTTCAAGATGCTGCTTCTGGTCCTTTCCCACGGGAACAAGGTCTGCCTGATAAAGAAGAATATCCGCAGCCATAAGCGAAGGGTATGTAAAAAGCCCTGCGTTTATGTTATCTGCGTGTTTGCGGCTTTTGTCCTTGAACTGTGTCATACGGGAAAGCTCACCCATATATGTGTTGCAGTCAAGCACCCAACCAAGCTGGGTATGAGCCGGAACGTGTGATTGGAAGAATATCGGCTCTTTTTCGCCGTCAAGACCGCAGGCAAGAAAAAGTGCCAAAAGGTCCATACAATTCTTTCTTAAGTCCTTTGGTTCCTGCCTTACTGTTATTGAATGCAGGTCCGCTATCATATAATAGCTTTCATACTTTTCTTCCTTTTGAAGCTGTACCCAGTTCCGAAGAGCCCCCACATAGTTTCCTAAAGTAAGAGCACCTGACGGCTGAATCCCGCTTAAAATACGTTTTTTAGGCTCTGTCTGAATATTTGTTTCCATTTTGACAAATTCCTTTCAAAAGATATAACTTTACTTTCCTAAAAATTCATAAATAACTTCGCCAAGGGCTTTTATTCCTTTTTCAATATCTTCCTCTGACGCTGTTGAATAGTTCATTCTGAATGTGTTATAAACTGCTTTATCATCAATCATACAGGATGTTCCGGGGACGAACGCAACATTTCTTTCAAGGGCTTTTTTCATAAGCTCCTTGCTGTCAAAACCCTCAGGCAAGGTGCAGAACAAGAAAAGTCCGCCCTCAGGATGAGTGTGTTTAACATCCTGGGGGAAATATTTATCCATAGCGTCCATCATAAGTCTGCATTTTTTGCCATAGGCCGCACGCAGCTTTTCGATGTGTTCGTCTATTGAATATTTGCTCACAAATTCATAAGCAATCATCTGTGACAAAACATTTGTGTGAACATCCTCTGTCTGCTTGCAGATTATCATTCTTTCAAGGAGTGGCGCGGGTGCTGACACAAAGCCAAGTCTCATACCAGGGGCAAGAATTTTCGAGAATGAGCCAAAGTAAATAACTCTGCCCGATTTATCCATAGATTTGAGTGTTGGAATTTCTTCGCCCTCAAATCTCAGCTCACCATAAGGATTGTCTTCATAAATAAGAAAATCATACTTGTCAGCAAGCTCCAATATTTTCTTTCTCTTCTCAAGAGAAATGGTTATACCTGACGGGTTCTGGAATGTGGAGATTGTATAAAGCACTTTTACATTCTTATGAGCCTTAAGTGTTTCTTCAAGTGCGTCGGTATCAATGCCGTCATCAAGCACTCTCACTCCGTAAAGCTGGGCATTATATGACCTGAAACAGTTGAGTCCGCCGATGAAGCTTGGCTCTTCACATATCACACCATCTCCGGGGTTTATAAGAGATTTGGTGGCAAGGTCAATACCCTGCTGACCACCGCTGCCGATTATTACATCATCTTCCTCTTTTAAAACTCCCTGACTCACAAGACGGTTTTTCACCCATTCACGAAGAGGTGCATATCCCTCGGTAATTCCGTATTGAAGTGCCGTATTGCCCTGAGTTTCAAGAATTTCTTTTGCAATCTCTGCAAATTCTTTTTTGGGGAAAAGTTCAGGGTCAGGAGCACCGCCTGCAAAACTGATAATCCCAGGTTTTGCAAGGAGTTTGAAGATTTCTCTTATTGCTGATGCTTCAAGATGCTTCACTTTGTCCGAAAACTTTGTTGTAATATCCATTTTTATCATTCCTGTCTTTTTATTTTGAAAGCTTTTCGATTCCGTATTTCACGCGGCTTATTGTTTCATCCTTGCCAAGAATATATGCAAGTTCAACACCACCACCGGGGGTGAATGCTTTGCCTGATACCGCAACTCTGAGGGGCCACAAAATTCTGCCATTTTTCAGTTCAAGGCGTTCAACCAAAGCAATAAGCTCGTCGTGAATATTTTCTTTTTTCCATTCTTCAATACCCTCAAGCACCGGCAAAATCGCTTTCAGTGCTTCAAGAGAATTTGCGGGGTCGGTTTTCATTTTCTTGTGAGTGTAAAGCTCATTTTCATATTCAGGAAGCTCATCAAAGAAATCAACCTGCTCGGGGATATCCGAAAGTTTTTCGCATCTCGGCTGCAAGAGCTCTGAAACGTCTTTTAATTCAATTTCAGGATTTTTGATTACACCATCATAATAGGGAAGTGCCAATTCGTGGAACTTTTCAGGGCTCAATTCTCTTAAGTATTCACCATTGAGCCAAGCAAGTTTTTTCTCGTCAAAAATCGCAGGGGACTTGCTTATGCCTTTGACATCAAAAGCCTGGATAAGCTCATCCATGGTAAACTTTTCTCTTTCATCACCGGGTGCCCAACCAAGAAGCGCGATATAGTTTACAATAGCTTCTTTGAGATAGCCTTTTTCAATAAAATCTTCGTATGACGCATCACCGTTACGTTTTGAAAGCTTGTTGTTTGCATCCTTCATAACCGGTGAAACATGGATATACTTGGGGATTTCCCAACCAAATGCTTCATAAAGAAGATTGTATTTTGGCGTTGATGAAAGATATTCGCTTCCTCTTATTATATGTGTGATGTTCATAAGATGGTCATCAATTACGTTTGCAAAATTGTAAGTAGGAAGTCCGTCAGCCTTTAAAAGAACATTGTCATCAAGGATTGCATTCTCAACAGAGATTTCACCAAACACCTCATCCTGAAAGCTTGTCTTTCCGTACTTAGGCATTTTCTGGCGGATTACATAAGGAACTCCTGCCTTTATTTTTTCTTCAATTTCTTCCTTTGAAAGCTTACTGCAAAGACCGTCATACTTTGTAGGAACTTTCATAACAGTCTGTCTCTGACGCAAGTCCTCAAGGCGTTCTTTGTCACAGAAGCAATAGTATGCGTGACCCAACTCAACCAACTTTTCTGCATATTCCTTGTAAATATTTCGTCTTTCGCTCTGGATATAAGGTCCAAAGTCACCACCAACATCCGGACCTTCATCATGGATGAGGCCGGTGTCTTTCATGGTCTTGTATATAACATCAACCGCACCATCAACATAACGTTCCTGGTCGGTGTCTTCAATTCTGAGTATAAACTTTCCGCCCTTGGATTTTGTGAGAAGGTATGCATAAAGGGCTGTTCTCAGGTTCCCTATGTGCATATAACCCGTAGGGCTTGGTGCAAATCTTGTACGTACTTCATTTGTATTCATTTTTCTGTCCTCCCAAAAATTTCTACTGTTCTATATAACCAATATAAGGTAAATTTCTGAATTTTTCGGCATAGTCAAGACCATAGCCAACAACAAATTCGTCAGGTATTTCAAAGCCTAGATAATCAACATCAATCTCGCATTCTCTGCGACTTGGTTTGCTGAGGCAGGATGCAAGGCGCAAGGTTTTGGGATTTCTTGCGTTTAGAAGTGACATAACCTCACGCATAGTAAACCCACTGTCGATTATATCTTCAACCAAAAGCACATTTTCGCCTGCGATATCCGCTTCAATGTCCTTTGTTATTCTGACAGTTCCTGATGTTTCTGTGCCTCTGCCATAGCTTTCTGCTTTCAAAAAATAAACTTCGGTGTCAAGGTTTATCTTTTTAAGTAGGTCACTCATAAACATAAATGCCCCTTTGAGAACACCAACAACAATGAGCTTTTCACCTGCAAAGTCACGGTTTATCATTTCCGCAAGCTCACTCACGCGTTCATCAAGAGTTTTTTCATCAATCAAAACTTTATTCTTCATCAATGTCTCCATACCTTATCACCAAAGTCCTCTCTGTTTCATTTGTAATTTTATATTTTTCACTCACACGGCTGCCCACTATGGCAAGAACTTCATCGCCTGTGGCAAGAAGCAGAATTTTGTCTCTGTCACTGCGTGGGATTTTTCCGTCAATGAGTATATTTTTTATTTTCTTTGTTCTGCCATCCGAAAAACAAACCATTCTGTCACCGTCACGGCGACTTCTTAAAAAGAGATGCTGTCCTTCGAGCTTGTCAAAGTCCAGGGCTTGCTCATTTATTTTGCATTTATAGCCCTTTTCACTTTTTACCTTTAAATAAATATTTTTGTCTAAATTCTTAACAAAAACTGTATCATCAGGTAAAACCTCAGTAAAGAAAAACTGCTCATCTTCCAAAGCTTTTGGGTTTTTTTCGCCATCCGCAAAGGTCAGCCAACCATACTGCACCTCTGCCACAAGACCTTTGGGAAGAGAAATTCTTGAGCCTGTTTCCTTGGTCATCAAATCAAACACATCATCAATATGTTTTTTTTCAAGCTTTACGTCTTTGGCAGCATCAAGTGCCGCAATACGCAAGACCCTTGCTGCTATGCTTCGGCTCACAAGACCCAGACTTTCAATATGCAGCATCACCGGTTTCTTTGAAGAAAGAGGGCTGCGAAGTCTTTCATAAAGACGCTTAGCATAATTGTTCAAAAACTCGCCGTCTTCCTTTGCGGTTTCTGTGAGCCTTGAAAGGCTGTCCACCACATCGGGATTGAAATTCTCTATGATGTATGGCAAAAGCTCATTTCTTATTTTGTTTCTTGTGTATTCATTCTCATTGTTTGTTTCATCAGTGCAAAAAGACAAATTATTCTCTTTGCAATATTCTTCAATCTCACATTTTTCAATGTCAAGCAAAGGTCTTATGACGCCATCCTCTCGCTTATATGAAATACCGCAAAGCCCGTCAATCCCCGTACCGCGAAAGATTCTCATAAGGACTGTTTCTGCATTGTCGTTTTTGTTGTGTGCAGTGGCTATTTTATCTATTTTGTTCTTTTTTGAAAGCTCGTCAAAAAACTTATACCTGAGAACTCTTCCTGCTTCTTCAAGGGAAAGTTTTTTTTCTTTTGCAAAGGCCCTCACATCCACCGTTTTTGTAAACACCGGAATATCAAGCTTTCCACACAGCTCAACCACAAATCTTTCGTCACTGTCTGCCGCTTCACCCCTGAGTCCGTGATTCAGGTGTGCACAGTATATACTAAATCCAAAAGACGTCTTTAAAGCATTCAGTGCGTGGAGCATACAGACAGAGTCTGCGCCGCCTGAAACAGCCACCAGAATTTTTTCTCCGCGACTTATCATATTGTGCTTGCAAATAGTTTCAAAAACCTTTTTCAACAGGGAATTCCCATTATTCACGGCTTCCACTCCAATTTGAAAATTTGGTAAATTCACCCAGCCATGTCAGATAGTCATAGCCGGTTTCACCGTTTCTGTGCTTCGCAAAGATGCACTTTGTCCGATTTGGCTCTTCCGCCGCCTCGTTGTAAGCACCCTCGCGATATAAAAACATAACCATATCAGCATCCTGCTCAATAGCACCCGATTCACGAAGGTCACTGAGCATAGGTTCCTTGCTTTCACGTTTTTCAACAGCACGACTGAGCTGAGAAAGGGCAATTACCGGAATTTTCAGCTCGTTTGCCATAATCTTGAGGGAACGTGAAATTTCTGAGATTTCCTGCTGTCTGTTGCCCTCGCTTTTTGAATTACTACCACTTATAAGCTGAATATAGTCAATAACTACAAGTCCAAGGTTGTGCTCCATTTTGAGCTTTCTGCATCGTGCAACAATCTCAGGTGCAGTTATTGAAGATGTATCGTCAATGTATATGTTTGCATTGCTGAGAACTTCAACAGCTTCACCAATCTTTTCCCATTCTGAGTCTTTTATATTTCCTTTTTTCAGTGCCTCAGAGCTAACCATTGCTTCGCTTGAAAGCATACGGTTTGCAATCTGGATGCCTGGCATTTCAAGGTTGAATACCGCAACGGTTGTTCCGGTACTTATCGCTGCATTTTGTGCAATGTTGAGGGCAAAGCTTGTCTTACCCATACCGGGACGTGCCGCAATCAGCACAAGCTCTGACCCGTGAAGTCCGGCGGTACGCTTGTCAATATCAATAAATCCCGTGGCTATACCTGTTACATCATTATCATTTTCAGAAAGCTTTGCCAAATTCTCAACGCTCTGTCCAAGATAAGTCCGAAGGTGAACAGGACCTTTTGAGGTTCGCTCCTGAGACAAGTCGATGAGCTTTTGCTCCATCTCGCCTATGACAATATCCGCCTCTTCATCGCCACGGTAACTGTCCTCTGCTGCTTTTTCGGAAATCTTTATGATATTTCTAAGAAGTGCTTTTTGTGCTACAATTTCTGCATAGTGCTTGATGTTTCTGGTGGTTGGCACCATATTCATGGTTTCCATAACAAATTCAAGACCGCCCACCGATTCATAGCTTCCCCTCAAGGTAAGCTGTTCCTTTATTGTTACCATATCAATAGGCTTTCCAAAATTGTAAAGCTCAAGTATGGTATTGAAAAGCTCCTTGTTTCGCTCAATATAAAAATCATCAGCACGGCATATAGCCATTGCATCAGGTATACGCTGCATATCAAGAAGCATCGCACCCAAAACAGACTGCTCTGCCTCACGGCTGAACGGCATAACCCTTTCAAAGCCCTGAAATTCAGAAACTGTTTTTTCTTCCATAGCACATTTCCCTCCTTTGCAAATTTCACAAAGCTGTTTTCACTGGTTTTTTATTTTTGTTCTGTAACAATCACCTTGAACTTTCCAACAATCTGGGGATAAAGGCGAACAGCGACCTCTGTTTCGCCACAGGTTTTGATGCCGTCTTTGAGTTCAAATTTTCTCTTGTCAATATCAATATTATACTGCGCTTTTAGAGCATCAGCCACATCCTTTGATGTGATTGAGCCAAAGAGCTTGCCGCCTGCTCCTGCTTTTGCTTCGAGCTTTACGGTGATTTCTTTCATTCTTTCAGCAATATTCTTTGCTTTTTCTTCTTCAAGGTTTTTGCGATATGCCTCAGCACCTCTTTTTCCCTCAAGGTCATTTATTGCCTGCTTGCTTGCCTCAATAGCAACACCTTTGGGAAGCAAAAAGTTTCTTGCATATCCGTCACTTACGTTTATGAGGTCACCTTTTTTACCTTGTCCTTTTACGTCCTGAGTAAGTATAACTTTCATTTATCTTTCCTGCCTTTCTGTTCTCTTTAATCTATTCACTGAAAAATTCGTCTATTGCCTCTTTCAAAAGTTCATCCGCTCTTTCAATATCAGCATCCTCTATCTGTGCTCCTGCAATGGTAATATGTCCACCGCCGCCCAGTTTTTCAAGGATAACCTGAACATTCACCTTTTCAAGAGAACGTCCGCTGATCAGAACACGATTTCCCTGCTTTGCCAGAACAAATGACGCTTCAATCCCTGAAATATCGAGAAGCTCATCTGCTGCCTGAGCCACCGTCACCGCCATATTGGGACATTCTTCATAAAGGTAAGAGAGAGCGATGCTGTCTCTGTAAACAACTGCACTACTGATTATTTCCGCCTTTGCCACATAACAATCAATATCCGTCTTGAAAAGTCGTCTGACATTTACTGTGTCAACACCCATACGGCGAAGATAAGACGCCGCCTCAAATGTTCTTACACCTGCCTTGAAGGTAAATCCCTTGGTATCCATAAATATGCCTGCATAAAGAGCCTCTGCCTCTTGCTTGGTGAGACGTTCATTATCCTGAAGATACTGAAGAATTTCTGTTATCATTTCGCAGGTTGAAGATGCATAAGGTTCGTGATAGGTAAGCACTGCATTTTCAATAAAGTCTTCACTTCGTCTGTGGTGGTCGATTAAAACCACATTTTTGGCATATTGCAAAAGCTCAGGGCACTCAACCATACCAGGTCTGTGAACGTCTACAACAATAACAAGTGTATCATTCTCATAAATATTGAGAGCATGCTCACCGCTTATGAATGCATCTTCATACCTCTCGATAGACTTGAATTCCTGAACAAGCATTTTGGCATTGCTTTTTTCTGTGTCAACCACGATATATGCATCCTTATTGCGACTCTTAACCGCCTTAAAAAGACCAATAGAAGCACCCATACTGTCCATATCTGAACCCGCATGGCCCATTATCAAAACCTTGCTTGAATGGTCAACAAGTTCACGAAGTGCATGAGCAACCACCCTCGCCTTAACCTTTGTACGCTTTTCAACCTCGCAGGTTTTTGCACCAAAGAATGTAAAGTTCACATTGTCGCGTATAACCACCTGGTCACCGCCACGTCCAAGAGCCATATCAATAGCAAGTCTTGCAAACTTATCGTTTTCAGCAATGTCAGCACCACTTTTTCCTACGCCAATACTGAGAGTTGCAGGAATTTTGTTTTCGTGGTTGATGTTTCTTACCTCTTCAAGAACCGAAAACTTGTTACCAAGTATTTTTTCAAATTCTTTGTTGCTGAAGAACACAAAGAATTTGTCTCGTTCATATTTTCGCATAACACCGTTTCCCAGTGCCACCCATGCATTGACTTTTTGCTCAATTTCACCCATAAGGGCACCATGATTGGTGTCAGGTGTCTCTTTAAGCACCTCATCATAGTTGTCAATAATTACTATACTTTCGATTATAAATTCATCTTCACGAAGCTTTGCTATACGCACCTCTTCGGTTTTATCAATGAAATATATCACCACAAGTCGGGTATTTGTTTCGCTGGTTCCGTTTTTGGCAATATTTCCCCAGACTTCATAATGATTACCGGCTATTGTAAGATTCAGATTTAACTGTTCCTTTTGTTCCAGAAACCGATTTATTTGAATTTCGG
>JAFVTM010000023.1 GCA_017503225.1 Clostridia bacterium
TATTTTGAAATCAATATCATCTCTGTGTGGTCCAAAAATACATTCACGATATTTTTCTTCACGAGGAAATAATTCTTCTGCTTTTTTCTTCAAAATTTCCTCAAGATTTTTTATTTTATTTTCATCAATGTTCATCCCACAAGAGATATATTCAAGTTCAAGATTTTCTTTTCCCTCAGAAATTTCAAGCTGAATTTTTTTTGATATTTCCTCAATTTTTTTGATATAAAAAAATCGTGTTTTTATAATATAAACTGAAAGAGCAAGTATTTTCTCATTTAACACTGAGAGAAAAATTTCGTCTTTTTTATCGTCTTTCAGAATAATACTTTTTTGTTCAATCAATTTTTTATAATCTGAAAGAGAGTTCATATATTTTACTTTCAGCTGACTTATTAAAATATCAAGATTTTTTCTTCTGTTTTTTGGTCCCTCACGTACCAAACTCAAATATTCAGGACCGAAGAAAACCACATTCAAACTTCCCACAAGATCACTGTTTCTTTTCACGGGAATTTCATTTAAAAATATCTTTTTTCTTTTTTTTCTTTTTAAATCTATTTTTCCTTTTAGATCTCTTTCTTTTGATAAAAAATCTAACTCTAAAGATCCTTCATTTTCCTGGAAATTTATCATTTCATCATCTTTTTGAGCTCTGTTGGATTTTCCAAGAGAAAAAAGATAAATGCCCTCTAAAATATTTGTTTTTCCCTGAGCGTTATTTCCATAAATAATATTTATATTTTCACTGAAATCAATTTCTTGATTTTTATAATTTCTAAAATTCTGAAGCTTTATTTTTTTTACTATCATTTCAATTTTCTGGGAAGAAGAAGATAGAGATATTTATCCCCCTCAACTGGCGTAATAATCATAGGACTTACGCTTGTTTTGAATCTGATTTTAACAGTTTCATCATCACAAGCTCTGAGTATATCAAGAATAAATTCGTTAAAGAAACCAATTTCAATTTCTCCGCCGTTTGTTTCAACAGAAATATTGTCATCAACATTTCCTACGATTGTTTCACAGGAAATATTTATATTATCTTCTTTTATTTTAAGTTTTACGGGAGCGTCGTTTGAATTTCCATTTATAATTAAAGATGCACGATAAACACTGTCAAAGAGTTCATAAAGAGGACATTCAATTTCAAAGATCTGATCATTGTAAATCGCACTTTCGTACTTGATATATTCACCCTCAATAAGACGAGTCACAATTTTATAATTTTCAAAAACAAAAACTGCGTTTTTTGAAGTACAAGAGATTTCAACAAAATCATCGTCTTCTTTTAAAATTTTGCTTATTTCGGACAAAGTCTTTGCAGGAACTATAAATCTTTTATATTCATATTCCTTGTCAAGATGATATGTTCTGACAGCCATTTTGAAGCCGTCTGTTGCTATCATTTTTATGATATTTCCATCAATTTCAATAAGACAACCTTTGAGAACAGGTCTGTTGTCACTTAATGATGTACAGAAAATAGTTTTTGAAATCATTTCCTTTATCATTTTTTTATTGACTTTCACCATATATTCTGCATTTACCGAAGGAAGCTCAGGAAAATCAAGGGGATACATACCCATAATTTCAAATTTTGAATTTCCGCTCTTTATTGTGCAACAATTTATTTCATTTGTTTCAATATAAACATCATCTGACGGAAGATTTTTAATAATACTTCCAAGCATTTTTGCATTTAAAACAGTCTGACCCGGTTTTATAACACGAGCCTCGATTTTTGCTTCGATACCCATTTCCATATCATTTGAAATGAAATAAACAGTTCCGTCAAGTTCTGCTTTTATTAAAATTCCCTCAAGGACCGGAAAGTTTGAATGAGAAGAAACAGCCTTTGAAACAGAGGCAATAACTTCGTTAAGTATGTTTTTGTTGCAAATAATGTTCATTTTTTATCAAAACCCTTTCTTCGGTAAAAATATTATCCTTTTCAGCCTTTTATATTATATCATATAAGGTTACAAAATGCAAACATTTTTTGCGATTTTTGGGCGGTTTTTTTGTTAATACAAAAAAATTATATTTTTTCTTTATTTTTTAATTTATATTATATATTTATTATTTAAGGTTGCTGTTGTTGCTGTTGGGGGTGTTAATAATGTGAAAAAGTGGTTCTAAAAATGATTATGATTGAAATTTTGGTTGTTTATATGTATGTTAACAAGTTGTTTAAGTTATAAACATTATTAACAAACAAAAAACTTTTTAAAATTTATTAACATATAAGATATAATTTATTAACTTTATAATGTTGATAAGTTGAGTTTTTATATTAAAAAAGATTGACAAATTTAAAAAAATAATATATTATTACCTTGTAATGTTGATTTTATACATTATATTCATAATTTTTAGGTAAGAGGTGAAAAAAATGGCTTATACAATCAACGATGATTGCATCATGTGTGGTGCTTGCGAAGGTGAATGCCCCGTATCATGTATTTCTGAAGGAGATGGCAAATACGTTATTGACGCTGATGCTTGCATTGACTGCGGCAGCTGCGCTGGTGTTTGTCCTGTAGATGCTCCTCAGGCATAAGAAATTTTTAAATTTAAAAGAGAGAGTGTACGGTAAAGCGTGCATTCTCTTTTAACTTTATAGGTGAATTTTATGAATAGAGAAATTTTTGAAAAAGGCCTTCTTGAATTAGGATTTAACATAGATAATGAAAAAATTGAAAAGTTTGATATTTACTCAAAACTTCTTGTTGAGTGGAATAAAAAAATAAATCTTACGGCTATTACCGCTCCTGAGGAAATAGCTGTAAAGCATTTTCTCGATAGCATTGCTCCACTTTCTGTTTTTGAAATTGAAAAAAATGCAAAGGTGATTGATGTGGGAACAGGTGCAGGATTTCCCGGATTTCCTATAAAAATAATGAGAGAAGACCTTGATTTTACTTTTATGGATTCCTTGAACAAAAGGATAAATTTTTTGAAATTGGTTGCTGAGGAAATAGACCTCAAATCCGCAGAATTTGTTCATATGAGGGCAGAAGATGGGGGAATAAACAAATTATACAGAGAAAAATTTGATTATGTTGTATCCCGTGCTGTTGCAAATTTAAAGGTTCTCAGTGAATATTGTATTCCTTTTTTGAAGGTTGGAGGAATATTTGCTGCCTTTAAACAATACGAAGTTGATGAGGAAATAGAAGAGTCAAAGGCAATGATTGGTTCTTTGGGAGGAAAAATAAAAGAAATAAAGGAAATAAAAATTCCCTGCTCAGATATTGTCAGAAAAATTGTTTTGATAGAAAAAGTAAAAGAAACTCCGAAAAATTTTCCGAGAAAAGCAAATAAAATAAAGAAATAGTAAGGAAATTTGTATAAAAGATGTTGACAATTAATTTTTGTTAATATATAATAAGAAAGAATTCTTATACATATAAATGTTATAATTAATTAAACAGGAGGAAATTTTAAATGAGAAAGACAAGAATTTTTTCCTTAATCATTGTGACTATGATGATTTTAGGAACAATGACAACTACTGTTTTTGCACAAAATGATGTTGCCGAAGTTGGTGGAACAACTTATGCATCAATTTATGATGCTTTGGCTGTTGGAGGTGAAATTACACTTTTAAAAGATGTTACAGCGTCATCAGTTATAACTGTTTCTAAAGATACAGTTCTTGACCTCAACGGATTTACTGTTACAGGTTCTGCTAAAAAGACTTTTGAGGTTTATGCAAATGCAACATTCAAGAATGGTACGATCAAAAACGTTTATACAAGCAAAGAAGGCAGATGTATCGATACTCGTACAGGCGGTATAAGACTTGATCTTGAAGATGTTGAGTTGATTGCAAAAACAAATTACAACCAGCAGGTACTGAACATCGGTGGTGATGCAACAGACACAGGAAATATTACAGTTAACATTTCCAACAGTACAATTACCGCAAGCAACTCAGGTTATGGTATTATGACTTTCAATCCTGTGGTTATGACAATTACAAACACAGAGATTTCAGGTTATGCAGCACTCTATTTCAAAGCGGCTAGCGGATCTATGGGTTCAAATGGTTCTGTTGTAAATGTTGTAAACTCGGATTTAAACAGCAGCTATCGTGACTATGAAAACTTTGGTACAATAGTTTTTGAAGATACCAATATTGATGTTACTGTTGATGCTGATTCTTCAATCACAACCGAAGGAAATGCTGTTCTTTTCTCGAACTTTGAAGGTGCTGTTTCTATAGAAGATAATAATATTGCCCTCAATGGTGCAGTTACAGCAGACAAAGTTGTTGACGGCTGGAAAGAAGGAACAACAGTTTCTTCAACAAACAGCAACGTGATAGATGCTCTTAAGAACGAAGGTTTTGCTGTAAGTGACGGCGTTGTTGAAGGTAAGATTGCAACAGCTACTGACAGCGGTTTCTATATGATGGGAGAAAATAAGCTTGGACTTATGAGATACCTCTTCAGCTTTGGAATTGAAGGAACAATCACAAACGCAGGCGTTAAGTTCATCAATGGTGATAAGCTTGCAGACAACATTGCAGGCGAAGTATCAGGTAATGCAAACACATTCTTTGCTGACATAGTTGAAGTTCCTGAAAACACAGAAGGCAAATATTATGCAGTTGGATTTGTAACAATCGGTGAAAAAACCTACTGGTCAAACCCAATCTTCTGTGAACCCGACTTCACAAGACATTTTTCATCACTGGATAACGGAGGTGCAAAATAATGAAAAGATACGAAAAACCTGAAATAGAAATGACAGCGTTTGATATTGAAGACGTTATTACAGTGAGCGGAATATTAGATTTTATTTCACCAAATACAGAAGTAACAGTTGACGGAGAAAAGGTAACCGCAACCGACTTTGGGTCACAATCATTCTCTATTTTTGATGTAAAATAGGAAAAACAAAATAGGGCAGCACTTTCGCTGCCCTTATCTTTTGAGAGAAGAAAGCAGAGAAAAGGACAGATAATTATGAAAGTTATTTTAAGAAGGTTTCTGGAACTTTTAATATCAGCAATAGTTTTTTCGTTCCTTGTTACCTTTCTGCACGTTCGGGGATACCTTCCTGAAAGCAGAGATGTTCTTGGGATAGTGATGCTTTTTTGTACAATATTGTTTTATCTCTATCACATTTATTGTTTAAAGCAGTGCTTTTATGAAATGTATCAGGCAATGGATTATTTCATATATAATATCGCTTCCTTTGCTTTGTTTGCAGGAACTGTGTTTTTATCCTATAAATTTTTGGGAAACACCTTGTTCACGTGGATTTTTTCCATTACCAAAACCTTTGTTTTCTTTGTTTATGGTGTTGACAGCTACAAATCAATGATTTTCTTTTTAGAAATAACCTTTATTTTGATTATTGCAGTGGCTCTTTTAAAAATGAAAATATGGAAAAAGAGAAAACGCAGAAGACGTTAAAGGAGAGATTTTTATGAAAAAGTTTTTAGCAATCTTGGTATGTTTTATGATTTTTTTGTCTGTTTCGTGTTTTGCAGCAGACAGAGAGGTTACAGTTTTAATAGACGGCGAGAAACTTGCAACAGACACGCCTCCTCAACTGATAAGCGGAAGAACAATGCTCCCTATGCGTGCCATTTTTGAGGCTTTTGATGCAAATGTCACATGGATGGGAGAAGATGAGCTCATTTTTGCAACCAAAGGTGATATGCTTGTGGTTCTCAAGATTGGAGCAAAGGAAATGTCCGTTCAAAAGGCTTCTGAGAATGTAGGCGAGGTTGTAACATTGGACGTTGCGCCCTTTTTGTTCAATGAAAGAACAATGGTGCCCGCAAGAGCAATAGCAGAGGCTCTTGGTGCTGATGTTTCTTGGGTAGATGAAGAGAGTACTGTTGTTATAAAAAGCCAAAACAAATAATAAAAAAACAAAAAAGATTGTATTTTTTTTACAATCTTTTTTTTATATCGTTTTTCGACAAAATAACCCGTGTTTTTAAAGTATAATAGAAAACACCCACGCTTAGTGCCTGGGTGTTTTTTTGTCCTTAATCTTAGTATTTAAGGATAGGGAAATTCTTCAAAAAAGTTCCTTCAAAAACATATTTATATTCAAAATCGTCAAAAATGTACATTAAGTATACACCCAAACCCTTGAAAAGTCAAGGTTTTTTCAAAAAACACTGAAAAAAAACACCTTTTTCCCGTCAAAATTTTAGTCAAAGAAAGGAGGGAGAAAAATGGCCCGCAGAGGAGAAAATATTTATAAACGAAAGGATGGACGTTACGAGGGACGTTATATAAAGAGCTATGATTTGTCCGGAAAAGCGGTTTATGGATATATATATTCAAAAAGCTATGGGGATGTAAAAGAAAAATTATTAAAATGCAAGACGGAAAAAAAGGAAAAAACAAAAGACAACAAGATAACCTTGGAAGAATGGATACGCTTTTGGCAAGAAGAGCAGAAAGCTGTGAAAATAAGTACTTTAAATATTTATAAAAGTCATATAAAAAATCACATAATTCCAAGCCTTGGAAGCATATCATTGAAGAAGATAGATGCTGGGATTATTCAGAGCTTTATAAACGAAATAAATCTTTCCGGAGCATCGGCACGGAGCATTCTGTCAACACTTAAGGTAATCCTGAAAGAAGCCGAAAAAAGGGGGCTGATTGAAGAAAACTGGGGGAAATTGAAGCTTCCGCCCAAGGAAAAGTCTTTAGTGAGGGTGCTTTCAGTGAGAGAACAAAAGGCGCTTGAAAAAACTCTTTGTGAGGACAAAGACATCGGAATTATAATTTGTCTTTATACAGGTCTTCGGATAGGAGAGGTTTGTGCCCTCAGATGGTGTGACATTGACTTTGAAAGCTCCAGCCTCTGTGTAAACGGAACTCAGGTGAGGACAAAAGACGGGCTCAGCATTATTCCGCCCAAAAGCAATGCATCAAAAAGAGAAATTCCAATTCCCGAATTTATCATGGAAAAGCTTAAAAAAATGAAAAATAACGGCATATATATACTTTCCCAAAAAGAAAAACCAATGGATGTAAGGACATATCGCAGGCATTTCAAAAACAAAATCAAAGAGGCAAAACTCTCTGATATCAAATATCATTCACTTAGGCACACCTTTGCAACCCGTGCTCTTGAGGTTGGGATGGACTATCGCACTATTTCTGAAATTTTGGGGCACTCTTCGGTTTCAATAACTCTTGATATTTATGCTCACTCACTGAAAGAACACAAAATAAACGAAATGAAAAAAATAGCAGAACTTTTTACGGGATAAAATATCCGTCAAAAGCTGTGGTCAAAAAACTGTCTTTCAACGTTTCTAAAGAAAAACCGCTTTCCCTTTCCTTAAATACTAAGATTAAGGACATTTTGGGAAAGAGGTTTTAAATTTTCTTCCTATATTATTTACATTTAAAGCATCAAAAATGCGAGAAAATCTTATTTTTTATATCAAAATTTTTTAAAGGAGGAAAAACAAAAAAATGAGAAAGACAAAAATTTTGTCCCTGATTGTTGCGGTGGCAATGATTTTGGGAACAATGACAATCGGCGTTTCGGCGGCTGGGGATCTGCCCGAGGCAATCTTTGAAAGGCTTGCGCCGTTGAAATTGGCAGAGGCGGACAATTATACCGTTTTCCCAAGCGGTGATAACACAGTTGACAGACCCCTTAATGTAGTGGTTAAGTTTGCTGCTATTGACACAGAGGAAACTGTCCAAAATAGTCCGTACAAAGATTGGATTACAGATTTCAATCTTACGTTTAACGGGTTGGCTGGCGACTCTTTTGTGGCTGACAACTGTTACCTTGCAGGAAACTATGGTGAATATGGCTGGTGGGTTATCCCGGTAGATGGAGAAGATGTTCCTAAAGGACAAAAAGTTCCTGTTATGGGCTTTATGGGAATAGAACTCCCTTATAGTGAGATTTGTACCAGCGTAAAGGAAATGACCTGTGCAATTTACATTGACGATGCAGTAATCGAAGATAATCCCAATATGACCGTTACACTTGATTTGATTATCAGAAATCCGGAAAACAGCGATGAGGAAATTATTATAAACAGCACAACTTATGATACTGATGACCTTTTGGGCAAGGAACTAGACGGCTCAGGAACAGAAGCAGATCCTTACCTTATCAGCAATATTGATGATTTGATCTCCTTCCGCGATAGCGTAAATGCCGGTAACAACTACGCAGGCAAATATGTTAAGTTGAATGACGATATTGATTTGTCCTCTGTTGATAACTGGACACCTATCGGTGACACAACATACAATAACAAATATGCACCTGTAGATGCTTCTGTGGTATTTAGTGGTGTGTTCGACGGTAACAACAAGAAGATTTCTAATCTCAAAATAGAAAGAATCCTTAATGATGCTAAAGGTGCCGATGCTGATGCAAACCTCGGTCTGTTTGGTATCACCGGTGAAGGTGCGGTCATTAAGAATTTGACCATCACCAATGTTGACATCAACACAGATGGAAGAAATGTTGGTGCTTTGGCAGGCGTTGCTCACAAGACAGTTCTTGAAAATATTACTATCAACGGAAACATTCAGATTAAAGGCGGAAATAATGTGTCCGGTGTTTGTGCAATGTCACGTTATTACGATATGTCTGCTACTAACATCACTGTTTCCGGTGCTGCTGGTTCTACTATCACAGGCGGAAACATTGTCGGCGGTATTTTCGCTGAAATTGCTCCCAATGGCAGCACACAGATATTTGAAAACCTGAGTGTTGAAAATATAGCAATCAATGGTGTCGGCGGTGTTGGCGGTATCGTTGGTTTGCTTACTAACGGTGCTGTTTCCAATGTTTCTGTAAAAAATGTGAAATTGGTCGGCAAGACTACATGGAAAGAAAATGAGGGACGTATCCGTATAGGTAGCGTTGCGGGGCTTCTCGGCGGCAACAATGCAACAATTTCTGGTGTTACTGTTGAGAATGTATCTGCTAAAAACTTAGAGAGCGAAGATGTTGTATTGCCTGTTATTGGTGCTAACTATGATGCTAGCAGTAATGCAACAGAAGCCAAAGTTGGAGATACACATTATGCAAGACTTAGTAATGCAATTGCTAAAGCTGCCGCAGGGGATACAATCACTTTGCTCAGCGATGTTTCTCTGGCAGACGGACTTGTGATTGACAAGGAAGATGTTATCACTCTGGATTTGAATGGTAAAACTATTTCAAGAAACACTGCTGAAACCATCAGCACTGCAGCAATCACAAACTACGGAATACTGACAATCAAAGACAGCGGCGAAAATGGTAAAATTACTGCATTCGCACAGAATCCCGACACAGCGGAGATTCCTTACTATGCAAGCAACACAATCACAAACTGCGGTGTTTTGAATATTGAAGGCGGAACTATTGAAAACTCTACTGATGATGCGGCTCGTGCTGCGTTCCCCATCGATAACAATTCCACTACTAATGATGCAATTGTTAATATTACCGGTGGTACCGTAACCGGACGCGGTTCAATCCGTCAGTTTGCAAACAGCACAACCAAGAAGAACGAAGTGAACATCAAGGGCGGTACTGTTGCGGGTACATCTTATGGTATCTGGATGCAGAACCCCGGCAGCAATAATCCCGTGGCATCATTGCACATCACAGCCGGTACAGTGGCTAAAGTATGGCTTTCACCAAGTGCTGAGTTTGATGTAGCAATCAGCGGCGGTAATATTTCAACTGTTGCTATCTGGGAAACAGATACGGCAAATGCAGAACGCAATCCCTCCGGATTCATCACCGGCGGTACATTCAATGAAGCAATCGCAGAAGAATATATCGCAGAAGGCTTCAATCTTGTTTCAAATAGCGACGGCACATATGGTGTCAAAGAAGATACCCCTTGGACAACTGCTACCGACGCAGGCTTCTACAAGGAAAATGGCGTAGTAAAAGGTCTTATGAGATACCTCTTCCACTTCGGTGGCGTGGGAACAATCGATAAGGCAGGCATTAAGTTCATTAGGGGCGATAAGATTTCAGAAGATATGGACAATTTTGTGGGTAAGGTTGAAGGTAATGCCAAAACTTTCTATGGTGATATAAATAAAATTCCTGAGAACACAGAAGGCAAATATTATGCAGTTGGATTTGTAACAATCGGTGAAAAAAACTACTGGTCAAATCCAATCTTCTGTGAACCAAACTTCACAAGACATTTTTCAACATATACTGGAGGTGCAGAATAATGAAAAGATATGAAAGACCCGAAATTGAGCTTGTTGCTTTTGATGTTGAAGATATTATAACAACAAGTGCGGACATTTTAGTCCTCAAACGGAAATAGATGTTGAAGGAGTAAAGCTTCAGGCAACGGATTTCGGCACAGAAAGATTTTCAATATTCACACAGCCAGTCGAATAATAGGAATAAGAAAAAGGGGCGGCAACAAAAAGCTGCCCCTACACTTTAAAAAGAAAAGGACAGAAAAGATGAGAGTTATTATAAGACGATTTTTGGAGCTTCTTTTTCCGACAATGCTTTTATCGGTTATGGTTACTTTTTTGCACGTAAATACATACATTCCCGAAAGCAAAACAGTTCTTGGAATAGTTATGCTTTTTTCTGTGATACTTTTGTGCATCTACACCCTTTATTGCCTTAGCAACTGCTTTGATGATATGTTTCAGGCGATAGATTATTTCTTCTACAACCTGGTGTCTTTTGGAGTGTTTGTGGGGGTAATATGGCTGGCATTTCGTTTTCTGAACAATGTGTGGTTTACGTGGCTTTTTGCTATTGCAAAAACTTTTGTGTTTATTGCTGATGGGGTAACCGTTACATCGTCTTTGACGTATTTTTGCGGAATTTTTCTGGTATTTATTTTTATAGTACCTATTTTTAAAATAAGATTGTATCAATAGTTTTTAAAAAGAGAAAGAAGGGCTTTTATGACAACGAAGAGAAGACTGTGTTCCACCTGCAGAACCGGACGGGAAAGTCTTTTGCTGGATGAAACATCCCCGGACTGTCCGTATATCACGAGGTATACGGGTGAAATTTGTCCTGAATATGTACCCGACGCAGTTGCTTTAGCAGAGCTGGAGGAAACACAAGTGGAAGATAAGGATTTAGAAACAAAAGGAATATGGAAGCGCTTTTTGTTTTTTCTTGGGAAAAAACAAAAATAATCTTTTTAAAGACAGCTAAGCGAAAAGCACCTGCCCAAAATTTTGGGGCAGGTGCTAATTTTATTTTGTAAGGGTTTTAATGTCTTCGCCCAAAAGCTTTGCAATTTTTGAGGTTTCGTCAGGAGTCTTTCCTTGAAGCAGACAATAAAGTTTGATTTTTGGTTCTGTCCCCGAGGGGCGGACAATAAAGTTGTTTTTGTCCTCAAGTTCAAAATAGAGAACATTTGATTTTGGAAGGAAAATTTCTTCGGTCTTTCCGCTTTCTGTATCGGTGCGGAGGGAGGTGCTGTAATCACGGACTGCCAGCACTTTCTTGCCTCCAAGTGTTTTGGGCGGATTTTGGCGGATATTTTCCATTATTGCTTTGATTTTTGCAATTCCGTCAAGACCCTCCATGGTGATGGACTCAACAAATTCGTGATAGAAGCCATATTTTTCGTAAATTTTCTGGAGCTGGTCATAAAGGCTCAGGCCCTTTTCTTTGTAATAAACCGCCATTTCGGCAATAAGCATACTCGCTGAAACTGCGTCCTTGTCTCTTGCATACGTTCCGGTAAGGGAGCCATAACTTTCTTCAAAGCCAAAGAGATAAGTGCCCTTTCCGCTTTCCTCGGCTTCTTTTATCTTTTCGCCTATAAACTTGAATCCGGTGAGAACATCTTTCAGTTCTACGCCATAAAAGTCGCATATTTCTTTTGCCAGGTTTGTGGTAACAATGGTTTTAACCACAAAGCCGTCTTTTGGCAAGGTTCCCTTTTCTTTTTTGCTTGATAAGATATATTCGCAAAGAAGAACGCCGATCTGGTTTCCGGTGAGGGCCACGTATTCACCTGATTTGTCGCGGACCAAAATTCCAACACGGTCTGCATCCGGGTCGGTGCCAATGATTAAATCAGCATCGTTTTTCTTTGCAAGGTCAATGGCAAGGGTGAATGCCTCTTTGTTTTCGGGGTTTGGTGATGTAACCGTCGGGAAATCACCGTCAGGCGCTTCCTGCTCTTTAACCACAAGAACGTTTTCAAAACCAAGTTTCCCAAGTGCCGCGCGGACAAGCTTGTTTCCTGAGCCGTGGAGAGGGGTATAAACAAATTTCATATTCTTTCCGGCTTTTTTTACTATTTCAGGGTTCTGACTCTGAGCCAGAACGTTGTCAAGGTATGCATTTTCGGTTTCCTCACCCAAAAATTCAATCATTCCCGATGTCAATCCCTCTTCAAAATCAATTATTTTTGCACCGCCAAACATAGGGGTCTTTTCGATTTCTTCAAGAACAATAGAAGCAAGCTCGGGAGAAAGTTGCGCTCCGTCGCTGCCGTAAACTTTGTAGCCATTGTATTTTGCCGGGTTGTGGCTTGCTGTTATTGCAATTCCGGCGGCAGCCTTTTTGAAACGAACAGAGAACGAAAGCTCGGGCACGGGTTTGAGTTCAGGGAATATATATGCCTTTATGCCGTTGGCAGCAAGGACTCTTGCGGCAGTCCGTGCAAATTCCTCTGACTTGTTGCGGCTGTCATATGCAATGCAAACGGAAAGTGCTTTTCCGTCAGTGTTTGTCTTTTTTAACTGGTTTGAAAGACCCTGGGTGGCACGGGCCACAACATAGGAATTCATACGGTTTATGCCAAGGCCTATGATTCCGCGAAGACCTGCTGTTCCAAATTCCAGCGATGCGTGAAAACGCTCTTTTATCTCGTTATCATTGTTCCTTATGTTTTCAAGCTCGCTTCGTTCAGTGCCTGTAACGTTTTGGAGCCAGAGCTCGTATTCCTTTATATATGACATGTGGTTTCCTGCCTTTCCTTTTATGTAGGGTTTCTTATATAATATAATAACATATATAATATTTTTTGTCAAAAAGATTGATATTTGACATTAAATTTGTTATTATTTATATAAAAGAAAAAACAAAAGGAGAATGAAAAATGATTGCAATCGGTTCAGACCACGGCGGTATAAATCTTAAAAACATTATAAAGGAATTTCTTGACAAAAAGGACATCAAATACAAGGACTTTGGAACATACACAGCGGATTCCTGTGATTATCCTGATATTGCAAAAGCGGTATGCGGCTCGGTGGTTTCAGGGGAATGTGAAAAGGGAATCCTTGTTTGCGGAACGGGTATTGGAATGAGTATGGCGGCAAACAAAATAAAGGGTATCCGTGCGGCTCATGTTACTGATACATACAGCGCGAGAATGACAAAGGAACACAATGATGCAAACGTGATTTGTCTTGGCGAGAGAATTACGGGCTGTGACTTGGCTCTTGAAATAGTGAATGCATATCTTGAAGCGTCTTTCCAGGGCGGAAGACACGAAACAAGAGTGAATAAGGTTATGGAACTGGAAAAATAAAAATTATTGAAAGAGGCGTTTCTTATGAAAGAGGTCCGCAAGGTAAAAATCGGGAATGTGACAATCGGTGGCGGTGAAAAAATTGCCATTCAGTCAATGACTAACAAATATACGGCTGATGTAAATGCCACAGTTGGGCAGATAAAAGCGCTTGAGGCGGCAGGCTGTGATATTGTGCGCGTGGGGATTCCCGATGAAGAAAGTGCGAAAGCTATTTTTGACATAAAATCGAATATAAATATACCTATCGTTGCGGACATTCATTTTGACTGGCGGCTTGCCCTTATTTGTATGGAGCGCGGCGCTGATAAAATCCGCATTAACCCCGGGAACATCGGGGGCGAGGACAGAGCAAAGGCTGTTGCTGACGAGGCAAGGCGTCGGAATATTCCAATCCGAATAGGTGTGAACGGCGGCTCTTTGGAAAAAGAAATCCTTGCAAAATACGGAGCACCCACGGCAGAGGCAATGGTTGAAAGCGCTGAGGGGCACGTAAAAATCTTGGAAAAGTACGGATTTTTTGATACTGTCATATCTATGAAATCCTCAAATGTGAAAAGGACGATTGATGCATACCGCTTAGCTCGTGAGAGGTTTGATTATCCGCTCCATGTGGGCGTCACAGAAGCCGGAACGTATAAGGGCGGCGTGGTAAAGTCTTCAATCGGGATTGGAGCGCTTCTGGCTGACGGAATCGGCGAAACCATCAGGGTTTCGCTCACTGATGACCCATGCCTTGAGGTTGAAACGGCGAAGACCATCCTTAAATCCCTTGACCTTTTGAAAGGCGGAGTTGAGGTGGTTTCCTGCCCCACTTGTGGAAGATGTAAAATTGACCTTATATCAATTGCAAAGGAAGTAACGGCTCGCCTTGAAAATTGTAACAAGAACTTGAAAGTTGCTGTTATGGGCTGCGTTGTAAACGGACCGGGTGAGGCAAAGGATGCAGACATAGGCATAGCCGGGGGAGACGGCTGTGCGGTGCTTTTCAAAAAGGGTGAAATTGTGGGTAAAATCCCTGAAGATAAAATTGCTCAGACGCTCTTTGACGAAATTGAAAAAATGGAAGGGAATTGATTTGGTTGTCAAAAATACTTGAGGTCTTTGACAAGGTGACGGTGCTCGAGCCTTTTGCCAAAATCCTTGATAAAACCGAAATAATTGACTTTGTGGTTGATGTTGGCAAGAAGTCAGCTGATGTCACGCTTGAATGCGACTTTCTTATTTCAAAACCGGAGCTTTTTGACTTTGCCGAGCAGATAAAAACGGTATATTCCCTTGCGGATGTTGAAATAAAAGTCAGGTACAAAGAAATAGAATTTTCAAAGGAGTACTATAAGGGACTTCTTTTTTCGCTGTTTAAAAAATGTAATATATGCAAAGCCTTTCTCATATCAAGTACAGCTGCCCTCGAGGGGGATACTCTCAAAATAAGCAACGTGAAAAGCGGCAAAGAGATACTGAAAGAAAGCAAATGTGAGAAAATCCTTGAAGAAATAATCAGCTTTGAGCTTGGCAGAAAAATAACTGTAGAGCTGGATGCGAAGACCATTGATATGGAAGCATACAGCACCCAAAAGGAAGAGCGTCTTGAAAAAATAAGCAAGAAGTTTCAGGATATGGCGCCAATCAAAAAGGAAGAAGCACCCAAAGACGAAAAGGGTACGGAGCTTACAGTCGGAACGATTTTCGGAAAACCTATTGAAGAGGATATTTCAGAAATGGTCTCGCTTCGCGCAGGCATGGGAATTTGCGCTATTAAGGGAGAAATCATTGATGTTGACATAAGAGAAATACAAAAGGACGGGAAGCTTGCATTCATTGCGGTGAATTTTGACCTTGGTGACGACAGCTGGGGTATTTGCTGTGAACTGTTCGGGAAAGCAGACAAGATTCAGCCTGTGCTTCCTGCCATTAAAGCGGGGAACATATTGAAAGTCAGAGGAGACTATAACTTTGACGAGCGTGCCCGCTGTGAAAAGATGAAAGTGCTTTCCATTGAGCTTTTAAACAAGCCGAAGCCAAGGCAGGATTTGGCGGAGGAAAAGAGAGTGGAGCTTCATCTTCACACAAAAATGAGCATGAAAGATGCAATTACTGCCCCAAGTGATTTGATAAATCGTGCAGCGGCTTGGGGACATCGTGCCATTGCCATAACAGACCACGGCGTAGCGCAGGCTTTCCCCGAGGCACTTGGTACTTTGTCAAAAATAAGAAAGAACGGTCAGGAATTCAAAATAATTTATGGAACGGAAGCGTACTTTGTAAATGATTTGCCCATTGGGGTGGATTCGGTTCCTGAAAGCATAAAGGATAAAATCTACATAGTTTTTGATATAGAAACAACGGGATTAAAAGCAGAAAGCGAAACCATAACCGAAATTGGTGCTGTGAAAATTATGGACGGCGAGATTGTAAATACTTTCTCAAAGCTGATAAACCCAGGGCGTGAAATCTCGCCACAGATAACTGAGCTTACCGGCATCACAAATGAAATGGTAAAGGATGCCCCAACCATTGATGAGGTGCTTCCTGAGTTCCTTGACTTTTGCGGTATGCGGAACAATGTGAAAAACACCATTGTTGCACATAATGCGAAATTTGATGTGGGCTTTATAAAGGCAGAAGTCCAGAGATACAATGAGAAAAACGAAGAGGGCAAGCTTTCTTTTGATGATTACCCTGTGATTGATACGGTAGCAATGTCAAAGGAGTTGTTTCCCAATGAAAAAACCCACAAGCTTGATGCTGTATGTGAGCGGTTGGGTGTGTCCCTCGAAAACCATCACCGTGCTCTTGATGATGCAACCGCAACGGCACAGGCTTTCATAAAGCTTCATGGCATAAAAGAACGCCAGAAAATGAACATTGATGAAAATTGGACGGTAGACAGCAACCCTGAACTGCTAAAAAAACCGTATAATCATATTGTGTTACTTGCAAAAAATGAGACGGGGCTTAAAAATCTTTACAAGCTTATTTCAATGTCAAACCTTGACTATTTTTACAAAAGACCAAGAATTCCAAAGAGCGTGCTTTCGAGATTTCGTGAGGGCTTGATTGTTGGAAGTGCCTGTGAGGCAGGCGAGCTTTATACTGCTATCCGAGAGGGAAGACCTGACGAAGAAATCGAGAAGATAGCGGCTTTTTATGACTATCTTGAAATTCAACCCCTTGGAAATAATGACTTTTTGGTGAGAAAAGGTGAAATTGAAAGCCGTGAGGCGCTGAAAGAATTGAACAAAAAGGTTGTGGCTTTGGGCGAAAAACTTGGGAAAATGGTGGTTGCCACCTGCGACGTACATTTTATGGACCCAAAGGACGAGCTTTACAGACGTGTTCTTCAGGGGGCTCAAGGGTATGACGACGCTGATATGCAGGCGCCTCTTTATTTCAGAACAACCGACGAGATGCTTGAAGAGTTTTCTTACCTTGGCGAAGAAAAGGCGTATGAGGTTGTGGTGAAAAATACCAATCTTATTGCGGATATGATTGAGGACATCGTTCCCCTGAAAGGTGGCACTTATAACCCGTCAATCGAAAACTGTGAACAGGACCTTGAGGAAATGTGCAAAAGGCGTGCCCACGAGATTTATGGCGAAGAACTTCCTGAAATTGTTAAAGCACGAATGGACAAAGAGCTTGGCTGTATCTTGGGATATGGCTTTGCGGTTATGTATATGATTGCTCACAAGCTTGTGAAAAAATCCAATGAGGCAGGATACCTGGTTGGCTCCCGTGGCTCTGTTGGTTCAAGCTTTGCGGCGTACCTTGCGGGGATTACCGAGGTTAATGCACTGGCTCCTCACTATATTTGTCCAAACTGCAAGACGTCGGAGTTTTTCATCAAGGGCGAATATAACATAGGAATTGATATGCCCGAAAAAAATTGTCCCAAGTGCGGAGAAAAAATGCACAAGGACGGGTTCAATATTCCATTTGAAACATTCTTGGGCTTCAAGGGCGACAAGGTTCCGGATATAGACCTTAACTTCTCAGGTGAATATCAGGCAACTGCCCACAAGTATGTAGGTGAGCTGTTTGGGGATGCCTTTGTGTTCAAGGCGGGGACTATTGGCACTATTGCCGACAAGATGGCCATTGGCTTTTATGGAAGAAAGTATTATGAAAACAAGGGAATAAAGCCAACTCAGGCAGAACTTAAACGAGTTTCAAAAGGTCTTATTGATATAAAAAGCACCACGGGTCAGCACCCGGGAGGAATTATTGTATGTCCTAAGACCATGGACATTCACGAATTTTGTCCGGTACAGCATCCAGCGGAGAAGAAGGATTCGGGGATAATCACCACGCATTTTGACTTCCATTCTATCCACGACAATCTCCTAAAGCTTGATATCTTAGGACACGATGACCCGTCGACAATCAGGATGCTTGAAACCCTTACGGGACTTGATGCGACAAAGATTCCTCTTGATGATCCCAAAACCATGAGCATTTTTTCAAGCACTGATGCAATTGGCGTTACGCCTGAACAGATACATTCAAAGGTGGGGACTTTTGGCATTCCCGAATTTGGAACATCATTCACCCGACAGATGCTTCTTGACACGCTTCCCACAACTTTTTATGAGCTTGTGCTGATAGCAGGCCTTTCCCACGGGACAGACGTGTGGCTTGGGAATGCTCAGGAGCTTATCAAGGCAGGGACAGCTACGCTTTCAGAGGTTATCGGTGTTCGTGACGATATTATGACATATCTGATGAATAAGGGCGTTGAACCCGGACTTGCTTTCAAAATAATGGAGTTTGTCCGCAAGGGGCGTGCTGCAAAAGAGGGTATGCCCGAGGAATATGAAAAACCAATGCGTGAGAACAATGTTCCTGACTGGTACATTGATTCCTGCAAAAAAATCAAGTATATGTTCCCCAAAGCCCATGCGGCGGCGTATGTAATGATGGCGTTTCGTGTGGCATATTTCAAGGTGCATCACCCCTTGGAATTTTATATCGCATATTTCACCGTTCGTGCTGACCTTTTTGATGCAAAGATTATGGCTCAGGGGGACGAGGTGTTGTGCGCGGAAATGAAAAATCTTGAAATGCGGCAAAATGAATGGTCGGCAACAGAAAAGTCGGTTTATACTATTTGTGAAATTGTCCACGAAATGTATCAGAGGGGCTTTGAGTTTTTGCCCGTTGACCTTTATGAGTCGGATGCTTTCAAATTCCAAAGGGTTGACGGAAAGATAAGACTTCCCATCAATGCCTTTCAGGGCGTTGGTGATGCGGCGGCACAAAACATTGTGGATGCCCGTGCGGATGGCGAGTTTGTTTCCATAGAAGATTTGAAACAGAGAGCGCATCTTACAAAAACGGTTATAGAAACTTTAAGTGACAACGGATGCCTTGCGGGGCTTTCCGAAACCAGCCAGATTTCAATTTTTGACGAACTATAAAGGAGAGAAAAATATGACAATAGCAGAAAGACTTGCGAGCGAGCTTGGTCTCAAACAGTGGCAGGTGGATAACACCATTGCACTCCTTGATGAGGGAAACACCATTCCGTTCATTTCCCGTTATCGAAAAGAAGCAACGGGGGAGCTTAATGACGAGGTGCTTCGCACGTTTTTTGACAGGCTTACCTATCTTCGAAACCTCGAGGAAAGGAAAGAGGACATAAAGCGTATTATCGGCGAGCAGGGAAAACTCACCGATGAGCTTTCTCTGGAAATCGACAAGGCAGAAAAGCTTTCAGAGCTTGAAGATATTTATAGACCATACCATCCCAAACGCCGTACCCGTGCAACAGTTGCAAAGGAAAAGGGCCTTGAGCCCCTTGCTATGGAAATTTATCTCCAAAGCACCAAGGCGGAAAGCATTGAAGCGCTTGCTGCTCCCTTTGTGGATGCGGACAAAGGTGTTGACAATACGGAGGATGCAATAAGCGGCGCTATGGATATTATTGCAGAAATCATTTCCGACAATGCCGAACACAGAAAAGAAATCCGTACGATGTTTGAGGAAAAGGGTCTTCTTTGCTCAAAGGCTGCGACAGAAGAAGATTCGGTTTACAGAAATTACTATGATTTTTCAGAGCCGGTGAAAAAGGCAGTTTCTCATCGTGTGCTTGCCATAGACCGTGGTGAAAATGAGAAGATGCTCACCGTTTCGGTTTTTTGTGAAGAAGAAAAGGTTCTTGAATATCTGAAGAATGCTGAAATAACAAATTCAAAATCCATAACGGCAGAAATTGTGGCATCGGCGTGCGAGGATGCATATAAAAGACTCATCCAGCCAAGCATTGAGCGTGAAATAAGAAGCGAGCTCACCGACAACGCTCAGGAACAGGCGATGCAGGTTTTCAAAGTGAATCTCAAAAATCTTCTTATGCAGTCCCCCATTCGCGGTCAGGTAGTCCTGGGTCTTGACCCAGGCTATCGTACCGGCTGCAAAGTGGGTGTTGTTGATGAAACAGGAAAGGTGCTTGATACAGGCGTTATCTATATCACTCATTCCGAGGCGCAGAAAGAGGCGGCAAAGGTCTTTATAAAAGGGCTCATCAAAAAGCATAATATCACGCTTATATCAATAGGTAACGGAACAGCATCAAAGGAAACAGAAATTTTTGCATCGGGACTTATAAAGGAAATCCCCGAATGCAATACAAAATATATTATCACAAACGAGGCAGGGGCGTCCGTTTATTCGGCGTCGAAGCTTGCCACAGAAGAATTTCCTGACTTTGACGTAACACAACGAAGCGCAATCTCAATTGCAAGACGTGTTCAGGACCCTCTTGCAGAACTGGTAAAAATCGAGCCAAAAGCAATCGGTGTTGGCCAGTATCAGCACGATATGAACCAGAAACGTCTAGGTGAGGTTCTTGGCGGTGTGGTTGAAGACTGTGTAAACAGTGTGGGCGTTGACCTGAATACTGCATCTGCAGCACTTCTTGGCTATGTTTCGGGGATAAATATGACAATAGCTAACAATATTGTAAAATATAGGGAAGAAGAGGGCAGATTTACAAGCAGAGCACAGCTTAAAAAGGTTGGAAAGCTCGGCCCAAAGGCTTTTGAACAGTGTGCGGGCTTTCTGAGAATTGTGGATGGCAAAAATGTTCTTGACAACACCTCTGTTCACCCGGAAAGCTATGATGCGGCGAAGAGCTTGCTTGAACATCTTGGCTACACTCTTTTGGATGTAGAAAATGGAAATCTTGGTGACATAAAGGACAGAATGAAAGACAGTAATCTTAAGGATTTAGCTGAAAAATTGGGCGTAGGCGTTCCTACTCTTCGTGACATTGTGGAAGAAATAATCAAACCCGGCCGTGACCCCCGTGACTCGGTGGAGCAGCCACTTCTCCGTGAAGATGTTATGAGTATGGAGGATTTAAAGCCTGATATGATTCTCACAGGAACAGTGCGGAATGTAATCGACTTCGGGGCATTTGTGGACATTGGTGTTCATCAGGACGGGCTTGTGCACGTTTCTCAGCTCAGCGACAAGTTTGTGAAGCATCCTATGGACGTGGTTTCTGTGGGGGACATTGTAAAGGTAAAGGTTTTGGAGGTTGACGCCGCTAAAAAGAGAATTTCCCTCACAATGAAAGGACTTTGAAAATGATAAGGCTTGACGAACTGAAATTTTATAAAAACTTCTTTTTTCTCATGCTTCCTATGGCGCTTAAAGAACTGGTGGCGGCATTGGTAAATCTTCTGGACACGGTGATGCTTGGCGAGCTTGGAACGGACGTTATTGCGGCGGCAGGAATTGCAAATCAGTGGTTCTTTCTCTTTGCTGTTCTTGTGTTCGGAACTTGCGGCGGTGCCGGAGTTTTTGCTGCACAGTATTGGGGAGCAGGGAATTTGCCAAAAGTGAGGAAAGTTCTTGGCATAAACCTTATACTTGTAACAATGCTCTCGTTGGTGTTTATACTTATTTCCAGTTTTGCACCAGAGACCATAATAAGAATTTTTAGGAAAGACACAGCGGTAGTAGAGCTTGGCTCAAGGTATTTGCGGATTGTCTGTATCTCATATTTGTTTTCGGGGTTAACTTCTGCTTATGATATAAGTCTTTGCTGCAGTGAAAACGTGAATATTCCGTTTATTTCCCGATTTGTGGGGCTTTTTGTCAATGCGTTTTTGAACTGGGTGCTCATTTACGGAAAGCTGGGCGCACCCGCTATGGGCATTGAGGGGGCGGCTATCGCAACCATTATTGCAAGAGGAACCGAACTTTTGATTATCCTTGCGACAATTTATGGGAAAAAGCTTGTTCAGGCAGCGCGCCTCTCTGAACTTTTGACAATTCCAAAGGATATGATTGGAGGTTATCTCAAAGCATCAATCCCCGTGGCACTGAATGAGGGGGCTTGGGCGCTTGGAACAGTCAGTTATTCCTGGGTGTTTTCACAAATCAGCACCGAGGCGATGGTGGTTATAACCATTGTCCAAAACATCGAAAGGCTTCTGTTGGTGTTCTTCCATGGCGGAGGAAATGCCGCGGGGATAATGGTTGGAAAGCTTGTGGGAGCGGATGAAGCTGACAAAGCATATGAGGTTTCTAAAAAACTTTGCGTCATGAATGTGCTGTTTGCTCTTTGTATATCGGTGGCTTTTATCTTTTTAAGACCACTTGCTCTTATGCCATATAACGTAGAGCCAGCTGTGCACCAATCGGCGCTTAATCTCCTCTTTATGATGGCGATTATTATGAATGTAAAGGCTCTCACTTTTTTCTTCATTGTAGGTGTTTTCAGAAATGGTGGCGACCCAAAACACGCAGCGATGATAGATATTTCTTCTATGTGGCTTGTAGGCGTACCTCTCGCTATGATTGCAGGGCTTGTTTTTAAAATGCCACTTGAAATCATTTATCTTGCCACCATGGGTGAAGAATTTATAAAGCTGGCACTTTCTCTTTATTGGTTTGTCAGCAAAAAGTGGATAAGAAATCTCGTGAAATAAGATTTATTAACAGGAGAGGAATGCGTCCTTTCCTTTTTTGTTTCACGTGAAACAATTTTCTTGCGGATTTGCAAATGTTTCACGTGAAACATTTGGCTTTTTTGTGCAATGTTTTTCTCAAATACTATTGTATTTTCGGGCGAAAAGTGGTAAAATGAAGACCAAGAAAAGAAAATACAAGCTTATGGAGGTTTGAAATGGGAAAAGTAATTGCCATTGCAAATCAAAAGGGCGGTGTGGGAAAGACCACAACCGCGGTGAATTTAAGTGCCTGCCTTGGTCAAAAGGGAAAGAAAACTCTTCTTATAGATATTGACCCCCAGGGCAACAGCACAAGCGGACTTGGGGTGGACCCAAGAAAGATTGAAAGGTCTATTTATGATTGCCTGATAAATGATGTTCCTATGAGTGAGGTCCTGGTGGATACCGGATTTGAGGGACTTTGGGTTTGTCCATCGAATATCGATCTTGCGGGTGCGGAGCTTGAACTTGTGGCAAAGGAAGCAAGAGAATATGTGCTCAAAAACACCATAAATGAAATAAAAGATGATTTTGATTTTATCTTTATTGATTGTCCTCCGTCTCTTGGGCTTATAACCCTGAACTCTTTTACGGCGGCTGATTCTGTTTTGGTGCCAATACAGTGTGAATATTACGCACTTGAGGGTCTTGGACAGCTTACAAATACTATAAAAATGATAAAAAAGAAGCTTAATCCCGAACTTTCTCTTGAGGGGGTTTTGCTTACAATGTTTGATGCAAGAACAAATCTCTCCATTCAGGTGGTTGACGAGGTTAAAAAGTTTTTTAAAGGAAAGGTTTATGCCAGCATAATCCCTCGAAACGTAAGACTTTCGGAAGCTCCCAGTTTTGGACAGCCGATTATACAGTATGACAAACATTCAAAAGGTGCGGCGTGCTATATGGATTTGGCTGATGAAGTTATTGAAAACAACTGTTAGAAAGGAAGTGCAGCTGTGGCAGAAAAAATGCCGAAAAAGGCTATGGGCAGAGGCTTGGGAGCTTTTTTTGATGATGCAGTCGAGGATATAATTCCTGAAAAATCTCAAAAAGAAGATGCTTCCGGAGTGAAGATGTTGAAGCTTCGAGACGTTGAACCAAACCCCATGCAGCCCAGAAAAAACTTTGAAAAGGACAAGCTTGAGGCACTGGCGGCCTCAATCCGTGAACACGGAATAATTCAGCCCATCGTGGTAAATCCCCAGAAAAACGGGATGTACCTGATTGTTGCGGGAGAAAGACGCTGGAGAGCGGCGAAACTTGCGGGGCTCAGCGAGGTTCCTTGTGTTGAGGGCGATTATACCGAAAAACAGGTTATGGAGCTGGCTCTTATTGAAAATCTGCAGCGTGAGGACCTTAATGCCATTGAAGAAGCCGAAGGTTACAAAA
>JAFVTM010000024.1 GCA_017503225.1 Clostridia bacterium
GTTGACCAACTTGCTGATGCCGTAAAAATCACACTCGGACCTAAAGGAAGAAACGTTGTTCTTGACAAGAAATTTGGTTCTCCCCTCATCACAAATGACGGTGTTACCATTGCAAAAGAAATCGAACTTGAAGATGCTTTTGAAAATATGGGTGCACAGCTTGTTAAAGAAGTTGCATCGAAAACAAACGACATCGCAGGCGACGGTACAACAACCGCGACACTTCTTGCTCAGGCATTGGTTCGCGAGGGACTTAAAAACGTTACTGCCGGCGCAAATCCTATGATTGTAAGAAAAGGTATTGCAGCGGCTGTGGAAACTGCCGTAGCTGAAGTTGTTAAAAACAGCAAAAAGGTAAGCGGTCGTGACGACATCGCAAGAGTTGCTGCTGTTTCTGCTGCTGATGAGTCAATCGGTGAACTCATTGCAGACGCTATGGAAAAGGTTACAAGTGACGGCGTTATCACCGTTGAAGAATCAAAGACAGCTGAAACATATTCAGAAGTTGTTGAGGGTATGCAGTTTGACAGAGGCTACATCACACCTTACATGGTGACAGATACCGAAAAGATGGAAGCGGTTATTGATGATGCATACATCCTCATCACTGACAAAAAGATTTCTTCAATTCAGGACCTTCTTCCTCTTCTTGAACAAATTGTTCAGTCTGGCAAAAAGCTCGTTATCGTTGCTGAAGATATTGAAGGTGAAGCACTTTCAACTCTCATCGTAAACAAACTCCGTGGAACATTCACTTGTGTTGCTGTAAAGGCTCCCGGCTTTGGCGACAGAAGAAAGGCTATGCTTGAAGATATTGCTATTCTCACAGGCGGCACTGTTGTTTCTGACGAAATCGCTCTTGACCTTAAAGAAACCACCGTTGCACAGCTCGGTCGTGCACGTCAGGTAAAAATCCTCAAAGAAAACACAATCATTGTTGACGGTGCAGGCGATGCCGATGCAATAAAGGCTCGTGTAAACCAGATAAAAGCACAGATTGAAGACACAACATCAGATTTCGACCGTGAAAAGCTTCAGGAAAGACTTGCAAAGCTTTCAGGCGGTGTTGCTGTTATCAAGGTTGGTGCAGCTACCGAAGTTGAAATGAAAGAAAAGAAGCTCAGAATCGAAGATGCTCTTGCTGCAACCCGTGCTGCTGTTGAAGAAGGTATTGTTGCAGGCGGTGGTACAGCATTCATCAATGCTATGCCCGCTGTTGAAGCTCTTATGAACTCACTTGAGGGTGACGAAAAAGTTGGTGCAAAAACCGTTCTTCGTGCACTTGAAGAACCTGTTCGCCAGATTGCATTCAATGCAGGTGTTGAGGGCAGCGTAATCGTTAACAAAATCAAAGCAAGCGAAGTTGGTATCGGCTACAACGCTTTGACTGAAGAATATATGGATATGTTAAAGGGTGGTATCGTTGACCCAACAAAGGTTACACGTTCAGCACTCCAGAATGCAGCGTCTGTTGCATCAATGGTGCTCACAACCGAAAGCCTTGTTGCATACAAACCCGACCCCGCTGCTGACGCAGCTGCTGCAGCTGCTATGGCAGGTGCAGGCGGCGGAATGTATTAAAAAATTTCAGCCAAACTTTCAGACCGCATAGTTTTTCTGTGCGGTCTGTTTTTTACACTTGACAAAACCTGACTTATGGATTAAAATGGTTATATCTAATTTATACCTTTAGGAGGATACATATTTATGAAAAAGATTATCGCATTGACACTTGCACTTATGCTCACTGTTTGCTGCCTTGCAGGCTGCGGCGGCGGTGAAGCTAACGAAAACACACTTACAATGGCTACAAACGCTGAATTCCCTCCCTTTGAATATCTCGAAGGTGAAGAAATTGTTGGTGCAGACGTTGACATTGCAAACGCAATCGCTGAAAAGCTTGGCAAAACACTTGAAATCACAAACATCGACTTTGACGCTGCTCTTACAGGTGCTGCTACTGGCAAATACGATGTCGCTATCGCAGGTGTTACTGCTACAGATGAAAGAAGACAGAACATGGGCTTCACAGATGACTATTACACAGCATCTCAGGCTATCATAGTTACTGCTGACAGCGCTATCAAGTCAGCAGCTGACCTCACTGGCAAGACTGTTTCATGCCAGGAAGGCACAACCGGCGAACAGTATCTTCTTGACAACGGCTACTCTGTTCAGTCATTCAAGACTGGTGCAGAAGCTATCAGTGCACTCACAGCAGGCAAGGTTGACGCTGTTGTTATTGACGATGCTGTTGCAAGAGCACTCTCAAGCAAACAGGAAGGCAAAACAGTTGTTCTTGACGAAGCTCTCACAGAAGAAGCTTATGCAATCGTTACAAAGCTCGGCAACGATGAACTCATCGCTGAAATCAACGGAGCTCTTGCTGAACTCAAAGCAGAAGGAAAGCTCGCTGAAATTTTTGAAAAATACGAACTTCCTTACGACGCTGAATAATCGTTTTCAGATTTAAAACAAAAAAGCGGCGATTCACTTTCGCCGCTTTTTTCAAGGAAAGGTTTTAACTATTATGGATTGGCTTTTAAAATGGTTTGATACATTATATAATACTTTTATTGTTGCCGAAAGGTATAAAACAATTATCGATGGTTTGGGAAAGACAATTATAATCACCATCGGCGCACTTGCCATCGGCGTTGTTATCGGTACAATAGTTGCAATCATCAAGGTTTTTGCAGACCGTAACAAAAAACTCAAATTTTTTGATATGCTCTGTAACCTCTATCTCACAGTTATCCGCGGAACACCTGTTGTTGTTCAGCTTCTTATTTCCTTCTTCATCATTTTTGTAAATGCAAAGGACGGAACTTGGGTGGCTGTCATAACCTTTGGTATCAACTCTGGTGCATATGTTGCCGAAGTTATCCGTTCCGGAATAATGGCAATCGACGCAGGGCAGACAGAAGCCGGTCGTTCACTTGGTTTTTCACGTGTCCAGACCATGTGGCTTATTATTCTCCCTCAGGCATTCAAAAACATTTTGCCTGCTATTGGCAACGAAATGATTGCTCTTTTAAAAGAAACATCTGTTGCTGGCTACGTTGCTGTTATTGAACTGACCAAAGCGGGAAACCAGATAAAGAATACCACTTACGACCAAATTAACCCCATTTTGCTTGTCGCGATTATTTATCTTATTATGGTTGTTGGTCTGACAAAACTCCTCAGCATATTTGAAAGGAGATTGAGAAAAAATGAGCGATAATTTTCTTATTTCAACAAAAGAACTTTGCAAATATTACAACGGCGGAACAATCAAAGCCCTTGACGGAGTGACAGCAAGCATCAAAAAAGGTGAGGTTGTTGTTATCATAGGTCCGTCTGGCTCCGGAAAATCCACCTATCTCCGTTCTCTCAACCTTCTTGAACTTCCTACATCAGGAGCCATAGTTTTTGAGGGTACCGATATAACCGACCCAAAAACAAATATAAATCTCCACAGACAGAAAATGGGAATGGTGTTTCAGCAATTCAACCTCTTCCCGCATATGAATGTTCTGAAAAATCTCACCATTGCACCTATGAAGCTTCTCAAAATGGACAAGGCTGAAGCAACCGAGAAAGCAATGGCACTCCTTGAAAGAGTTGGCCTTGCTGACCGTAGCGAAGCATATCCTGCTCAGCTTTCGGGTGGACAGAAGCAGCGTGTTGCCATTGTGCGTGCTCTTATGATGAGCCCTGATGTTATGCTTTTTGACGAACCCACCTCCGCCCTTGACCCCGAAATGGTGGGTGAGGTTCTGGACGTTATGAAAGAGCTTGCCAAAGAAGGGATGACAATGGTTGTTGTAACTCACGAAATGGGATTTGCCCGCGAGGTTGCTGACCGTGTAATCTTTATGTCTGACGGAAAGATTGTTGAAGAAGGCAGTCCTGATGAAATCTTTACAAATCCTCAGGATGCCAGAACTCAGCAATTTCTGCATAGTATTTTGTAAGAATGAAGACCGACATATATCGGTCTTTTTTTCTTTTTGTATTGATTTTTTCCAGAGTTGGTGATATACTTGTGCTGATATAACCTATACACAAGGGGATTTTTCTTATGATACTTGCTATTGATATTGGAAACACAAATATTGTTCTTGGCGGTTTTTGTGATGATGAGTTAAAGTTTGTTGCACGTATTGCCACAAACCCAAGCAAAACAGAAGACGAATATGCCACCAAAATCCGCAGCATTCTTGCTCTTCACGATGTGGACAAGTCTGAGATAAAAGGTGCAATCGTTTCTTCTGTTGTACCTCCTCTCAATTCAGTTATCAAAAAAGCAATCCGGTTGGTTTATGGCATTGAGCCTATTATGGTGAGGCCGGGCATAAAAACAGGAATAGGCATACATTGTGATAATCCCGCAAGTGTTGGTGCAGACCTTATCTGTGCCTGTGTTGCATCCCACCACCTTTACGGAAGTCCGTCGCTTGTAATTGATATGGGCACCGCTACAAAAATTATGTTGATTGATGAATCCGGAACTTTTTGCGGTGTTTCTATTATTCCCGGTGTGAATATCGGGCTTAAAGCTCTGGCAAGCGGAACTGCACAGCTCCCGCAGATAAGCCTTGAAGCACCAAAATCCGTTATTGGCAAAAACACTGTTGACTGTATGAAATCAGGCGTGGTTTTCGGAAATGCAAGCCTTATTGACGGAATGATTGACCGCTTCTGCGAAGAGATCGGCGAAGAACTTCCCGTATATGGAACCGGCGGTCTTTCTTCCACCATTCTCTGCCACTGCAAACACAAAATCACTCTTGATGAAAATATGGTTCTTAAAGGTCTTAATATTTTATACAAGAAAAACAGTTAGTATATTGCTCTGTCGACATCAGAGTTAATATAAAAATTTATGCGTTGTATCACGTTTTCGTGAACGACAGCAAGGAGGAATTTTTATGAAAAAAGAAAACAAAATGTCAACCAAAACCCTTGTCCTTGGCGCGATACTTACCGCTCTTGTTATTGTCCTTCAATACCTGAGTATGGCTATCCGCTTTGGCACATTCTCAATCACACTTTCACTTATCCCCATAGTAATCGGTTCTATCACCTGTGGTGCTGGCATGGGTGCATGGCTTGGTCTGGTTTTTGGTATAACCGTACTGCTTACCGGTGATGCCGCACCTTTCTGGGCAGTTACCGCTGTTGGTACTTTCATTACTGTTGTCGCAAAAGGTATTGCAGCTGGTGTTTTCCCGGCACTTGTTTTCAAGCTTTTTAAGAAAACAAACAAAACCTTTGCATCGGCTGTTGCAGCAATCATCAGTCCCATTGCAAATACCGGTGTTTTCCTTTTGGGATGTGTCGTATTCTTCATTCCAACTCTCATTGAATGGTACGGAAATGTCACGGCATTTCTGGTTACAATCTTCAGCTTCAATTTCCTTATTGAGCTTGTTCTCAATATCGTTTTGACTCCTGTAATCATCAGACTCATAAACTTAAAGAAAGATAAATAATATGTCAGATAAATTCATGCGAACCGAAATGCTCCTCGGAACAGAAAATATGAAAAAACTAAAATCGGCTCACGTTGCAGTTTTTGGTCTTGGCGGTGTGGGCGGACACGTATGCGAAGCTCTTGCAAGATGCGGAATAGAAAACTTCACTCTTTTTGACAATGACAAGGTTGCATCTTCAAATCTCAACCGACAAATTATCGCAACAGTTGACACAATTGGCATGGACAAGACAGAGGCCACGAAAAATCGTATTCTTTCAATAAATCCATCCGCAAATGTTGTTTACCACAATGTTTTTTATCTACCTGAAAATGCCGACAACTTTTCGTTTTCAGACCTTGATTATATTGTGGACGCCATTGATACTGTCAGCGCAAAAATCGAGCTTGTTATGCGTGCTGAGAAATTTGGTATTCCTATTATAAGTTCGATGGGCACAGGTAATAAATTAAATCCTAGCGAGTTAAAAGTTGCAGATATTTACAAAACCTCTGTGTGCCCTTTGGCAAGGACTATGAGATGCGAACTTAAAAAACGCGGTGTGAAAAAACTCAAGGTCGTGTATTCCGAAGAAAAGCCTATTAAGCCGCTTTTCGAAACCGATACAGAAAGCCAAAGACGTCATACACCGGGAAGCACATCCTTTGTGCCATCTGTTGCAGGACTTATAATTGCCAGTGAAGTTATCAAAGACTTAATAAAATAGCAAAACTATACCACCTGCTAAACAGCAGGTGGTATTTTATATTTTTTATTCAGTTTCTAGAAGACCATAGTCACCATCGTTGCGTTTATATACAATAGTTATTTTCATTGTATCAGCCTGACGAAAAATAAAGAAATTGTGACCAAGCATATTCATTTGGAGAATTGCTTCTTCCGCTGTCATAGGCTTTGAATCAATTTTCTTTTTCTTTATAATATTGAATTCATTTTCTTCAGCAACAGTTTCAAAGCTATCAATTATTGTGTCATACTCGCTTATTCCCGGCTGACGTAAATGCTTTGCTAGCTTTGTCTTGTTCTTTCTGATTTGTCGGTCAAGCTTCGCTAAGCATTCATCAGTGGCAACAATAAGGTCTTTATTTTGGGCCTCTGCCCTGAAAACAAAACCTTTATGCACGAAGGTAATTTCAATTATCACATCATTTCTTTGTTCAGCAATAAGAATTTTACATTCAACATCGCTGTCAAAGAATTTGTCAAGCTTTTTGATTTTTCCAAGCAGCTTCTCTTTTCTCGCGTCTGACAACTCAACTTTTTTGCAAATAACGTTATACCTCATACATCTTGCCTCCATTCTGATTATCTTTCAAAGAGGAGTATCTCCCCTCAATAAAATTATACAATAACCATTCAACTTTCGCAAGTGTTTTTTTTGTGAAAAATTGTTATCTATATATAAATTATATCAATATTCATTACTCCATTGAATCTTGAATCAATCTTTTTAAGTTCCTCATCAACTCTTTGTTTCAAAGTGTCAAGTTCTTTATATTCTGCCGGGACCTCAATATCAAATATAAGATTTATATTATTCACTCCATCAACCATACGAAAATCATGAATATTCATTCCCTCATCCATTGCTTTCACAATTTGCTGAACCTTGAGTTTTATA
>JAFVTM010000025.1 GCA_017503225.1 Clostridia bacterium
CCTTATTATGAATCTTTTATTTGCTGAGGAAGGCAAGGAATACATAATCAAACAAATAGAAACAGAAGATGAGGAACTCAATTCTTTTCTGTTTTCTCTGGGGTGCTACAGCGGTGAACCTATTACCGTTATTTCCCGCAGAAGAGGCGGTTGCACTGTTTCGATAAAAGATGGAAGATACAATATTGATAACCAGCTGGCTGAGGCTATTTTGATATAATTTTTAAGATGCCAAGGGCTTGCTGTTTGTTTTTTGCCTATTGGTTAGGCAAAACTAACTTAGCATGTATTAAATTTATTATATACTTCGAGGGAGGAATTTTTATGAGAATTGCACTTGCGGGAAATCCCAACAGCGGAAAAACTACAATGTACAATGCACTTACCGGGCGAAATGAAAAGGTTGGTAACTGGGCAGGTGTAACAGTTGAGAAAAAAGAACATCCAATCAAAAAGAATTTTTGTGCTGGAGAGGAAACGCTGATGGCAGTTGACTTGCCCGGTGCTTATTCTATGTCGCCGTTTACATCTGAGGAGAGCATTACAAGTTCTTATGTAAAGAATGAAAATCCGGATGTAATAATCAATATAGTTGATGCAACAAACCTAAGCCGCAGTTTGTTCTTTACCACACAGCTGCTGGAACTTGGTATTCCGGTAGTTGTAGCTCTTAACAAGGCTGATATCAATAAGAAAAAGGAAACAAAAATTGATGCAGTGGCTCTCAGCAAAAAGCTTGGTTGTCCGGTTGTTGATACGATTTCGACTGAAGCGGACGGATTAAGAGAAGTTATTGCCGCTGCCAAAGCCCAAAGAGGAATGGGGCAAAAAGCACCGTATATACAAGAATACATAGATATTACAAGCAAAGCGGAGGTTGAAAAGGCTGACAGAAAACGTTTTGAATTTGTAAATAAAATAGTAAAAGATGTGGAAAGCAGAAAGGTTTTTACCAAGGAAAAAAATGCACAGGACAAAATCGATGCAGTTCTCACAAACAAATGGCTTGGGATTCCGATTTTTGCCGTTGTTATGTTTTTGGTGTTTGATATTTCACAGTCTTCATTTGGCCCGTGGATTGCGGATACGTTGACTTTATGGCTTGAGACTGGACAGGCGTGGATTGGCAGTATGTTTGAGGGCGCAAGTCCATTGCTTTATGCATTGCTGGTTGATGGTGTGATTGGTGGCGTAATTGCAGTTATTGGTTTTCTTCCTCTCGTAATGGTTATGTATTTCCTTATTGCGCTTTTGGAAGATTGTGGATATATGGCAAGAGTTTCTGTTGTCCTTGACCCTATTTTCAAAAAGGTGGGGCTCTCGGGAAGGTCTGTTATTCCATTTGTAATAGGTACAGGCTGTGCGGTTCCCGGTATTATGGCTTGTCGCACAATAAGGAACGAACGTGAAAAAAGAGCGACAGCAATGCTTGCACCCTTTATGCCTTGTGGTGCGAAGCTTCCGGTTATTGCCCTTTTTGCAGGCGCATTCTTTGAAGATGCTTCATGGGTTGGAACACTTATGTATTTTGTAGGTATTGTTCTTATTTTCTTTGGGGCCTTGCTGGTTAACAAGATTGCAGGTCACAGGCCGAAAAAATCATTCTTTATCATTGAACTTCCAGAATACAAATTCCCAAGTCTCTGGAGAGCTTTCAAATCAATGTGTGGGCGTGGTTGGGCTTATATAGTAAAGGCTGCGACAATAATTCTTTTGTGTAACACTGCTGTACAGATTATGCAGACATTTACATGGAGCTTTGCTGTGGCAGAAAGCGCAGACAGTTCAATCCTTGCATCTATTGCAGGCCCGTTTGCTTATATCCTTGTGCCTATTGTAGGGGTGCTTTCGTGGCAGCTGGCTGCGGCGGCAGTTACGGGATTTATTGCAAAAGAAAATGTTGTAGGAACACTTGCTGTTTGCTTTGTTGGTCTTGAAAATCTTATTGATACCGAAGAACTTACTCTTATGGAGGGTGCAGGCGCAGAGGTTGCTACTGTGTTTGCGATTACTAAGGTGGCGGCACTTGCATACCTTATGTTTAATCTATTCTCGCCACCATGCTTTGCGGCAATTGGTGCTATGAATTCTGAAATGAAGAGCGTAAAATGGCTTTGGGGCGGAATTGCGCTCCAGCTTGGAACGGGATACACAATTGGTTATCTTGTGTATCAGATAGGTACACTTGTTGTAACAGACCACCTCGGTGCAGGCTTTTTCCCAGGTCTTGTTGCGGTGGTTATTATGGCGGTAATTGTATCTTTTTTGTGTATTAACGGAGATAAAAAGGTTGAGGCTGAAAATGCCTTGAAAGGAAATACCTCAGCAAAGCTATAACGAAAAAAGGAGCTGACCTTTGTGAAAAATTTTATTATAATTTTTGTTTTGATAGCTATAATAGGTCTTATTTCACGATATATTTACAAGTCAAAAAAGAATGGAAAAAAGTGTATAGGTTGTCCTTACAGCGAAACGTGCGGCAAAAAGTCTGGGGATTTTGACTGTTGTCGCGATTAGAGAAAATAAAAAACTCCGAAAGCATTGCTTTCGGAGTTTTTCTTAGTGGAGCTACCTAGCAGGATCGAACTGCCGACCTCTTCCTTACCAAGGAAGTGCTCTACCTACTGAGCTAAGGCAGCGTATGGCGATCCGGATGGGGCTCGAACCCACGACCTCCAGCGTGACAGGCTGGCATTCTAACCAACTGAACTACCGGACCATACAAAAACCACTTTGATATAATAACATAAAGATTTGAAAAAGTCAATACAGAAAATATAATATTATTAAAAGAAAATTTTTTATATCTATTTGCAAAAATTGTTAATTGTGATATACTATAAAGAAGAAAATACAAAAGAACCAAAGGAGTACTTTTTGTTATGGAAGAATTTTTAGTTAAATTAAGTAAAATTATAGATGAATTCAAGCTTGAAGAGGTTTATGTTCCACACAGGGATACATTGATATCCACTACGGATGTGAACCGTCCCGGACTTCCTATGGCGGGTTTCTTTGATTATTTTGACCCCAAACGTCTGCAGATTTTCGGTATGGTTGAAAATACTTACCTTGCATCGCTGTCTTCTGATGAGAGATATAAGCGTTTTGATGAGTTTTTCAGCAAGAAAATTCCGGCTGCTGTTGTGAGCCGCGAAATGGAAGTTCCTGAAGAAATGCTTGAGGCTGCAAAGAAGCACGAAATAAATATTTTGAGAACTTCTTTGGGCACATCAAGCTTTATGAGTGCCCTTATTGCATTTTTGAATATTGAACTTGCTCCAAGAATTACAAGACATGGGGTTTTGGTTGAGGTTTATGGTGAGGGTATTCTTATCTTGGGTGAAAGCGGAATAGGAAAAAGTGAGGCTGCTGTTGAGCTTATGAAGAGGGGTCATCGTCTTGTTGCTGATGATGCCGTTGAGATACGCCGTGTTTCATCAAAGACCTTGGTTGGCTCATCACCTGAAATCATTCGTCACTTCATTGAAATGCGCGGTATAGGTATTGTTGACGTAAAGAAGATTTTTGGTATGGGTGCTGTAAAGGATACAGAAAAAATCGACCTTGTTATTCAACTTGAAGCTTGGCAAAAAGGTAAGCAGTATGACAGACTTGGTCTTGTGGACAATTATACCGAAATACTTGGCATTGATGTTCCGTCGCTTACCATTCCCATCCGTCCCGGCAGAAACCTTGCGGTAATTTTTGAAATTGCTGCCATGAACAACAGACAACGTCGAATGGGTTATAATGCTGCAGAAGAGCTTAACAACAGACTTATGGAACAAATGAGCGAATAAGCATCAAAAAACGGAGAAAAGTGAAATGAAGATTTTGACAGATGTTCACACACATACAAATGTGAGTACACACGCATACAGTACTCTTCATGAAAATATGGTTGCGGCAAAAAATCGCGGACTTGAGCTGGTGGCAATGACAAATCATGCACCGAGTATTGGCGATGCACCACATATATGGCATTTTATGTATTTTAAGGCTTTGCCAAGGATGATTGAGGGGGTAAAGCTTCTTTGCGGAGCAGAGGTAAATGTTCTGAATGAAAGCGGCGACATTGACATCCCTGAGAGTGTCCTTTGTGATTTGGAGGTTGTGATTGCATCAATTCATCCGCCGACATACAAGGAAGAAAGGGGCGGTGACCATACGAAAACGTGGCTCAATATAATGGAAAATGAATATGTTGATATTTTGGGGCATACAGGTTCACCGGATTATCCTTTCGACATTGATGCGGTGGTGAAGCGGGCAAAAGAAAAAAACAAATGCATTGAAATAAACAATCATTCCTTTATTTCAAGGCCTCAAAATATTGAGATATGCAGAGAAATTGCCATGGCGTGCAAAAAGTATGAAACACCTGTGGTGGTCAATTCGGATGCTCATTTTATGAGCAAGGTGGGAGAGGTGTCACTAGCCACTGAAATGCTTAAAGAAATTGATTTTCCTGAAAGGCTGGTTATGAATTTAACGGCAGAGAGATTCATAGAATATATATCAAAAAAGAAGAATAAAGTGTTTAAATTTGAAGAATAGGAAAGGCAGAGATTATGCGCGAAATTTTTGAAAAGATATTGGGCAAAGAGAATGTTTTTGAAAAAGAGCCTATGAAAAAGCACACCACCTTCAAAATAGGAGGCGTGGCAGACTGGTTTTTGACGCCGCAGAATAAAACTCAGCTGAAAGAATTGGTGTTGGTGCTAAAAGAACAAAATATACCTTTCTTTGTTCTTGGAAATGGTTCGAATTTGCTGGTTGGCGACAAGGGTATACGTGGCGTGGTTATTTGCCTTGGAAAGCAGATGGATAACATCCAAATATCCGGAAGTGAATGCTATGTTGAAAGCGGTGCTATTTTGTCAAAGGTGGCAAATGCTGTGCAAAGAGCAGGTCTTTCAGGATTTGAATTTGCTTCAGGAATTCCTGGTAGCATTGGTGGGGCGGTTTTTATGAATGCCGGTGCTTATGAACACGAAATGAAAGAGATAATAAAAACAGTAGAATATATGGACCAAAATGGTGAAATTTTCAGCATTTCAAATGAAGAGTGTGATTTTGGCTATCGAACAAGTATTTTTTCAAAAAATGATTATATAGTTTTGTCGGCGGTTTTTTCTCTTCAAGAAGATTCCCTTGAGGAAATAAAAAACCGTATGGACGACTATACAAGCAGGCGCACATCAAAACAGCCTCTTGAAAAACCCAGTGCAGGGAGTGTGTTCAAAAGACCCGTTGGACATTTTGCAGGGGCACTTATAGAACAGTCAGGGCTGAAAGGGTATCAAATAGGTGGGGCACAGGTTTCCGAAAAACACGCAGGATTCATAATAAATACCGGAAATGCCACAGCCAAGGATGTTCTTGACCTTATTGAATACATTAAAAAAGTTGTATTTGAAAATTTTGGTGTAATGCTTGAAACGGAAGTTAAAATGATAGGCGAATTTTAGATTCCATAAAAAGCTGTGAAAGGAGGGCTTTTTTGTGAAAACTTTTTCTCAAAGAACGAAAGAAATGCTTTCAAAACTTGAGATAGAGACATCTTGCTGCTGTGAAGCGGAGATGATGGGAATTTTGATGTTTGCAGGCAAATTCCGTGGCACAGAAATAAGGGTTTCTCTTGAAAGCCTCGATGCAATAAAGCGGTTTGCTGAACTCCTTAAATTCTGTCTTGGCACAGAAGTACAGATAAAAAGTCTCAGGAGCAGTTATTTTTGTGTGTTGTCCGACAAAAAGGTTTTGCAGAAAATCCTTGAATACGAAAATCAAAAAAGCGGTTTTTCTCAAAGCCTTATAAAAAATGAGTGTTGCAGTGCGGCGTTTTTGCGGGGTGCTTTTTTGGGTGGCGGAACAATGACTGACCCCAATAAAAATTATAATATGGAATTCAAGATGTACAGTACATATATTCACAGCGAGTTTAAAAAACTTCTTGAAAATATGGGACTTGGCTTTCGTACAATCAAGAAAAATAACGGTTTTGTACTTTACACAAAAAACAGTGATATTATTTGTGATGCACTGGCTCATATGGGGGCGTTCAGTGCACAAATGGAAATACTTAATGTGAAAATTGAAAAAGAGGTACGCAGCGAAATAACAAGGACCTCAAACGGCGAAACCGCCAATATGGACAAGGTTATGGAGGCATCAAGCAGACATTTGATGGCAATAGACGACATAGAAAAAATTATGGGGATTGACAATCTTCCTGATGATCTCAAAGAAGTGGCTGTTTTAAGGCGTGACTTTAAGGATTTGAGTCTTGAACAGCTTGGCAAAAAAATGGTTCCACCAATGTCAAAGTCAGGTGTAAATCACCGATTAAAGAGAATATTGGATATTGCGGAGAATTTATAGAGAAAACCCTGGGAAAAAGGATGTGAGAAAATGGCGTTTGCACACTTGCATACACACACAGCGTTCAGTCTTCTTGACGGAGAAGGAACAATCAAAAAAATACTGGATAGGGCGAAAGAGCTTGGACAAA
>JAFVTM010000026.1 GCA_017503225.1 Clostridia bacterium
CACAATTATTTTCTTTCTTCAATAAATTTCACAATGTCATCAAATGGTTTTATACCGGTGGTTGCGCCAACCGCCATAACGCAGTGTGCACCGACAGCATTGGCAAACACCATACATTCTTCCGGAGTTTTTCCTGCCGCATAAGCCGCAAGAAATCCTGAGCAGAAGCTGTCACCTGCACCTGTTGTATCAACCGGGTTTTCAATATAGAAAGGCTTAAATACCTGACCTTTGCTCTCGCCCTCTTTGCGAAGATAACTGCCCTTTGAGCCAAGCTTTATGATAACATTTTTCGCGCCTTTTGAAACAAAAACATCTGCAATATCCTCAGGATCTTCCTTTCCTGCAATGCATACCGCTTCATCAATGCTTGGCATAAGGTAATCTATGTAAGGCATTGACATATCAAGCAGCTTTCCCCACTGACCTTTTGCATCCCAACAAACGTCCAGGAATGTGGTTTTACCCATCTCCTTGCATTTTTTGAGGAAGTTCATTGTGCTCACACCATCAAATGTATCCATAAGGAACGAACCGGTAACAAACACCATATCGCACTTCTCAATAATGCTATAATCAATATCACATTCATCAAAAACAGCATTCGTACCTGTGCAGTGAAAGAAAGAACGTTCAGCATTCTTGTCAATCATAAGAACCGATGCAGACGTCTGGGCTTTGTCGCTTATCTTAAGTCCCTGAGTGTTTACGCCCGCTTCGTCAAGACGGCTTTTCAGGAACTGACCAAACATATCAGCGCCGACCATGCCCACCATATAGGATTCTGCACCCAGTTTTTTGGTGTTGATTGATGCAGTCATAGCATTTCCGCCATTGTGCATTGTAATCGCTTTTACCGGCTCAAGCACTCCTTTTTCGGGGTAGCGTTCAACAGTTTCAACCATTACGTCAGCAACCAAAATTCCAACGCATGCTATCTTTTTCACGGCAATAACCTCCTTGCCACAACCTTAGGCCATGCCATTTCCTGAGTGAATGCTTCGGCATAAGGTGCTCCGCACTGAAGACCACGGAACTTTGAGCAAGTCCTTACAAAATCAGCAAAGTCAATATTGTCGTGATCACGCATCCACTTGAGCTGGCTTTCGTGACATTCAAGCATCTCTATCTTGAGTTCAATTTCATCTGTTATATCCACATATTCTGTAGGATTGAAGTTAAGCCCTGCCAGATTGTCCATATAATAAATGGGAACAACAGCAGCCTTGCCACTAGGTCCGTACTGGGGAACGCTTGCCGCAAACGATGCGTCAAAAACAAGCTTTGAAACCTCTCTGTGGTCAGGCATATAATCGTTGGGACCGTGTGTTATGATGAAATCGGGCTGAACCTTTATAATAAGTTCCACCACAGCATCACGCTGTTTTATATCGCTGCCATTGGGAAGCAAGTCACCAATATCAAGAGTCACAACCTCGATTCCCGCAAGTGAACCAGCTTTCTTGGCCTCACCTATACGCATAACCCGAAGCTCGTCTGGCGGAATGATTTCGTGTCCCATATTTCCGTTTGCCACATGGCACACAGTAACCTTATCACCACGCTTCACACATTTTGCAAGTGTTCCGCTACATGAAATCTCAATATCATCGGGATGACATCCAATCGCAAGTACATTCATTTTAAAATTTCCCTCCTGAACATAATTTTTCTTGATTTTTCGCTATTTTTATTATATAATATTAAGTAATGGATGTCTTTAGCAGCATTTCCACACTTTTTAGCATTTTGTTCACAGAGGTGTTTTATGTTTAAACTGCAACCTATAAAAAAAGACCTTGAAATTCAAGGGTTTAACAGTATTTACTATTTCGAATTCAGTAAAAACTTTTCCCACGCTCCTGAAAAGCACGATTTCTGGGAGATGGTTTATGTTGACAGCGGTAGCATAAATGCCATAACCAACGGCATTGGTCTCACATTAAGTCAGGGGCAGGCGATTTTTCACGAGCCCATGGAAATGCACGCCCACATCTCAGACAACTGTGTAGCAAGCAATCTTCTTGTTGTTTCCTTCACTGTAGACAGTGATATGATGCACTCACTCAGGAACAAAACATTTTCTTTGGACAAGACCTCTCGCACTCTCCTCTCTCTCTTTCTTGCAGAAGCAAAAAATGCCCTAGGCGAAATACCAAGTGACTATGAAGACAAAAGTTCGCTTCACTTTTTGCCCGGCATTTTTGGTTCTTCTCAGTTGCTTGGGTGCTATTTCACCGAGCTTCTTATCCACTTAATCCGAAACGAGAGCGCCCTGGGCGAAACAATGCTCCCCGGAAAAACCTCACGTGATATAGCCAACAATTCGTTGGCAGAACTGATTTGCGAGTACCTGAAATCAAATATTTATTCAAACATTTCCCTTGAACAACTATGCAAGCATTTTCTCCTTGGAAAAACACAGCTGTGCAAAATTTTTCGTGAAAGCACAGCTATGAGCCCAATGGATTATTATTCCTCTTTAAAAGTCAAGGAAGCAAAGAAACTTTTGAGAGAAAAGAACAATTCTGTCAGTCAGATTTCGGATATGCTTGGTTTTTCCTCAATTCACACTTTTTCGAGGTCATTCAAAAAAGCAGTGGGACTTTCTCCCACCGCTTATCTGAAAAGTATATTATAGAGAGTATGTGGCGTTGTTTCTGGTTCAATTACCTACTCCCTCTGTCAATTTTATCTTTGCCAATCCACCCTCTGCAGTTTCTTTGTATGCAGCATGCATATCCCTGCCGGTTTCTTTCATCGTTGCCACAACCCTGTCAAATGAAATTTTTCTTGAATCCCACAAAAAGCTCGAAAGACTCACTGCATTTATGGCGCGCATAGCCGCAACAGCATTCCTTTCAATGCAAGGAATCTGAACCAGTCCGCATATAGGATCGCAAGTAAGCCCAAGATGGTGCTCTATGGCAATTTCTGCTGCGTATTCAATTTTGTCTATATTCAGCCCAAACAACTCCGCAAGGGCAGCCGCTGCCATAGCACAGGCACTTCCCACCTCTGCCTGACAGCC
>JAFVTM010000002.1 GCA_017503225.1 Clostridia bacterium
ATATCAATGGTTTTAGCCATTTTAATTTTTTTGTAATATTTTGTCGATTTTTTCCTATGTAAATGTAAATTTCAAAGGATTAAAATAAAAATATCACTTTATTTTGGAGGTAATCACCATGAACAAAAGCAAAAATCTGATTCTTTCCGCATCAGGAAACGGAATTAGTTTTTATGTTATTTCCGACAACATGGACACACTTCGTCCTTTTGGCATTATGGCAGAGATGGACAACGACAAATCTGATGCTGAAATCGTAGAAAACATTTTCTTCACCCCTGAAGAAGCCGCTGCCTGTTGCAAATGGTTAGCTGAAAACGAAGTTTACCCAGTTACCCTTTGCGATGTGTTGGGAAATTTTTATCCCGTAGTATTAAACTATTAAACCACTCCTAAAAAAAGAGTTTGTCGATTGGATGCGTTCGGCGTCACAATTTGACAAATTCTTTTTGCTTTGTTATAATAATAGCGGATATACTTTATCCAAGTTCTGTTTTCCAGAGGAAAGATTATGAAAATAAACGAATCCGCAGAGAATTATCTCGAAACAATTTTTGTACTGAAGAAAAAAAACGGCTGTGTCCGCAGCATCGACGTTGCTCACAAACTTTCTTTCACAAAGGCAAGCGTTTCTGTTGCTATGAAAAATTTCAGAGAGAAAGGCTATATAACCATTGACGAAAACGGTTTTATTTCGCTGACAAAAGAAGGTCTTGATATTGCTGAAAAGGTCTTTGAACGCCACAATGTCATTGCAACTCTTCTTATGTCCCTTGGTGTTGACAACGAAACCGCTTTTCAGGACAGCTGCAAAATAGAACACGTAATAAGCGACCAAAGCTTTGAAAAGCTGAAAGAATATTTAAGCAAAAGAAAATAAGCAAAAAAAGAACCGAAATCCTTCGGTTCTTTTTTATTTATTTAAACATTTCGTTGTAAGCAACCTCGGCCGCTGAAATATCCTTTATGCAATGTATTTCAAAAAATTCTGTGCTTTCCACCACTTTTTCAACAGTCCCCAAAATTTTTCCCAAAAACTTGTTGTTTGGAAAGTGAATCTGATTTAGTAGCGTCGTCATAACCTTATTTTTTTCAAGACTCACGCAAGAATTTTCGCTGCCCCTCTTGATAAAACAAATCTTTTTAAGAATCACGCCTTTATTTTTCTCTATCCCTTCTTTTCCTGCCCAGGGAGTTCCATAGGCATAAGGAACACCGTCCTTTATTCTCACAAGAGGTTTGTCACCATTTATTATCTCTGCCTGATTTCCAAGAAATTCAAGCCAGAACCTTGCGTGCGTGGATTTTCCCACACCGCTTTTTGCCAAAAATGCAACGCCGCAGTCTTTTGTTTCAAGCACAACACCGTGCATCAAAAAACCATCATAGTCAGCCATTTTTTCTGCAATTTTCCGATAAACAGCAAGGCTTTCAAGATAAGCCGGAGGAAAATCGATATCGGTTTTTTCAGCCATTATTTCTTCGTCTGTCACCGAAACAACAAACTCACACTCAGCATCGTTTGTTATATACTTTGAACACATTTTTTCAAGATACAGATATTTATTGTCAATGCCGATACAAATATCTGCAAGCTTTATGTTGAACATATGACCCCCTCCTTTTCCTTTTGATTGTAACAAAAAGTCATGGCTTTGTCAACGAAAATCCCTCATCAATATTTTTTATACCAGTCAGGCGTGCCAATTCCATTTGAGTGCCAATCCGAAAAGTCCTTTTTCATCTCGCACATAACTCTCCTGAGATTTTCGTCATTCAACTCTTCTTTCAAAAATTCGTACAAAAGTCCATAAAGCGTAATCCTTTTTACGCCCTGACCAATGAGCCCCCGCCTTTCAAAAAATTCTGCCAGTTTTTGAAAAAATTCAAATGAAGAAGCAATGATTTCATCAATCGCCTCAAGCGTACGGCAAAACCTGCCTGAATTCATATACCTTTCAAGGACATCCTCTATGCCTTTAAGTTTTATCATCTCAGGGTACGAAATCCATTTATTTGAAAATATCTCATACGGAGCAAAGTCCGAAAATAGCATTCCGTAAGAATCTGCCTTTTTCCTTAGCCTCGACCCTTTCAAAAGTTTCAAAAAGCCCAGTTGCAAAACGTGGGGTCTCATTCCATACACATCATCAAAAGACTTTTTGAATGATTCAAAATCTTCAAAAGGAAGTCCGGCTATCAAATCAAGGTGAAGCATTACATTTGTCTGTTCTCTCAAGGCTTTTACGCGGTTTCGGAGCACATCAATATTCATGGTTCTGCTTATTTCAGAAATGGTGGTTTCATTTGTGGTTTGCACACCAATTTCAAACTGAAATTTCCCTTTGGGTGCATCTTTCAAAACCTCTATCGCCTCATCGGTTATAAGGTCTGCCCCTATCTCAAAATGAAAGCATGTGTCTCCCGGAAGATTCAAGCAATACTTCCAAATTTCTATGGCTCTCTTTTTGTCGGCATTGAAAGTTCTGTCTACAAATTTCACGGTCATAACACCAAATTCCGTGAACCTTTTAAGTTCAGTTTTCACACGTTCACGGCTTAAAAACCGAACCCCCTCGGTGGTCGACGAAAGACAGTATGCACAGGAAAAAGGACAGCCTCTGCTGGTTTCATAATAGATGAGCTTTTCACCCGCCACAACATTTTTCAAATCATCATTTGTATAAGGAAAGGGCAATTCATCCATATTTTCAAA
>JAFVTM010000027.1 GCA_017503225.1 Clostridia bacterium
AGGATTTCAGCCTTTGGGTCTTTTTCTTTTATATGATTTGCAACAGCAATAGCAGGGTTGATATGCCCCGCAGTTCCGCCGCCGACAAACAGAATTCTCATAGAAAAATCTCCTTTTTATTAAATGGTTAAAGGCTTAAACGCTATCCGCTGCTTTAAGCCCCTATATCCAATCCAAATTTAAATCTTTGCGTGTTTTGACACGTTCAGTACAATTCCCATTTCTGTCATAGTAATTGCAAGTGCCGTACCGCCATAGCTGAAAAACGGCAGCGGCATACCCGTAACAGGTATTGATGACGTAACAACCGCAATGTTCACAAGTGCCTGAATTGCAATCATAGCAACTATTCCCGTTGTGAGAAGTGTTCCAAAAAGGTCAGGTGCACGAAGTGCAATTTTTACTCCTCTTGCTATAAGGAAAATGAACATAACCGATACAAGAATTGCCCCCAGAAGCCCGAACTCCTCCGCAAGAATAGCAAATATAAAGTCATTTTGCGGTTCCGGAATGTTCAGATATTTCTGACGGCTTTGACCAAGCCCTGCACCAAAAATTCCTCCCGAGCCTATGGCATAAAGTGACTGGACAATCTGCCAGCCTGCACCTTGTATATCCTCAAAAGGGTCAAGGAACGAAAGTACTCTGGCGAGTCGGTAAGGGGACTTTATTATTACAAGACCAAGTACCGGAATAACCGGCAGACACAACACCAAAAAGTGCCTGATTTTTGCCCCCGCCACAAACATAAGAATTACCGATGTTGCAACTATCAGCATTGTACAGCTGAAATGTGGCTCCATCATAATTATCACTGCCACAACTCCAATTATTGCTATGTACAGCAAAAACACACTGAAATTTTTCAGTTCTTTGTAGTTTTTCGAAAGACTGTATGAGAAAAACACAATCATCGCAATTTTCGCAACCTCTGACGGCTGAAAGTTTATTGGGCCGATATAAATCCAGCGTCTTGCATCGTTGATTTTTCTGCCTATCCCCGGCACCAACACCAAAAGAAGCAAAAGAACACTAATGCAAAGAGCCGGAAAGGCAAGCTTTTTCATTTTTTGATAATCATAATTTGCCGCCGCAAACATGCCTATGCTTCCAAGGATTGCCCACAGAAACTGCTTTTTGAAATAGTAAAAGCTGTCATGGTTGGTTGCCTCACTTGCATAAGCAATAGGACTACTGGCACTGAGCACCATAAGAAGTCCAAAGGCAAGCAGAATATAAACTGCAACCAAAAACTGCATATCAACGCCTTTTGTCGCAGTTACCAGGCTGCCAAGCTTTGACGCAGCCAATTTTTTAGCAGAGCTGTTTGTCTTTCGCACACTTTTTTTTCTTTGTACCCGCTTCATATGCAGCCATCCTTTCCGCAAACTTTCTGTTCTTAAATTCCTGTTGCAGCCAGTCCCAAAACGCAAAGAGCAGCTGTAACAGCCGAAAATACTGTAACTATCTTCACCTCACTCCATCCACACATTTCAAAATGATGGTGGATAGGACTCATTTTAAATATTCTTTTTCCTGTTTTCTTGAACCATGTTACCTGAATAATAACAGACAAGGCTTCTATCACATATACAAGACCCACGATTAGCAAAAGCAAAGGATTTTTCATATAAATTGCCATTGCCGAGACTGCTCCACCCAAGAAAAGTGAGCCGGTGTCACCCATAAATACTTTTGCGGGAAATTTGTTATAAAGCAAAAATCCCGAGAGACCACCTATGAGAATCGCACTGAAAAGTGCCAGTGGATTGTTTCCCAAAATGGTCGAAACAATGCAATAAAAAACGCATATAACCAAAGTTATACAGGTTGCAAGGCCGTCAAGTCCATCTGTAAGGTTTACGCTGTTTACAGCCGCAAGCATAACCAGAATAACAAACGGTATATAAACTATATATCCCACGTCCACACTGATGCCCGAAAACGGAATGGCAATTTCGGTATTTACCACGCCGCCTGCAACCATCCATACAGCCGAAATCAGTGCCACAAGAAACTGCAGCGAAAACTTCTGTCCAGCACGAAGTCCAAGATTTCGTTTGAGAATGACCTTTATGTAGTCATCAAGGAATCCAACAATTCCAAATCCCAAGGATATTCCCAAAAGGCTTATGAGCGCCTTTATATCTGCCACATCGCGATTGATACCAAAAAGAAATCCACCTATGACAGAGGAAATAACAGATGCGGCTATGAATATAATCCCACCCATTGTTGGCGTCCCTGATTTTTTCTGGTGCCACTTTGGACCTTCTTCTCTTATTTCCTGTCCGAATTTGAGTCTGTGCAACAGCGGAATCAGGAAAATCCCAAAAACTGCCGCAAAAACAAACGAAATCAATGCAACTGTAATAGCTTTAATCATTTTAAAAACCTCACTGATACTGTTTTCTGTGGTTGCTACAGAGCATCCTGCTCCGAAATAAAATCCGCAATCTCTTCAAGCCGCATACCACGTGACCCTTTGAAAAGAATAACGTCATTGGGCTTTAATATGTCCATAATGTGAGCCTTTGCAGCATTGTTATCATAAAAAATATATATTTCCGATGAATTGAAGCCTTTCTCAATAGCTCCCTTTGCTACAAATTCGGCGTTTTTTCCAATGGCAACAAGGCATCCCAAATCATAGTCACAAGCAAGCTCTCCCACCGATGTATGTGCATCACGTGCAAAATCACCAAGTTCCAGCATATCGCCAAGAACAGCTACTTTTCTGTGAGGACTTTCAGCGTCCTTGGGCATAGTTACCGACAAAACCTCAAGTCCCGATTTCATAGATGTGGGACTCGCGTTGTAGCAGTCCCTTATTATCCTGAAATTATTAAGGGTTTCTATATTTTGTCTCATACCCTGAGGCACAAATTTCCCTATCCCCTCAATGATTTGTTCCATTGTCATATTATACTTCATTCCGGCTAAGGTAGCTGCCAAAGCATTATAAACATGATGAACACCGGGAGCATTTATCCTGATATTATACACTGTTCCATCAAGCTGAACATCAAAGGTTATACTTTCAGAAGATTTTTTGATATTTTCAGCAACAATGTCACAAGTTTTGTTTTCAATTCCATAGGTTAGGGTCTCAAAAGGCAACGTCCCCACCACACTGTTTAAATACTCATCGTCGCCGTTTAATATAACCGTTCCGTCTGTTTCTGACATCCCCTCAAGCACTTCAAGTTTTGCCTTAAGAATATTTTCTCTTGAGCCCAAGTGTTCTATATGCGAGAAACCTATATTCGTTATTATAGCGGTTTCAGGTGACGCAATATTTGTAAGCCGTGAAATTTCGCCAAATGAACTCATACCCATTTCAAAAATGGCAAGCTCATCATCGGATGAAAGGCGAAATGTCGTAAGCGGAAGCCCTATTTCATTATTGAAGTTTCCCTCTGTTTTAAGCACCTTGTATTTATTTCCAAGCACACAATAAACCATATCCTTGGTACTGGTTTTTCCGACACTTCCTGTTATGGCAACCGCCGGAATCACAAACTTATCACGATAATATTTTGCCGCATCCCGAAGTGCCTTGTATGTGTCCTCTACAACTATCACCGGAATATTATCTTTATTGTCAAAATTTTCATCCACAATAGAGCATACTGCACCTTTTTCAATGGCTTGACCTGCAAAATTGTGTCCATCAAATTTTTCCCCACGAAGTGCGACAAAAACAGAGCCTTGAGTAATTTTTCTGCTGTCAGTAACAATATCTGCTACAACTTTTTCGCTATCGCAGTTTTCTGCTCTTCCTCCGCATGCCATTTCAAGCTGCTTTATTGTCAGGATATTTTCCACATCAATCACTCTCCTTAAGCCTCAGATGAATCAATAAGCTTTAAAACTATCTCTCTTTCGTCAAACACAATAGTTCTGTCCTTGAGTATCTGATAAGGCTCATGGCCTTTGCCCGCAAGGAGAATTATATCATCAGGCTTTGCATTGTCAATAGCAAATTCAATAGCCTCGAATCTGTTTTCAACAACGGCATACCGACAATCAGTTTCCTTAAGTCCCACAAGTATATCCTCGATTATCGCCTTTGGCTCTTCACTCCTTGGATTGTCACTTGTCACTATGCAGAAATCCGACATTTCACCGGCAATTTTTCCCATCTGAGGTCTCTTTGTCTTGTCACGGTCACCGCCGCATCCAAAGAGGGTAACAATTCTGCCTTTTGCAAAACCGCGTATAGCACTTAGAATATTATAAAGTCCGTCAGGGGTATGAGCATAGTCAATTATCACTGTATAATCCGTATTGGTTTCCACAACCTCAATTCTGCCTTTTACTCCTTTTGCTGTTCTCAACCCATTTGAAATTTCCTCAAGGGACAGCCCCACCGCAACGCAACAAGTGGCAGCAGTCAGTGCATTATACACCGAAAATCCACCCGGTATAGAAAGGGAAACTCTTTCACGCGCCTCACCCGAAACAAGGTCAAATTCCACTCCTGTTGCACGATATTCAATATCTTCTGCCTTTAAATCACAATCTTTTTTCGTGCTGTAGGTTAGTACTTCACAAGTCGCATTCTCACGCAAAATCTCGCAAGCATCATCATCCAGATTGAATACACCGGTGCGACATTTTTTGAAAAGCTGTGCCTTTGCATTTGTATAGTTTTCCATTGTCCCATGGAAATCAAGGTGATCCTGAGTCACATTTGTGAATGCACCAACATCAAACTCACAGCACGCCACTCTGTCAAGAGCAAGAGAATGTGATGACACCTCCATAACCACTGTATTTACACCCTCATTTGCCATACGGTCAAAGAGCTGCATCAGTTCAAGAGAATCAGGGGTTGTATGATGTGAGGGTATTATCTGATTTCCTATCATATTCTGGTTTGTACCAATAAGACCAACAGTTTCGCCACAGCTTTCAAGGATTGATTTCACAAGATAGGTTGTTGTGGTTTTACCGTTTGTGCCGGTTACTCCTATAAGACGAAATTTTCTGTAAGGATGATCATAAAAAGCCGCCGCAATACAAGAAAGTGCATATCGTGTGTCTTTCACCACCACGGTTGTCGCCGCAGTATCGGGCAAGGGCTTTTCTGCCACTATCGCAACCGCCCCTTTTTCAAGAGCGTCCTCGGCATAGTCGTGTCCGTCAGTCTTGAAGCCCTTTATGCACACAAACACATACCCGGGCTTTACCTCCTGAGAATTAAAAGCAACTCCGGAAATTTTCACATCTATATTTCCCGATGCTTTTATAATTTCCACATCAGTGAGCAGCTGAGATAACAACATATCCAATCCCCCATTTCTCAAAATCGTATTTAAAAATCAGTCTCTTACCTCGATATACCTGAAATCAAGTGTAACAATTGTTCCCGGTTCCACCACAGTACCGGCAGCCGGCGACTGCTCGGAACAAATTGAAATTCCGTTGACGTTTGAAAGGCCTTTCACCCTTACATTAAGCCCCGCATTTGTTATTCCTTTATTCGCCTCTGATGCCGAGCACCCTACCACATCAGGAATGGTAACCGTCTTTTTGCTTTCTTCACCCTCGGTATATGCCACAACCTTTGAACCTCTTGCGAGCTTTGAATATGGTTTTGGAACCTGGTCAAGAATCACATCGCCGCTACCCTTTATGCTTATGTTTACGCCAACCTCTTTGAGAGCAGCCTCTGCCTCTTTTCTTGTCTTGCCTGTGATGTCGGGAGCTGTTATATCAATCATTTCCAATTCTTCCTGAGTATATTCTGCCTCAACGCCTATGTACTGGAGACTTTCTTCAAGAATATTTTTAACAACCGGTGCCGCTATAAGGCCACCATAATATGTAGAACCAACGGGCGGCTGGTCAAGGATTACGAGGCATGCAATTTCAGGGTCATCAGCAGGCGCAAAGCCTATGAAAGATGCCACATACTTGCCATTTCCACGAGGCTGTTTTTCCGATGTTCCTGTCTTTCCTGCAATTCGGTATCCTGCAAGGTAAGCGTTTTTACCGCCGCCTACCGACACAACCGACTCAAGGATTTCGCACATTGTCTTGCTTGTTTTTTCTGAGATAATGCGACGAACAGTTTCGGGTTCAAACTCTTTTATCACATTTTGATTTTCATCAACAAGCTGTTTCACCAAATGTGGTTTCATAAGGTTTCCGCCATTGGCAACAGCCGATGCAAGCGTGATCATCTGGAGAGGTGTTATATTAAAACTCTGTCCAAAAGATGATGTTGCAAGGTCTATTTCCTTGAAATTCGAAAACTCGTGGAAAATACCGCTGGTTTCACCCGGAAGCTCAATGCCGGTCTTTTCACGAAATCCAAAACCCTCCAGGTATTTCACAAATTTTTCGCGGCCTACTCTTGCACCAATTTCAATAAATGCAGGGTTGCAGGAGTTCTGCACCGCCTGAACAAACGTCTGTGAGCCGTGACCGTTTCGGTTTGCGCAGCTTATTGTTCTGTCTGCCACCTTTATTGAACCGCCACAGTAAAAATGATCATCAAGGGATACTACACCTTCTTCAAGTGCCATTGACGCCACAGCAATTTTGAAAGTTGAACCTGGCTCGTATGAGTCAACCACCGCTTTGTTTCTTCTCAAAAATTGTGTTACCTCGGTGAGTTTGGCATTGTATTCGCTGCCGTCCATAGATTCAAGCTCTTTAAGTATATCAGGATATTTTTCCTCAACTGCTGCATTGATTTCAAAGGGCTGATTAAGGTCATAGTCAGGTTTTGTTGCCATTGCCAGTATTTCACCGGTCTTTACGCTCATAACTATGGCTGCAGCACCCTCCTCAAGCTGATTTTCAATTCTTGCGTGTTCAAGGTGCCTTTCAGCAAAATGCTGTATGGTTTCATCAATAGTGAGTACCACGCTCTGACCATTTTGTGCCTCATAATAACTTTCATAATTATCAGGGATTTCAAGACCTGCAGTCATATTTGCCGAAACAACTCTTCCGGGAACACCCTTGAGCTCTTCGTCATAAACCATTTCAATTCCCTCAAGGCCGTTGTTGTCATTTCCTGCAAAGCCAATGACCTGAGATGCAAAGTTTCCGTAAGGATAATACCTTTTCGTGTCCTCAGCAAATTTTATGCCGTCAATTCCATGCTTATTTATATATTCTCTGAGTGCATCCGCCTGGTCTTTCTCTACCTTTTTCTTTATGTACTCAAAGCTTGACTGCTTGTTGATTTTACCAAGGACAGTTTC
>JAFVTM010000028.1 GCA_017503225.1 Clostridia bacterium
CGTCCATATGTGCACAAAATAAAAACAAGGGATTTTTGAAGAGACACACAAAAACCATTTTTGTTATTATAAATCTGGTTATTGTGGCGGTAGGACTTGTTCTTTATAAAAGTATTTTCAGCCTGTTTCCGCTAATAGGTGTGATTTTGCACACCAGCGCATTCTGGATAGATAAGGAAAAGGCCATACGACTGGTATCATTTTTGGGGTCGCCTTTTTGGCTTTGCTATAATCTGGTAAGTGCAGCCTATGGTTCTGCTATTGGGGATGTCTTTACATTGGTGTCCATTGGCATTGCCATATTCAGATATGACATAAAAAACAACAAGAATACAAAAAGTATGGGGGCTTGAAACCGAACAATTCGGTGTTTTTCAATGTCGAAAGCTCAGTTTATTATTTAAAAGGGCGGAGATTTGTATGGATTTTACTTTTCTGTGTTGGAACATTTTTGTTATGCTTGCATTTGGATTGGACAAGCTTCTTGCAAGAATGAAAAAATGGCGTATAAGTGAGCAGGTTTTGTTGCTTCTGACATTTCTTTTTGGGGGAATGGGAGCTTTGTTTGGTATGGTTTTGTTTAACCACAAGACCCGAAAGGGAAAGTTTCGATTCGGCGTTCCTGTGATTGTCGTTTTGAACGCTTTGGCGGCTTTTCTGCTTTTCAAATATTTTGGATAAGGGGCGAAGGAATTGAAAATTGCATATATTGGCATTGACTTATTTTTCGAGGCTCTTTGTTCCCTTGAAAGATTCGGCTGTGAAATTGTGGAAATCTTTTCTTGCGACACCGACAACAAGACCGAATTCAATGTGAAAATCTGTGACTTTGCAAGAGCGAGAAATATCCCTTGCCAAATGACTCGCATAACAAGGGATGATATAAAAAGGCTTAAAGAAAAAGGCTGCAAGATGGCGGTTTGCGGAGGGTATTATTTCAAAATCCCGTGGGATACGGATTTACCCATTGTGAACATCCATCCGACGCTTTTGCCTGTTGGAAGAGGCCCGTGGCCTATGCCTCAGGTTATTCTCAAAGGGATGAAAAAAAGTGGCATTACAGTCCACAAAATTGCGGAAAGCTTTGACAGCGGGGACATACTTTTGCAAAGGGAATTTGAACTCTCAGATGATGAAACTCACGAAACATATATGAAAAAGGCGTGTGGGTTTTTACCTGAAATGATGGAAACTTTGGTGCAAAGCTTTGATGCTCTTTGGGAAAATGCAAAACCACAGGAGGACTCGCCTTATTGGTCAGCACCGTTGCCTGAGGATTTTACTGTGAGCTGTGATATGCAAGTAGAAGATGCCGACAAAATTTTGCGTGCATTTTTCGGGTATGAGTGTATATACCAAGGGGAAAACGAGAGTTTTGAAATCATAGGCGGGAGGGCTCGAATGGGTGAAATGCCAGATGATGAGTGTTTGCCGCTTAAAGATGGATATATAAAAATGGAAACAAAAAAACGCATTTTTTAATGCGTTTTTTGTTTTTTTAAAGAATATCAATATACTGTGCGATGTTTTGCATTTCGTTGTCGGTTGCGGCGATTACGTCAGCGCATTTTTTGAGGCGTGCTTGAATTTCTTCGGGGTTTGGCACATCTTTTTTGTATTTAACCTGATGTTCAAGGCTTGCCCAAAAATCCATTGCGATGGTCCTTATCTGCACTTCAACCTTTACATACTGCTTCTTGTCTGAGAAGAAGACAGGGATTTCAATAATCATATGATAACTTCGGTAGCCGTTTTCCTTTGGGTTTTTTATGTAGTCCTTTACGGCAAGAAGTCTTATGTCGTCCTGACTTGTGAGCATATTTGCCACGGTATAAATATCGTCAATAAATGAGCATATTACCCTGACCCCTGCCACGTCGTTTAGCTTGGTTGAAACAGCTTCAAGGGTTATGGGAAGACCATTTCGGTGAAGCTTTTCGGCTATGCTCTTTGGCTTTTTGATGCGGTATTTCACCGTTTCTATCGGATTTCGGTTTCGCCTTACTGACATTTCGTGGCTCAAAACGTCAAGCTTTGTTGTAACCTCCTGAATGGCACATTGATAAATCATCATAAGCTCTTCGAACTGGTGAGCAAATTCGGCAAAGATTTTGCCGGTATCCTCGGGGATGTTTACCTGTGCCAGAAAGGCTTGTCTCAGTTCTCGTTCCATAAAAAGTTCCTTTCGTACTTAGCGGATTTGTCCGTTTCCGTATATTTTATATTTCGTGGTGGTAAGAGCCGTAAGCCCCATAGGTCCACGCGCGTGTAATTTTTGTGTACTGATTCCGATTTCTGCGCCAAAACCAAACTCAAAGCCGTCGGTGAAGCGGGTTGAGGCGTTCACATAGACAGCTGAGGCGTCAATTGTATCAAGAAATTTTTGTGCATTTTGAAAGTTTTCGGTGATGATAGCCTCTGAATGAAGACTTCCGTATTTGTTTATATGAGAGATGGCGTCATCGACATTTTCTACTGTCTTTACGCCGAGTTTCATATCAAGGTATTCAGTGCCCCAGTCGTCTTCTGCGGCAGGATTTGCCCCTGAAAAAATGCGGCAAACAGTTTCGTCACCGATGATTTCAACACCCTTTTTTGATAAAGCGTCAAGAATTCGGGGAAGAAAACTTTCGGCAATATTCTTGTGAACAAGAAGCTTTTCCTCTGCGTTGCACACAGAGGGGCGGCTCGTTTTTGCATTTATAATAATTTTTTCCGCCATATCAAAATCCGCACTTTCGTCCACAAAAATGTGGCAGTTTCCTGTGCCCGTTTCAATTGCGGGAACGGTGGCATTTTCAACTACACTGCGAATAAGCCCTGCACCGCCACGGGGGATTATTACGTCAAGGTAATCACGAAGACGCATAAGAGAAAATGCACTTTCGCGTGAGGTGTCTTCCACAAGATTTACACAGTTTTCGGGAAGTCCTGCAGTTTTCAGAGCATCACGGATAACCTTTGTGATTGCCATGCTTGATTTGTGAGCCTCTTTTCCGCATCTTAAAATGCAGGCGTTACCTGATTTGATGCAAAGTGCGGCAGCGTCGGCTGTCACATTCGGGCGTGCCTCATAAATTATGCCGCAAACACCAAGGGGAACACGGACAGTTTTGATTTCAAGACCATTTGGACGGGTATTTGACGCAAGAACCTCGCCAACCGGGTCAGGGAGGGAAACGATTTGACGGATGCCCTCTGCCATTTGTGAAATTCGGTCATTGGTGAGCGTCAGGCGGTCGATAAGGCCCTCGCTTATATTATTTTGTCTTGCCTCGTCAATGTCCTTTTGGTTTTCTGCCAATATGTATGGAGCGTTGTCAATAAAAGCCTGTGCGATTTTCGAAAGAGCCAGATTTTTGGCATTGGTTGTGGCTGTTGACAAAATCACGGATGCTTCTTTTGCCAAAGTGCCTTTTTTGATAAGTTCTTCCATAAAAATTACCTCGGTAAGTTATTTTTCAATATATTTCATATTCCGTATATCAATATCGGGGCAGGTGTAGGTTTCAATGTAGTCAAGCAAACTGCCGCAATCCTCAAAAAGCGAATAAAGAGTGAGAGACTCGGGCTGCATAAAGTGTTCATCGGCTGTGCGCTGCATGAGGTCAGAGAATGCGTCATAATAGCCACCGGTGTTGAGAACGGCTATGGCTTTTTTAAGTCTGCCAAGCTGTTTCAATGTGAAAATTTCAAAAAATTCTTCAAAAGTGCCGATTCCGCCGGGTGTCATAGTGAAAGCGTCGGACTTGTCTTCCATAAGCTGTTTTCTTTCACGCATGGTTTCGGTATATATGAATTCATCGCACTTGTCATAAAGGACGCCGTCCACATTGAAAAAAGATGGGGCGATGCCGATTATTTTTCCATTCCCGCGACTCATTCCACGGGCAACAGCTCCCATAAGTCCACAAGCGCCACCACCAAATATAAGAGAGTGGCCGCGTCTTGCCATTTCTTCACCCAATTTTTCGCCGGCCTTGATATATTTTTTGTCAATAGCATCGCTCGATGCACCGTAAACACAAATGTTCATAAACCCCGCCTCCTGATTTTTTATAGAGTATCAGTTTATTTGAAAGTTTATTAAATTATACCATAAAGGGACAAAAAAAGCCAGTACTTTTTTTGAAAAGTCGGATATTGACGGCAAGGGAAAAACGTTGTATAATAAAGGGGTTTGGAGGTCTTTGGAAAATGTTTACAGAAAATTCATATAGAGAAATGGGAATTTCAAATGAGGTTTTTGGGTTTGGAGAAAAAATCTTGAAAGAGCTTGAACCCCGTTTTAAAGAAATTGATAAAACAGCAGAATTAAATCAGCTGAAAGTAATCCGTGCTATGCAAAAGGAAAAGGTGTCTGCGGCGTGCTTTTATGAGTCTACCGGATACGGCTATGATGATTTGGGACGCGATACCCTTGAAAGAGTGTATGCTGCGTGCTTTAATACCGAGGATGCTTTGGTAAGACCCCAGATAACTTGCGGAACTCACGCTTTGGCTTTGGCGCTCAGTGCGAACTTACTCCCTGGGGATGAGCTTTTATCACCTGTGGGATGTCCTTATGACACGCTTCAGGGGGTTATAGGAATCAGATCAAGTCCCGGCTCTTTGGCAGAGTACGGCGTGACCTACAGACAGGTTGATTTGCTTCCCGATGGCGGCTTTGACTGGGACGGCATAAAAAATGCTATAAACGAAAAAACAAAAATGGTGACAATCCAGCGGTCAAAAGGCTATCAGACAAGAGAAAGCTTTTCTGTAGAAAAGATTGCGAAGATAATAAAATTTGTTAAAGAAATAAAACCCGACGTTATTTGTATGGTGGACAACTGTTATGGCGAATTTGTTGAAAGACAAGAGCCGTCTGACTTTGGCGCTGATATGATTGTCGGCTCGCTTATAAAGAATTTGGGCGGAGGTCTTGCTCCGTCGGGCGGATATATTTGCGGAACACGTGAATGCATCGAACGATGTGGTTATCGTCTTACTGCTCCCGGTCTTGGCAAAGAGGTCGGCACAAATATGGGAATGATGCGTCAGCTTTATCAAGGACTTTTCCTTGCTCCCACGGTTGTTGCGGGGGCTCTTAAAGGTGCTATCTTTGCGGCGAATATTTATGAGAAGCTGGGCTTTAAGGTTGTACCCAATGGGGAAGAAAGCCGCCACGACATAATTCAGGCGGTGGAGCTTGGGAATCCTGAGGGAGTAATTGCATTTTGCGAGGGAATTCAAGCCGCGGCACCTGTTGACAGCTTTGCGACTCCTGTCCCGGGGGATATGCCGGGATATGACTCTCAGGTGATTATGGCAGCAGGGGCATTTGTTCAGGGATCGTCCATTGAACTCAGTGCTGATGCACCCTTAAGAGAACCCTATGCTGTTTATTTCCAGGGTGGAATAACCTGGTATCACGCAAAGCTCGGAATTTTGATGTCTGTCCAGAAAATGGCGGATAAGGGGCTTTTAAATTTAAATGTTTTTGAAGAGGAGAAATAAATTATGTGGTTAATACTTGCAATTATTGCCATGCTTTGCTGGAGTGGTTCGGACTTCTTCAGCAAGCTTGGTTCAAGACCGGAGGATAAATACAGCCATTGGAAAATGGTTATAGCGGTTGGAATTGTCATGGGTATTCATGCTTTTTATGAGATAGCGACGGGAACACCCATTACATTCCAGGATATTCTTTATTATCTGCCGGCATCGGCAATGTACATATTGTCAATGATTTTTGGTTATGTATCCCTGAGATACATCGAACTTTCAGTATCATCACCCATCTGTAATTCATCAGGGGCGATTGCTGCAATTCTTTGTTTCCTTGTGCTTGGACAGACGGTGGATTCGCTTTCAACTGTGGGAATTGTGATTGTGTCTCTTGGTGTTCTTTTCTTGGGTATCGCTGAATATACCGAGGATGATAATGCAAAGGCCCAAAGACAGCTCAAAGCAAACAGAAAGTATACAAAGAGTGTTCTTGCGATTCTTCTCCCTGTGCTTTACTGCCTGATAGATGCACTTGGAACATTCTTTGATGCGGTAATTTTGGAAGAGGGAAACACCTTTATGACAAGCGTTTTCCATTATCTTGAGGAAGACACCGCAAATGTTGCATATGAACTGACTTTCCTCTTTATGGCGGTGGTGGCATTCATCTGGGTGTTTATCATCAAAAAGCAAAAGCTTACAGCTCTTAAATTCAAGGAAGAGGGACCAAAAGCTCTTGGTGCAATATGTGAAACAGCAGGACAGTTTGCATACATTTTTGCTCTTTCTGCAAACGCAGTGGGGGCTGCACCCATCATCTGCGCTTATTGTGTGGTGTCATCTGTGTGGAGCACAATTTTCCTGAAAGAAAGACTTTCGTGGAAACATTATGTATCGCTTATTGCGGTGTTTGGCGGAATAATCGTTATGGGCATCGCAGAGGGACTTGCGGAACTTTAAAGGTAAATAAAAAGAGGTCGACAGATGTCGACCTCTTTTTTGATGCGAAATTAGTAGTTAACTTTTTTGATTTCGAAGTATGCCTGTGGATGGAAGCAGGTGGGACAAACCTCAGGGGCAGCTGCTCCGACAGCAACGTGTCCGCAGTTGCGGCATTCCCAAATTTGAACGCCTGCCTTTTCGAACACTTCTTTTGTTTCAACGTTGTGGAGAAGTGCACGATATCTTTCTTCGTGCTCTTTTTCTATGGCTGCAACGTTGCGGAACTGTGCTGCAAGGTCGGTAAAACCTTCTTCTTCAGCTTCTTTTGCCATTCTGTCATACATATCTGTCCATTCGTAGTTCTCGCCTTCGGCTGCGCCAAGAAGATTTTCAGCGGTGTCGCCAAGCTCGCCAAGAGCTTTGAACCAAAGCTTTGCGTGTTCCTTTTCGTTATCAGCGGTCTTCAAGAAAAGATCAGCAATCTGTTCATAGCCGTTTTTCTTTGCAACCGATGCGTAATACGTGTATCTGTTTCTTGCTTTTGATTCACCAGCAAAGGCTTCCCAAAGATTTTTTTCAGTTTTTGTTCCTGCATAAATGTTTTTACCCATTTTCAAAATTCCTCCTTGAGTATTTTTTTATATTATAACACTCAAGAACTAGCTTGTCAAACAAAGATAATGTAGAAAAAAGGAAATTGAGATAAAATAATGAAACCCCCATCGGCACTTTTGACCGGTGGGGGTTTTGATGTTATTTTAAATTAGTCAAAATATATAGCTTTGCCGGTTTCTGCTGATTCATAGATTGCGTCAATGATTTCCATAAGCTGTACAGCTTCCTGGGGTTTGCAGATACATTCTGTACCGTTTATGCAGCAATCAAGGAAGTGCTTAACCTGGTCTCCGTACATATCAGAGTCCTGAATAATGGGCTTTGTTTCACGGAGATAGTTGTTTTCCGTGAGCTCAACCATGCGGAGTTCTTCTCCTGGGTCAAGGGGCATCATACGTACGCCTGCTTTTTCACCTGCGATGTCCATATAGGTTTCTTCTTTAACAACGTTAAGTACTGTGCTTGTCTTTACAAAGAGATAAGCGCCATTCTCAAAGGTAATGTATCCGCTGGCTACGTTTTCTACATCTCTTTCATAAGAATTGAGGTCCGAAGACACCCATCCGCTTGTGCGACCCTGCACCTTGCCGGGCAAATCTGAATTCACGTTGCTTGTGAAACCCATAACTGCCTTTGGCTTCGGATATCCCATGAGGTAAAGGATACTGTCAATTTCGTGAATGTTGGCATCTTTCAAAGGTCCGCCGCCTGATTTTGCTTTGCTTAAGAACCATCCTGCTGTAGAGTCACAAAGGTGGGTGCGTATAGCTTCGGCGCTTACGATTTTGCCCATCTTTCCGGCATCCACATAAGCTTTCATATATTTCATCTGGCTTCTGAATCTGCATACAAATGCGTACATAAGAAGATTGCCTGTCTTCTTTGCCATTTCTGCACATTCTTTTGTTTCTGCGGCGCTGATTGCCGGAGGTTTTTCACAAAGAACGTGTTTTCCGCTTTGCAGTGCTTCGAGAACTATATTTTTGTGGGTGAAGGTAGGTGTCACGATGCTTACAGCGTCGATGTTTTTGTCTGCCAGAAGGTCACGATAATCTGTGTAAACCTTTTCTATTCCATATTTAGCAGCTTTTTCCTTTGCCAATTTTTCGTTTAAATCTGCGATTGCCGCAATTTTGCACTGACCGCTATTCAAGTATGGTTCAATGTGAAAGTCTGAAATGGAGCCTGCTCCGATTATACCTACTACAAACATGTCTTATCATCCTCCCAATAAAGATGTACGGCCATAGCACGTGTTCTGTCCTCAACAAGCATCTTATACATATCTACAGCATCTTTGAAGTTTGCTCTGTGCGTTATGAGGTTCTTTACACTTAGCTGATTTTTTTCAAGAAGCTGCAGGAAATACTCAGAATCTCTGTGCTTTGTCCAGGGGTTGTGGCTTGTTGCAACTTCAGGATGAACTGCCCAGTTGTGAGCACCTATAATGGTGATTCCCATACGGCTGCAATAGTCAAGGTCGATAATGGATTTTCCCTTGGGACTGCTTGTTACAATAAATCTGCCGTTGTTTGTGAGGCATTCAAGCTGCATCTGTGTGAGTGACTGATTGCCGGTTGTTTCGAATACAACGTCGGCAAGATTTCCCCTATTGAGTTTTTTGATAACTTCAAGGATATCTTCTTTCTGTGTGTTTACGGTTGTGAAAACAGAATCGTCAGGAATCAGATTCAGTCTGAAATCTGAAATGTCAGCGACAATTACATTTAAAGCACCTGCAATCTTTGCAAAGCGTGCAGCGGTTTGCCCGATAAGACCTGCGCCGAACACAACTACTGTTTCGCCCATCCTGATGTTAGCTGCACGGGTATTACCCAATGTAATCTGTGCAATAACAGCAAAAACAGCTTCGTCATAGTTTACATTGTCAGGAATAGCATAAAGGCAATTGCTGTCATTAAGCACAGAATATCTTGCGTGGGTAGAGTCTGTCATATATCTTTTACCTATGAGATTTTTGTCTATGCCTTCACCTACCTCTACGATTATTCCGGCATTTGAATATCCCGGCAAAATGGGATAGTGAATATTATGTATAAGCCAGGGAGAACCGGGTTCAACATTTGCTTCAAGCATTGTAAGCTCTGTTCCCGTACTTATCTGGGATACAACACTTTTGAACAATACTTCTCCGGGACCCGGTGTGGGTATTTCTGTTTCGTTGAGTACGACTTTGTTTTGCTCAGCAAAAACAACCTGATAATTTTTTTCCATATCTTCTCCTCCTTGTGAGATATATTATAATTAGAGAATATCATCTGATGTTTTTTCGTTCAAGAAAACATGTACAGAAATATGGAAAATAAGTGCAAATTTTATTTTGAAAAAAATTATTATCTTATTGCCAAACTTGATAAAAGATGTTATAATGCATATATATGCGAGCTTTTGGAGAAAAGGAGGGGCAAAAGAATATGGAAATAATACGCGAGAAAACAGAAGTTGAGCTTTCGTTTCTCAGAAAGGTTGTGGGCGTTAACCAGACTGATTTTCACTGGCATGGAAATTATGAGCTTTGTTATTTGCCGGAAAAACCTTGTGATTTCTGGATAGACGGAGAAATTGTAAAAGCAAAGCGCGGGGACATTGTTGTTATTGAAGAACATATTGTGCATAAGTTTTTTGCACAAAGTGAGAATACTACTGTTCTGGTGATGCAGTTTCAGCCAAGAATTCTTTTGAATGCCGACTTTGGCATCCCCCATCTTAAAAAGCATATTACAGCAGAAGAAATAGACAAAGTTCCACAGCTGAGACAGAAGTTTATGTCTCTTTTGGATATTGTGAGCAATGAGAAAAGTGTCGCATATACCAAAGATAACCTTTTTCTTCAGTCATTATTTACTGCGTTGTATTTCCTTTTGGTAAGGCACTTTCCTTTGAACAAAACTGATGCTGCGTCAAAAAAAGATCGCCTGGATTTTTATCACATTGTAGAGTTTGTCAATAAAAATTATACAGAAGATATCAACATAAAAAGGATTTCCTCAGAGTTGTTTATGTCTACGAGAAGAATATCTTCTTTGTTTTTCAAGTATACCGATACAAGCCCCAATGATTACATTGATTTGATGCGCATAAAAAATGCAAACGAAATGCTTGATAACGGCTCAAATGTTACTGAGGCAGCGTTTGCCAGCGGATTTCAGTGTATAAGGACTTTTAATAATGTTTACAAAAAGCATATGAAAATAACCCCCAGCGAATATATAAAAAAATTGGGGAATGGCGAGAAAAAATAAAAAAGCATCGATTTTTATCGATGCTTTTGCTGGAGGCGCCACCCGGATTTGAACCGGGGGATAGAGCTTTTGCAGAGCTTTGCCTTACCACTTGGCTATGGCGCCATATTTAATTTTTAGAGCAAAAGGACGCGTGAGACTCATGCGTCCTTTTGTCATTGGTTGGAGCGGAAGACGAGATTCGAACTCGCGACGTTCACCTTGGCAAGGTGACGCTCTGCCACTGAGCCACTCCCGCATATTATA
>JAFVTM010000029.1 GCA_017503225.1 Clostridia bacterium
CTCCTCCCGCATCGAAATGGGAGAAATCATAGAAGACGTGATTTTCCGTTGCTGTGAGCTCAAAAAAATGGTTGTCGAAGAGGATGAACTTGACACCGGAAAACGTATGATTTTAAACTTTGGTCACACCTTTGGTCACGCCATCGAAAAGAAATTTAATTTTTCCACCTATTCTCACGGACAAGCTGTGGCATGTGGTATGGTTATGGCGGCAGAATATGGTGAGAAGACGGGTATTACCCCCTTGGGCACGTCCAAGCGTATAGAAAGGCTGATTGAAAGCTTTGGACTTCCCTCCAAAATTGATATAGACAAGGTATCGCTTCTTGATGCAATAAACGTGGACAAAAAAGGCGAGGGTAATCTTGTGACCCTCATACTCCCTGAAAAAATAGGCAAGGCGTGCTTGGTACCCACCGAGAAAGGCAAGGTATGGATATGGTAACAATCACTCCCTCGCCCCTTTGTGGCACTGTGAAAATCCCGCCTTCGAAAAGCTTTGCTCACCGTGCAATCATATCGGCTTTTTTGTCAAATTCACCTTGCACTGTGTCAAACATAGAACTTTCAAAGGATATTGAAGCTACACTTTCCTGTGTAAAAGCTTTGGGCGGAAACGCAGAATTTGACAAGAAAACCCACACTGTTTCTTTTAAAAAAGCAGATAAATCTTGTGCTGAACCCCCCGTGCTTGACTGCGGGGAAAGCGGCTCTACACTCAGGTTTTTTATCCCCATAGCTTTGGCACTTGTAGGTGGTGCAAGCTTCAAAGGTCATGGAAAGCTTATGGAAAGGCCTCTTGAACCGTACTTTGAAATTTTTCAAAAAAAAGGAATCAAATATCATAAAACTAAAAATGTACTGACCCTTTCAGGCAAACTCACCTCCGGCGAGTTCTCTTTGGACGGCAGCGTAAGTTCACAATTTCTGACCGGTCTTTTGTTTGCTCTGCCCATCCTTGACGGGGACAGCATAATCAAAATAGATGGAAGTCTATCCTCAAAAGGCTATGTTGATATTACCCTTGATGTGCTTAAAAACTTTGGAATAGAAATTGAAAACCTTGAATACAAAACCTTTCTGGTAAAAGGAAACCAAAAATATACCGCCACCAACTATACCGTGGAGGGAGATTTTTCTCAGGCGGCATTTTTCCTTGTTGCCGGAGCCCTTGGCTGTGATGTTTGTTGTCAGGGTTTAAGGCGAGACAGTCTTCAGGGCGACAAAAAAATAACTGAAATTCTCGAAAAAGCTGGCGCAAAAGTCACCTGGCTTGACGATAACACCTTAAAAGCAAGTCAATCACCACTTATGCACGGCATCATGGTTGATGCAGACGAAATTCCTGACCTTGTTCCAATCATTGCAGTTCTGCTTTCTTTCTGCAAAGGAAAAAGTCGCATTGAAAATGCCGCAAGGCTCAGACTCAAGGAAAGTGACAGACTTGCTGCAATTGCATCAGAGCTTTCCAAAATGGGCGCTGACATAACAGAGGGTGCTGATTTTCTGGAAATATCAGGAAAGCAAACTCTCAGAGGATGCGACCTTTCTTCATGGAATGACCACCGCATCGCAATGGCTCTTTCTGTTGCCGCCTGCCGCGCGGAAGGCGGCATTTCAATAAAAGGCGCAAAAAAAGCAATAACAAAATCATATCCCACATTTTTTGATGATTATGTAAAACTTGGAGGTAATTTAAAATGAATACCTGGGGCAACAAACTAAAAATTAGTATATTCGGCGAATCCCACGGGGCTGCCATTGGGGTTATTCTTGATGGAATCCCCTCAGGGCTCCCTCTCGATATGGATTTTATTCGCCGTGAAATGCTCAGGAGAGCTCCCGGCCAGAATGCCCTTTCAACTCCAAGAAAAGAAGCCGATGAGGTTGAAATTCTCTCCGGTGTTATGGACGGTGTCACCACCGGAACACCAATTTGCGGAATTATCAAAAACACCAATACAAAATCAAAGGATTATAACAAAAACCTCCTCCGTCCCGGTCACGCTGACTTCACCGGTTTTCAAAAATACGGCGTTTTTCACGATTTTCGTGGCGGCGGACACTTTTCGGGAAGAATTACTGCACCGATAGTTTTCGCGGGGGCTATTGCCAAACAGCTTTTACGGAAAAAAGGCATATCAATAGGCTCTCACATAAAGCAAATTTATGATATAAATGAAACATCCTTTATGGACTGTTCCATTTCGAAAGAATTGTTAAATGAAATTTCGCTGAAAGATTTCCCCGTTATCTTGGATAAGATAGGAGAAAAAATGAAGCAGGCAATTCTCAGTGCCGCAAGTGAAAAAGACTCGGTCGGCGGTATAATCGAATGTGCTGTCCTTGGTCTTTCTGCCGGCTGTGGCTCACCATTTTTCGCATCTCTTGAAAGTGTCATTTCATCAATGATGTTTTCAATCCCTGCGGTCAAAGGTATTGAATTTGGAAGAGGCTTCGACTTTGCAAACCTCAAAGGCAGTGATGCCAACGACCCATTTGAGACTGACGGCGAAAAGATTTTTACCACTAGCAACAATAACGGCGGCATCAACGGAGGTATCTCAAACGGAATGCCCATTCTCTTTTCAGTGGCAATAAAGCCAACCCCGTCAATAGCTCAAATACAAAACACCGTTGACACAGAAAAAATGGAAAATACCACTATCGAAATAACAGGCCGCCACGACCCCTGCATCGTTCAGCGTGCAACGGTAGTAGTGGAATGCGGCACTGCACTTGCTGTGCTTGACAGCATACTTTGAAATCGAAAGGGATAACCCAAAATGAACGAACTTGAAAAATTAAGATGCGAAATAGACGAAATTGACAGTCAGCTTCTCCCTCTTTTCTTAAAAAGAATGGAATGCTCCAAAAAAGTGGCTGATTACAAAAAGAAAAACTCTCTTCCCGTGTTGGACAAGGCAAGAGAAAATGAAATTCTTAACGAAAAAGCGGCTTCTGTCTCTCCTGACAAAGCCTCCTTTGTTCGAGCCTTTTTCTCGTCTATAATGTCAATAAGCCGAAAAGCCCAAAGGCAGCTTTTGTCAGATAATAATTTGAAAAATTCTCTTTTTGAGGGGTTTGACCAATGCGGTCTCAAAACAAATCCCACCGTAGTTTTTCAGGGGGTGGCTGGTGCCAATAGCGAAACTGCCCTTATGAAAATTTTCGGTAATGATACAAATCGTATAAATGTTATGACCTTTGCCGAAACTCTCGATTCTCTTCAGGAGGAAAAAGCAGACTACGCTGTTCTTCCATTTGAAAATTCGTCAACCGGCTCAATTTCAGGGGTTTTTGACCTTTTGGAAAATCGTGATCTTTATATTGTGAGCGAGGTGGATGTTTCAATAACCCACTGTCTTGTTGCCCCAAAAGGAGCAACTCTTGATACTATTCGTCAGATTTATTCTCACGAACAAGGTTATCTTCAGTGCAAGGAATTTTTCAAGAACTACCCCAAAATGAAATTTTCTGCATACCACAACACCGCACTTGCCGCAAAATATGTAGCAGGATTAAATGACGCATCCATTGCGGCAATTGCCGACAAGCGTACAGCCGAAATTTATGGGCTGGAGGTCTTGGCAGAAAACATAAGCACAAACCAAAACAATGTCACACGCTTCGTGGCCATTGCAAAACGGGGAATTATGAATGAAAAATGCAACAAAATCAGTGTGATTTTGACGCTTCCAAACGAAAGCGGTGCACTTTGTCAAATCCTTTCAGAATTCAAAAACAGCGGGCTGAACCTTGTAAAGATAGAATCCCGACCCCTTTGTGACAAAAATTTTGAATATATGTTTTTCATAGATTTCGAGGGCAATTTGCTTGATAAGGATGTTCAAAACGTCATATCCGCAATACAGGAAAGCACAACTTCCCTGAAAATTTTAGGCAACTATCACACCGTGGGTTCTCTATCAGAAAGGCAGTGATTTTTATGAAGAATATTATTCTTATCGGTATGCCCGGCTCTGGCAAAACCTCAGTGGGCAAAAAACTCGCCATCGATTTGGGAAAATCATTTTTCGACTCAGACGCGGTTTTTGAAGAAAGAAAAAACATAAAAATTTCTGACTTTTTTGAAAGGTTTGGTGAAAACCTGTTTAGGGACGAAGAAACGAAAATATTGACTGAACTTTGCGAGAAAAAAGATGCCATCATTTCCACAGGCGGCGGCATTGTAGAGCGAAACGAAAATAAAGATATTCTGAAACAAAGCGGTATTGTGGTTTTTATAAACCGCCCGTTAGAGCTTATCGCAAAAGACATTGATTCATCAAACCGCCCACTACTTAAGGACGGAAAGAAAAAGCTTTTTGAGCTTTACGAAAGACGCGCTAAAAAATATAAAGATTTTTGTGATATTGAAATTGAAAACACTGCCGATTTAGACTCGGTAGCTCAAAAAATAATAAACGAGGTGACTATTCAAAATGGCTGAAAAAATGAAAATTATGGTGATTAACGGTCCGAATCTCAATATGCTTGGTGTACGCGAGGTAGGAATTTACGGAAGCGAAAGCTATGCCGACCTTGAGGCACTTATTGAAAACTATGCAAACGAAAATGGCATTGAAGCAACAGTCCTCCAAAGCAACAGCGAGGGTGAAATAATCGACTTTATCCACCACGCACTTGGAAACTATGACGGCATCATCATAAATCCCGGTGCATATACCCATTACAGCTATGCAATCCATGACGCCCTTATATCTGTGAATCTCCCTACCGTTGAAGTTCACATAAGCAATGTATATAAGCGTGAGGAGTTCCGTCATAAGTCAGTTACCGCCCCTGCATGCACAGGTCAGATAGCAGGGCTTGGGTTCCGTGGTTATCTTCTTGCTATGGATTATCTTTCAGGGGAGGCAACTGACAGTGCAAAAAATTAGACTTGACATAATCGGTGACCCCGTCTCTCACAGCAAATCTCCGATAATACATAGCACAGTTCTCACAGAGCTTGGTCTTGACTTTGAATATCGAAGGGTTCGTGTAAAAAAAGGGGAACTTAAAGATTATATTGACGAAGCAAGGGAACAGGGCATAAACGGCTTCAGCCTTACTATGCCACACAAAAAAGATATCATCGAATTTCTTGATTATATTGATGAAGATGCTAAGGCTTTTGATGCGGTTAATACCGTTAAAGTAAAAGACGGAAAGCTCTTTGGCTACAATACCGATGGTCAGGGCTTTGCCTTGGCTGTAAAAAACCGCGGATTTGATTTTGAGGGCAAAAATATTGTCATCCTGGGTGCAGGGGGTGCTGCCTCTACTGTGGCTTTAAAATCAGAAATTGAGGGTGCAAAAAAAATCACCATTTTAAACCGCACATTGCAGAGCGCACAATCTATCATTGAGAAATTGGGCAAATGCGAAGCAACGGCAGATATTTTCAACACTTACGCCATATCAAAGGCTTTGATGGACTGTGACCTTCTTATCAACGCAACACCTCTCGGTATGACGGGTGTGGATAAAGACTTTGAAGATTTGTCGTTTTTTGACTACCTCAGAGGCGGTTCTTTAGTTTATGACCTTATTTATAACCCCGAGGAGACCAGCTTTTTAAAGGAAGCAAAAAATCGCGGCTTTGAAATTCTCAACGGCTTTGATATGCTTATATATCAAGGGCTTTGGGCGGATAAAATCTTCCTTGAAAGAGACCTTGACTTCCCATATTTAAAGGAAAAAATCAAAGAGAAACTTAAAAATTTTTAAAATTTTAAAAAAAAGCTTGCATTTAGCAATATGCTATGCTATAATGTAAAATGCTGATTTAAGCTACAACACTCTAAAGAAAGAGGTGAATATAGAGATGAAAGCAGGAATACATCCCGATTACAAAGAAACAACAATCAAGTGCGCTTGCGGAAATGTTATTGAAACAGGCTCAACAAAAGAAAATGTTTCTATCGAAATTTGTTCAGCTTGCCACCCTTTTTATACCGGTAAGCAGAAGTTGGTTGACACAGGCGGTCGTATCGACAAGTTCAGAAAACGTTTCGGTCTTGAAGAAGGAAAATAATATTTTCTCTTACCGAATAATTTTTTCAGGAAATGTCCTCGGATGTTTCAAATAAGTTTAAATTTAAAAATTCTACACCAAAAAACAGCTGAAAGATTTCAGCTGTTTTCTTTTTTCAAAAATTTTTTAAAAATTTCTCTTTACAAATGGGAAACATTGTGCTATAATTCATTTGTTGCCAAAAGGGGCAATGTGAAATCTGGGGGTGTAGCTCAGTTGGGAGAGCACCTGCCTTGCAAGCAGGGGGTCAGGAGTTCGACTCTCCTCATCTCCACCAAAAACGACATCTTAAAGATGTCGTTTTTCATTATACATACTTTTGGAGAATTCAACTATGAAAAAAATTATTATTGCACTGCTGATCACACTATCTATACTTATAACTGGATGCAGCAATGAAAAAAGTGGTCTTGACTTCTCTTTTTCTGAGCACATAGGGACAAATCTTGCTGATATTTACGAAGCTCTTGATATTTCCCAGAACGAACTCACAGAAGATACTGCCCCCGGTATGTTTTGTTTTAGTGCCCCGGTATCATACAACGGCACTGACCTTACCAAATATCTTCTTTTCACCGTAGCTGATGATGCTTTATATGGTGGCGGATACTTTTATGTTACAAACGGCAAAAGTGATGATGCATGGAATCTGCTCCAAAGCATAAAAATCGAGCTTAATGAAAAATATGGCAAACCCACTACTTATCCGGGGCTTTCAAATCGCATTTCGACGCTAGAAAACTTCGATGACTGCAAAACTCCTGCTGAATATACCGAGAGCTGGAGCACGGCAGACGATAATAAAGGTGAAATCAAACTGACACTTATGGCACTTGAACAAAGACTTTCAATACAAGTTCAATATACTGCATCAGATTTAAAGTAAATGAACAGCCCCCAAACGTTTTGTTTGGGGGCTTTAAGTTTCATCTTTCTAATATCGTGAAAAATTTGTTTAGATTGTGCATTTCTGCGAACGAGGCTACACTTTGTGTATGCGAGCGAGCAAGAAATGTGCAAGATGAGTAAACTTTTCCGATATTATTTCTCTATTTCATTTCTTTTTATCTTATTGGTTGTGGTTTTGATGAATTCTTCTTTTCTTATGTTTATGCGGCTTACCTGCTTGTAGATTGGCAGCGCTTTCATAACCCTTGACACATCATCACGGATTTTTGTCTCGCGGTCAGTGTCCTGTGCCATTTCGCTTTGGGGGTCGAGATAAATATGTGCACAAAGTCCTGATTCCTCGCCGCTTTCATCGTGCCACGGGGTTACTGCTGCCTCTGCTACATAGGGAAGTGACAAAATGTAATTTTCGATTTCCTCGGGGAAGATGTTTTTGCCGTTTCTGAGAACAATCAAGTTCTTTGAACGTCCTGTGATTTTGAGTCTTCCCTTTTCGTCAATCATACCCAAATCCTCGGTATTGAACCAGCCGTCTTCCATAACACGGTCGGTTGCCTCCTGATTCTTGTAATAGCCAAGCATAACCGATGTTCCCTTTACGCACACCTCGCCAATTCCGTTTTCGTCAGGGTCTTTGATTTTCACCTTTACAGACCCAATGGGAACACCTGCTGTATAACAATCATCATATCCCTCACGGGTGATTGCAACAAGAGGCGAACATTCTGTTATTCCATAGCCGTTCACCACAGTAACACCGATAGCCTCAAAAAAGTCTGCTATTTCAGGACGGATTGGTGCACCACCGCTTATTACCTTGCGAAGCTCACCGCCGAATGGCTCAAGTATCATACCAAACATCTTGCGTCTTAAATCAATTCCGCATTTGCGAAGCCCGTTTGAAACCGCAATCATTCCGTCAATAAGAGGCTTTCTCTTGCCGATTGCCTTTTGAATTCTTTTGTAAAAAGCCTCAAGATGTGCCGGCACCAAAAATGCTGTTTCAGGCTTAAATTCCTCAAAGTTTTTTAGGATATTTTTCATACTGTCGTTTATAAAAATAGTAACCCCACAAGCAAGCTCAGCAATAAGACCTATGCCCTCGTATGTGTGGTGATACGGGAGCAAAGATATAGCTCTGTCATAAAGTCTTGTAAGGCGAAGACCCGTATTTATGCAGGTCATAATGTTACGCTCTGAAAGCATAACACCTTTTGCCATACCGGTTGTGCCTGAAGTATAAACCAAAAGCCGCATAGCATCTGTGTCGCCTTCAATCTTTTCATATTCATTGAAGCCCGAGTCCATAAGCGCCTTGCCCTCTGCCATCAAATCGTCAAAGGAAAGATATTTTCCCTCCTCAGCTTCAGCATCAAGACAAACAAACATCTTTATGTTAGGAAGTTCATCTCTTATTTCATCAAGGATTTTGATATATTTCTTTGTGAAGAAAAACACCTCTGAATCACTGTGATTGAGGACTGTCACAATATCCTGTTTGGGAAGCTGCCTGTCGATGGGTACATAAACACCGTTTGAATTCATCATAGCGCTGTGTACCACAAGCCATCTGTAACAGTTTTCGCCTATGCAGGCAACGTGTTTATCAATGAACCCACGTTTTAAAAGTGCATTTCCAAGATAAAGTGCATCATTATAAAATTCACGATATGTAACCGTCTTTATTTCCCTTTTCTCACGGAACTTGAACGCAGGTCTGTCGCCGTGACGGTCAACGTGCCTCTTTACCGCCTGAGCAAGACTTGTAAATTCTTCAACCTCATACTCTCTAAATGCTTTTTTCATTTTCTTCTCCTCACTTCCGATTTTTCTGTGAAAAATATGCTTAGTTTCTCTAAAGTTTTAACAAGAACGTGGCTTTCTTCGTCACCA
>JAFVTM010000030.1 GCA_017503225.1 Clostridia bacterium
CCACCCTGGGTGTTGTCAGGGAATTGGTTTCTCGGGGACACGAGGTTTGGTACTATTCGTATAACGCTATGCGTGAAAAAATCCAGGCTACGGGTGCTACGTTTATATCTTGCGATGATTATGACATGGAGCAGAAATTAAATGTCAAAGACTCTGCCCGCTTGGGAAAAGATCTTGCTTTCTCTACAAAGATATTAGTAGACACTACTCTTGCTCTTGATGACAAAATTTGCAGGGACATGGCAGCTCTTAAGCCTGATTGTATTGTAGCAGACTCCATGGCACTTTGGGGAAAAGCCGCAGCTTTGAAGCTCGGTATCCCTTTTATTTCCTCAACAACAACCTTCGCTTTCAATCAGCATTCCGCTAAAGTTATGAAACAGGGATTCGGAGATTTATTTAAGATTTTTTTAGTGATGCCCAAAACAGCCGAACAGGTCAGACGGCTGAGAGATAAGGGATATCCCGTCAAAAATATCCTTGATATTATTGGCAATAATGATGATACCCACACGATTGTGTATACCTCTCCTCAGTTTCAGCCTTGTTCCGAGACTTTTTCAGAAAAGTTCGCCTTTGTCGGACCGTCTATTCGGCCATCAACCGAGAAAATAGATAAAAAGAGAGATAAACTGATTTATATCTCAATGGGAACCGTGAACAATGATATGGTACCTTTTTACAAATCTTGTATTTCTGCTTTTAAAAACACAAATTATCAGGTTATAATGTCTGTTGGGAATCTGGTGTCTTTAGATGATTTTGGAGACTTGTCTGAAAACATATCCGTTTTTCCACACGTTGACCAGATCGCGGTGCTCAAGCAGGCGGATGTCTTTTTATCGCACGCAGGAATGAACAGTGTCAACGAGAGTTTATATTTTGAAGTTCCGCTTGTCATGCTCCCACAGACATCAGAGCAAAAAGGTGTTGCCTACCGGGTTTTGGAGCTTGGCGCAGGAATAAAACCTAACAAAACGGATGCAGATTCTCTTTTGAATGCTGCAAATCAAATTCTCAGTGACAGCACCTATAAGCAAAATGCCAAAAAAATTGCTGAAGGGTTTAAATGCTGCTCAGGCGCAAAAGGCACTGCAGATAAAATTATACAGGTCTGCAACGGAATAATATAAACAAAATAATATGAAAAAAGACCGTTCAAAGAACGGTCTTTAAAATTACAGCATAGTTTGCTGCGAGGTGGTGGAGGCGAGGGGAATTGAACCCCTGTCCGAAAACCTATTCATACCCGGCGCTACGAGCGTAGTCTTTGTTTAAGATTCCCCACGCAGGCCTCCCAAAGACAGGCAGTCTGCGCCGGTAGCTTCATAAAATCGTGATTCTGTCAAAGCTTTCAGAATTCATGTGCACCGCGTACGTTGATGCCCTTTATCTCCCTTGCGGTGAGGGAGAGAGGACAGCGCCTATAACTTAGGCAGCGTAAGCTAAATTATTGTTAGCGTTTAATTTTAAAATTTGGGTTTTTTGCGCAGCACCCTCTGCGGCTCGCGCCTAGCACTTCAAAATTCCCGTCGAAACCATTGCGCCCCCGGATTTAAAGTAATTTTAACAGTAAAAAAGTGATTGCATCATTCTTCTTAGTATCTGCTTTGCTCCTTCAATACCCTGTCAATTTTCCGTTTTGCCTCTCGCTCTGCTATGGCATCACGCTTATCATAATTCTTCTTACCACGGCAAAGCCCAAGTGCCACCTTGACATAAGAGCCTTTGAGATAAACCTCCAACGGAATCAGAGTATACCCCTCCTGCTGTGTAAGCCCGATAAGCTTGTTTATCTCGCGTCTGTGAAGCAAAAGCCGTCTGCTCCTGAGTGGGTCACGGTTAAAGATATTCCCCTTTTCGTATGGCGAAATGTGTGCACCAATAAGGTACGCTTCACCCGTCTTCACAGAAACATAGCTGTCTTTGAGATTTATTTTTCCCTCTCTTATGGACTTGACCTCGGTGCCGAAAAGCTCGATGCCAGCCTCAAAAGTATCATCAACAAAATAGTCATGAAAGGCTTTTTTGTTCTTTGAAAGGGAAGTGTTTGTTTTTTTATCCTTAGCCATTTCCTTTTCCTCTCACTTGTTTCCTGTCACGGTTAGTATACACCACTTTTGCGCTTTCGTCAATGTAAAAAAATTATCTTTTCTGTATTTTTTTGCAGAAAACCACCGGTTTTTTCTCCGGTGGTCTCATTTTTTATCCTGCATTGATTGGAAGCTTGATTGTTACTCTGGTATATTCGCCCATTTGACTCTCCATTGAAATTGAGCCTTTGTGGTTTTCAATAATTTCCTTGGCAATGGCAAGTCCGAGCCCTGTACCGCCCTGTTCCCTTGACCGCGCCTTGTCCACACGATAAAATCTTTCAAAAATGTGGGCAATATCCTCTTCGGGAATACCTATTCCGTTATCCTCAATTTTTATATATGCCTGATTATTCAAGAATCCCGCAAAAACCTTGACGCTTCCGTTTTCAGGAGTATACTTGAGGGAATTTGAAATTATGTTTTTAACAGCTCTTTCAATCTGGAATCTGTCCGCATAAATCATAGGAATTGCACTCACGGTATTGTACAAAAGCTCCTGATTTTTGTTCTCCGCCTGCACCCTGAATGTTTCAACCACCTCAGAGAGCATCTCCGCCAAATCAAATGCCTCAAGATTCAGTTCAACGCTTTGTGCATCAAACCTTGAAAGCGTGAGCAAGTTTTTCACAAGATTTGTCATTTTTATGGTTTCATTTTGTATGGTTTTCAGAAAAGATATTTCCATATCCTTGTCTACCGGATAATTGTCAAGCAACGTTTCTGTATATGTGCCGATTGTAGTCAGTGGTGTTTTCAGTTCGTGAGAAACCTCCGCCACAAATTTTCGTCTTGATTTTTCAAGATTAAATTCTTCAGTTACATCAGTAAACACACAAACAACCCCGGCAACACGGTTTTCTTCCATCTTGAATGGGAAGAAATACGCCTTTATGTGCTTTCCGTTTATTTCAATCTCACGGAACTCCGTACGGAATCTTGTAAGATATATAAACTCTGCCATACACACTTTCGCATTTAAATCTTCAAAAAACCTGTCAAATCTGATGCCTTCGATTTCATCAATGTTCAACATTTTTTTGGCTGCCTGATTTATAGAGATTATATCTTGATTTGTATTGAATGCAATTATGCCGTTGTTTATATTTTCAAGAATAATTTCAAGCTTGTGCTTTTCACTGGCGGCTGTGTTTATTGCACCTTTCATTACGCCACCCATATAGTTGAAGGTTTCAACCAGCGTCCCTATCTCGTCTTGAGAAAAAACCTCAAGGTTTGAGTCAAAGTTGCCCTCTGCAAAATCCTCCGCCTTTTCGGTAAGAACGGAAATGGGATTGGTTATAGTTTTTGAAAGAAAATATCCAAGGATTACCGAAGCAAGAGCACCAAAAAGTATCGCCTGAATTATTATATAAAGCATATTTCTGATAAGGACATTTATGCTTTGTTTATTGTCTTTTACATATATAATATAGTCCTCGCCGCCGTCATTACCCTTTACAAAATACGCATAATCCATAAAGTCCGCCGTTATACTTGTCCCCCTGCCGACCTTTCCTGCCATAGCCTGAAGAATATTTGAAGTCTTCTCCAGGGGATCAGCACCGGTTCCGGTGGTAACAAGCCGTGACGCATCTCGGGCACTGAGAACCGCACACTGACGACCGCCGGAAAGTCCCAGCTGTGTGGAATATGCTGAAATAACTGTATTTATGCGGTTTGCCTTTTCGGTTTCAGTGAGGTCGGACAAAAGTGCATCGGTCATAGCAACCACAAACTCCCCCGACATAACCTTGTCCATCTGCTCGTTGAACTCGTTGGTATACATCTTGACGGTACTGTTAAACATATATCCGCCTACCACAAGCATAATGGCAAGAACCAATGCCACAAAAATTACAACTATTTTTGATTGCATTTTTTTGAACATAATTCAGTTTCCCGCTTTCTAACTCCTTTTGTTTTTGAGCTGATACTCATAATCTTCTTGTCTCAAAACCAGCACCTGACGAAAAGCCTTTGCCGTTGCTGTATAAAGAGCTTTGTCAGCACTGTCTTCCTTTGCTGATTTTGCCAGTTTTTCCGCTCGTTGAGCACGCTCACGGATGTTCATGTCATTCCAATCAAGAGGTGCATACAAATCCCGCCTCAAGCGGAACTGTGTCATTATTCCGGCATATGCCGTCTTCTCGATATGGGTTTTTGTGAATCTGTCGGGATTCACGCGGTGTTCAACCTTTGAATCGGCATTGAGTCCGATTTTTTTGTTTATCTGCTCCATCATAAAGCAAACCAATGTCTCTTCTCCGCCGGCAAAGTTGTTCCCTACCCTGCCATAATTGCAGCGGAACCCCCCTATCATGCGAAGACAATCATTTCTCACCGCAAAGTTTGCACCATATGGGAAATCACCATAATCCTTGGCATAACGGAAGCCCTTGCCGGATATCTGTAGGTTACTCCAAAGACCGATTGTGTTTTTGTTCACCAGACTTTTTGCCTCTTTCGGAACGTTGAGCAGAACCTGACCGCCACAAGCACCCAATGATTCTCTTCCCTCAAAAGCCTTTATTGTTTCGCGGATTACATTTTTATCCGCAATCGAATCATCATCTACATAAAGAACAATTTCACCCTTTGCCACCCACATTCCTGCATTTCGTGCAAAGGACAGCCCCGCCTGGGGTGCTGTTATGTAGTTGATGTCAATACATGGATATTTTTGTTTTTTCTCCTGAACAAACTCTTTAAGTGCATTATCTCTAAAATTATTGCTGACGAATACTATTTCGAAATCCTCGCTGTTTGCAGTCTGGTTACAAAGAGCCTCCACACAATCGTCTAATGTTTCAGAGATTTTATGTGTGCACAGCACCACCGAAAGTCTCTTTTGATACGGCTCCGGCTCTTCGACTCTGCCCTCGATAGCATATAGCATATCATTTCTCGATTTTGCGTCAATGAATGAAAACATTGTCTGAATATCGTCAAAAACATAACCGTCACACTCTCCTTTTTGCATAGTGCTTGCAGTAAAGTCAAATGCCTCGATGTCTGTTACGTTTATTCCAACCTTTATTGCGTCTTTTGGAAGACCCTCTCTTTGTGGTCCGTCGCCCACCCTCACATAAATGAAGTTCGATGGACCGCCGCCAAAGAACAGCTTGTCAAGATCCTCAGTTTCAACCCTCAGGTTTTGCGCCTCGTCTATTTTTGATTTCATTTCCTCTGCCAAAGCCTTGTTTTCCTCATCCGATTCCACATACCAGATAAGTGGCATGAGATAAAAATCACGGCGAAAATCGTCAAAGACCATAAGTTTGTAACGATTTTTTGTTATCCCCAGTTCCTTGTCCTTTGCCGTAAGTGAACCGTCGTGCCAACGATATGAATAAACCGGCTTTATGAAAGACGTATGACGAAGGTCAAGCAACGAATTCATCCTCATCCAATAGTCATAATCCTCAAGGGTGTGGCGATAACTTGAATAACAGCCCAGAATTTCTGCCGCAGCTTTTCTGTACATAAACGCCGCCCCAATAGTGTTGTTTGCATAGGTATTAAGCTCGCAGGCATTGTTTGGGAAAATAACGTTGCTACTTCCTATGGGATATTCAAACCACCCATGTTTGCGAAGCTTTTTTCCCTTTGCGTTTATAAGACGCATATTCCCCCAAACCATTGCGGTTTTTGGGTTTTCTTTCATTTCCGAGACCATTTTTTCAAGGAAATCCTCGTCCATAACGTTGTCCGCGCTGGTCCAGGTAAGAAACTCGCCTTTTGCCTCCCGGAAGCCTCTTGAAAGAGTCCTTGGGATTTTTTTGTTCTCCTGGGTGAGCACTCTTATTCTGCTGTCCTTTTCGGCATAGCTCTGGGCAATTTTCAGTGTGTCGTCCTTTGACCCGTCGTTTATTATTATAAGCTCAAAGTCTGTATATGTCTGCCTGAGCACCGACTCAATGGAATCCGCCAGAATATCCCCGCCATTGTAAACCGGGAGGACTACCGACACCATATTGTCCTTTTGAGGAACGTGAACTTTTGTAATGTCAAGAGGGTATTTCGCGTCCCTTTCCTCTTTGTATCTCAAAAATTTATACTGATACAGATTCAAAGGCTTTTCCTGAGGCTTGCCCGCCCCGAAAATGAAATTTTTAAGAACGCCTAACATCGAATATTCTACCTTTCTGTATTTATTTCTTCCATATAATCAAGGAGCCGCATCCAAGCATCAAGATAACTTTGCTTGAAGAAAATATCCAAAGAGTCCGCTTTTTTCCGACTCAGGATGCTGATTTCCTTATTGCATATTTTTATCTGCTTTTTCACATATCTTTTTGTCCAGCCAATATCGGTATGCAAATCGCAGAAAAATCTGTATGTGGTGAGAACACCTGCACGGATTGTCTTTTTCACGTGTTCGTGAGTGAACCGTGAATGGTCAACTCTGTGCAAAACCTTTGCTCTGGGCTGAAGTCCTATTCCATAGCCAATCTGCAGCATCTTGAACGCAAGAGCCGTTTCTTCGCCGCCGGCAAAGTCATTCCCCACTCTGCCATAACACATACGAAAACCGCCCACACGCCAGATTGCCGAGCGCCTCACCCCATAGTTTGCGCCGTATGGGAACTCAAATTGCTGAGACGCTTCATAAAAGTTCTTGCCACCGATTTTGAACTCGCTCCAGAGGCTTTCCCATCCCTTTCTGAGGACCTTTGGCGTAGGAAACGGTCTGTCAAGAATTACCTGACCACCAACAATCCCCACCTCAGGATGATATTTAAATCCCGAATAAATTTCCTCAAGATTGTAATAGTCCGCCAGAACGTCATCATCAAGGAACAACAAATACTCACCCTTGGCATTCCACATTCCGGCATTCCTTGCATAAGAGAGACCCTTTTGTGGAACGGCAATATATCGGATAAAACCTTCATATTCCTTATATCTTTCCCGGAAAAGCTCCACATCTTTGCGAATTCCCGAGGTAAATGGCGCGTTGTCAACAATGATTATTTCATATTCCTTTTTGCTCAGGGACTGACGGATAACCGACCAGATGGCATCTATAAGCTTTTCGCCACGCATATATGTGCATATTATAATGGAAATCTTCTTTTCGCACTTTTCAGGCTCGTCAATCATTTCTTCAAGGGAATAAAGAATCTTGTTTTTAATTTTTGTGTCAGCAAGGTCAAAAACCGACTTTCCACTGTCTGCAAAAAACCAGCCGCGGTAGTCCGGAAGCGCCGAAAGTTCCTCTTCCTTATTTATTGTTATCATTAAATCAAACTTGTCACTGTCACAAAGCTTGTCGCACACCAGGACAGACCCTGAAAGATTTGCTTTTATTTCATCAATGTTCGAATTTTCAGGGTTTCCGAAATAAGCGAAACAAAAGCAGGAATAAATCCGGGGAGCCTGACAGCTGTTTGCGTCTTTTCGGTTTATAATCATATGCCCCGCCTTCTCGGCCGCCGCTTTGAAGCCTTGATAATACGGGTTTTCTTCATCATCGCTTTCAATAATCCACACAAGTGACGACATATAAAAATCGCGCCTGAAATCATCGAGGACCATAAGCTTGTAGCGGTTTTTGGTTATGCCCAGCTCTTTGTCGTGAGCAGTCAGCGACTCGCTGTGTATTCTGTAAAGATAAATGGGGTCATCCTCGTCGGTGTGCTCAATCTTGAGAAGTGAATTCATTCTCATCCAATAGTCATAGTCCTCAAGATTGGTTTTGAATCTTGAATAATCCTCCAAGATATAAAGCGCCGACTTTCGATACATAAATGCTGCGCCGATTGTGTTATTCGCAAAGGTATTTAAGGAATCAGCTGTCGTTGGAAAGCATACATTCCCTGAAAACAGCGGTTTTTCAAACCAGAAGTGCCCTCTTTTTATATTCCCATCCTTGTCAATCAGCCGCATATTTCCATAAACCATAGCGGTTTCAGGCTTTCTTTTCAGATTTTCTGTCAAAAGCTCTATGCAGTTTGGGAGCATAATATTATCAGCACTTGTCCAGGTAAGAAACTCACCCTTTGCCTCACGAAAGCCTGTCGACAGCGCAGTTGGGAGTTTTTTGTTCTCCTGGTTTATGATTTTCACCCGTGAGTCGTTTTGGGCAAAACGTCGCGCGGTTTCAAGACTATCGTCGGTTGAGCCGTCATTTACAATTATCAGCTCAAGGTTTTTGTAGCTTTGAGAAAGCACCGACTTGATAGACTCTTCCAAAATTGCGCCGCCATTGTAAACAGGAAGCACCACCGAAACAAGTCCGTCTTCTTGCGGAACGGAAATTCTCTTGCACAAATTTTTGTCAATGGCATTTCGCTCTTTTTTATATCTTCTGAACTTGGCTGCACCAAGCTGAATTTTTCTCTTTCTGTTGCGCCTTACATTTTCACGGCGCATGCCCTCATTTATACCTTTTCTGATAGTGACCCAGAGGCCCATACGTTTATAGTCCGAAAGCACCAACAGGGAACGTATAAATGAAATGCCCGTTTTTTGCAGGATTTTTTCAACCTTAAGACCCGCCCGCCAGACATATGTGTCACGAAGGTCCAGCTCCTCCTGTTTGTGCTGATTCGCCTCGAACTGAATTTGCATAATAGCATTTCTGTCCGCCTCTATTCTCTCTTTCAGCTGATGAATTTCTTCATCCTTTGCCAAAAGAAGCTCGCGAAATCCGTCACTATTCAATTTTTCTTCACCGCCCATTTGAGCATTGTTCAATTTTTCCATATCTATTCTCCCAGAGTTATTTCCGACGGAACCTTGAGAACTCCAAAATATTCTCTTTCACACATTATTTTTATATAAGCCGCACCCTCGATATAATCATAATAGGAAATCGGCAAGGTATCCCGCATCTCAAGACCCGCAGTAAGTGTGTATTCTCCCACGTTGAGATAGGCAGGGAAGGTTATCCTGACAATATTCCGCCCATGGTGACGAAATCTCATATCATAATCGTGAAGTGCCGCAACCATCAAGTCCATTCCATTTTTGTCTTTCAGAGAAATGGCAAGACCGCAGTTTGAAAGGTCGGCATCACTTGGAACATCCGCCACAACCTCAACAGTCACAGTATCCCCTGACATAAAGACCTCTGTCTCTTTATCGCCTCTTGATACTCTGACATTTTTTATGCAACCCACTTTTGAGCCAAAACGGTTTATTTCATTGAACTCTTTTTCCTGTTCCAGAAGTTCTTCCGTTTTTTTATTAAGACCCTTTACACACGCCTCGGCATCGGTCTCGTTACTGGTTATGAACTCCATATATTTTGAAGTAACCTCACACACGTCGCCGTCCATAATAAGCTTTCCGTTATCAAGCCAGATGGCACGGGTGCAAAATCTACGCACCGCATCCACGTCGTGACTTACAAAAAGAATGGTCTTGCCTTTTTCTTTCAGTTCTTCAAATTTGTTGTAGCATTTCGCCTGAAAACGATAGTCTCCAACCGCCAACGCCTCGTCAACGATTAAGATATCGGGGTCAGAATTGATGGCAACAGCAAAAGCAAGTCGCACAAACATACCGCTGGAATAGTTTTTGACGGGTCTTTCTATGAAATCACCGATTTCGGCAAACGCCGCAATATCATCAACAGTTTTGTCAACATCTTCTTTTTTGAGCCCCATAATGGTGCCGTTTAAGTATATATTCTCAATTCCGCTGTATTCAGGGTTAAATCCCGCACCAAGCTCCAAAAGAGCCGAGACAGTGCCGTCCATTATCTTTTCGCCACTTGTCTGATTTATTACTCCCGTAAGAATTTTGAGAAGAGTAGATTTTCCGGAGCCGTTTTTCCCGATTATTCCAACAGTTTCGCCCTTTTCAATGGAAAAGTTCACGTCACGAAGGGCATAAAATTCCTGCACAATATCCTCTTTCCTTTTTGGGAAAAGAGCCTCTTTTATTCTATCTCCTGGCTTGTCATAAATCTTGTAAATTTTTGTGAGATTCTTTACTTCTATCATAAAAATCAGTTCTTTCTTATTAAGTCAAAAAGGACAAAATCAATTTGAATTCGCCCTTTAATCTTTAATTATTTTTTTGTAAGTAACAAAGGTTATATAAATCCCTTTTTCTGTTTTAAGCATTTCTTCGTTTGCTATTTCCCAGCCAGTCCTTTCATCAAAGTTCAGTATAAATCTGTCAGCATCATAAGCGTTGTCTATCTTTGTTATATAGGCTGTGTCACAAAACTTCTCTGCCTGACTATATACATTTTCGCCGCCGATAAAGAAAATATCTTCATCTTTATAACTTTCCTTTGCGCATTTTATGGCATCTTCAATGCTGTGACAAACCACAGCATCCTCACACTCAAAACTTTCGTCACGGGTGAGAACAATATTAAGGCGCTTTGGCAACGGTTTTTTGTTTGGGAAAGACAAAAGGGTGTTTTTCCCCATAATAACTGCTTTATTCAGTGTCTTTTCTCTGAAAAATCTCATATCCTCGGGGATGTTGTCAAGAAGGTCATTGTTTTTTCCTATTCCCCAGTTGAGGTCGGCTGCTGCAATAATGTTCATATTTTCACCCTCGCTAAATCGCAATCGGAATATTTTTTATCTGTTCGTTTTTCTGATAATTTTCCAAAACAAAATCATCAACTGTAAAGTCATAAAAATTCTTGATTTCTTTGTTTATTATGAGTTTTGGCGCTTCAAACTGCGGTCTTTTTATCATTTCTTCAATCACAGGCACGTGTCTGTCATAAATGTGTGCATCCGCAATAACGTGAACAAATTCGCCCACCTCAAGACCGCTGACTTGTGCAAACATATGGGTAAGAATGGCATACTGGCATACATTCCAGTTGTTTGCCGCCAACACATCCTGAGACCGCTGATTGAGTATGGCATTGAGCTTGTTTCCCGTAACATTAAAAGTCATACTGTATGCACATGGATAAAGATTCATCTCATGGAGATCCTGATGGACATAGATATTTGTCATAATTCTTCGGCTGTACGGGTTGTTCTTGAGGTCAAAAAGAACTCTGTCAACCTGATCAAATTCGCCCTCTTTGTATTTGTGCTTAACTCCCATCTGATAGCCATATGCTTTTCCGATTGAGCCTTTCTCATCTGCCCAGCTGTCCCAGATGTGACTGTTTAAATCCTTTATGTTGTTGGATTTTTTCTGCCAAATCCAGAGAATTTCATCAATGGCACTCTTTAAATATGTGGGACGAAGTGTGAGAATGGGAAATTCCTCAGCAAGATTATAGCGATTCACCACGCCGAATTTCTTTATTGTGTGGGCAGGGGTACCATCCTCCCACCTTGGACGGACTTCGCATTCCTCGTCCGACCAGCCGCTATCTATTATATCCCGGCACATATCAACAAAAATTTTATCTGCTTTGCTCATAAAATCACCTTATTGTGTTTTATTTATCACTGAACAACGTTCAATTTTTTAAATATCAAGATTAACAACCGAGCGTGAATGTTCTTCAATGAATTCACGTCTTGGCTCAACCTTGTCACCCATCAGAATTGTGAAGATTTCATCGGCACGTCTTGCATCCTCAAGGTCAACACGAAGCATAATTCTTCTTTCAGGGTCCATGGTTGTTTCCCACAGCTGTTCAGGGTTCATTTCACCAAGACCTTTATATCTCTGGATTGATGCCTCAGGAATTTGTTCAAGAGCGGCTTTCAAATCATCGTCATTGTATGCATAAATAACCTTTTTACCCTTATAAACCTTGTAAAGAGGAGGCTGTGCAATATACACGTGACCCTCACGGATAAGGGGCTCCATATAACGGAAGAAGAATGTCAAAAGAAGCGTTCTGATATGTGCACCGTCCACGTCGGCATCGGCCATGATTACAACCTTGCCATACCTGATTTTTGAAACGTCAAAATCAGGGCCTATTCCTGCACCAAGTGCTGTAATAACCGGAAGAAGCTTTTCGTTTGAAAAAACCTTGTCAATTCGGGACTTTTCAACGTTGAGCATTTTTCCCCAAAGTGGAAGTATCGCCTGAAATCTTCTGTCGCGGCCCTGCTTTGCACTACCACCCGCAGAGTCTCCCTCGACGATATAGATTTCAGTAAATTCTGTGTCCCTTGATGAACAGTCTGCCAGTTTTCCTGGAAGTGTGCTGCTTTCAAGAGCAGATTTACGTCTTGTATTATCTCTTGCTCTTTTTGCAGCTTCTCTCGCCCTCGATGCAGTCATTGCTTTTTCAACAACTATCTTTGCAACAGCAGGGTTCTCTTCAAAGAACTCGCTGAGCTTTTCGTTCACCATTTTTTCAACGATTGTTCTCATTTCACTGTTGCCGAGCTTGGTTTTTGTCTGTCCCTCAAACTGTGCCTCAGTAACCTTTACTGAAATAACGCAGGCAATTCCCTCACGGGTATCTTCACCCTTGAGGTTTTCCTCGTTTTCTTTCAAGAGTTTATATTTTCTTGCATAATCGTTTATAACCTTGGTAAGTGCCGCTTTGAAGCCTGTTTCGTGAGTTCCGCCCTCTGTGGTGTTAATGTTGTTTGCAAAACTCATAATGTCTTCGGTATAGCCGTCGTTATACTGAATTGCGATTTCCGCTTCGGAATTTTCACGAACGGAATTTACATAAATAACATTTTCGTGAATTGCAGTCTTGTTTCTGTTCAAATATTCAACATATTCCCGGATTCCGCCCTCATAATGAAGAACATCTTCCTTTAAATTCCCTCTGTCATCAGGTCTTTCGTCTTTTAAAACGATTTTTACGCCGGCATTGAGGAACGCCTGTTCGCGAAGTCTTGTGAGAAGAGTTTTATAGTCGTAGACAAGCTCCTCAAAAATCTGATGGTCAGGCTTGAAATGAACAAATGTACCTGTTTTGTCGGTCTCACCGATAATTTTTAGTTCATTAAGCTTTGTTCCTCTTTCATATTTTTGATAATGAATGTTCTTTCCGTCACAAATTTCAACCTCAAGATATTCAGAAAGGGCATTAACAACAGAAGCACCAACACCGTGGAGACCGCCTGAAACCTTGTATCCGCCGCCGCCAAATTTTCCGCCGGCATGGAGAACCGTGAAAACAACCTCAACAGCAGGAAGCCCGGTCTGAGCCTGAATTCCAACCGGAATACCACGGCCATCATCACGTACGGTAATGGAATTATCCTCCTTGATGGTTACCTGAATTTCTTTGCAGTATCCAGCCAAAGCTTCATCAATAGAATTATCCACAATTTCATAAACCAAATGATGAAGACCGCGAGCAGACGTTGACCCGATATACATACCTGGTCTTTTTCTTACTGCTTCAAGTCCCTCAAGAACTTGAATATTACTTTCATCATAGGATACTTCTTCGGATACTTTGGTAATATTTTCTTCCATAACCTTTACCCCTTGCCTTTCTGCCGAATTTTTAAAATATTTTAAAAATCCTTGTATTTTTTAATTCTTCCCATCAATGCTTTTGTGGAAATATTTGTTATATAGACAACCGATTGTCCGTTTTCTTCACATATAACAAAAGATTTGGGAATTTCCTCGGACACATTTCTTACAAAACCCTCTTCTTCGGCGGTTTTAAAAAATTCCTTTGAAAATTTTGAAACCGAAGTGCTTTCAAGGTCTAAAATAGATATTATATTTTTTGTGTTCACAACCGTATCACAGCCTAAATGCAGGTACACTTTTTCATACTTCCTTTTTCAATTTCTATAAAATTCGCATTCCTTAAAACCTGGAACTTTTCAGCATCAGTACAGGTAATAAAAATCTGCATATCAGAAAGCTTATTTAAAACAAAATCCTGGCGTTTTTTATCAAGCTCACTCATAATATCATCAAGAAGAAGCACGGGATATTCCCCTATTTCCTCACAGAATAGCTCAACCTCAGCAATTTTTTGAACCAGAACCGCTGTCTTTTGCTGTCCCTGAGAACCAAAA
>JAFVTM010000003.1 GCA_017503225.1 Clostridia bacterium
AAAATGACAAGGTCAAAATCGTGATGACAAGCTTTGTATGTCTTTTGATAAAACCCTTGTCCTTGTTGTGAGCCGCAACGGTTGAAATCGCAGCCAGAATGTCAAGGGCAGCACCCTCGAATGCGCCAAGCATAATATATTGAAGAACATATAGAACGCTTGAGAGTGCATTTACTACAATTATATTTTTTCTCTTTTTCAGTTGGTAGCTTAAAAGGAACGTTGTTACTCCAAGAATTCCGATTATTTGTGCCATTAGGTACATACTTTATTTTCTCGCTTTAAAAAATTTATGAAAATTGGTATAACAATTATATTTAATTATAGCATACAGCTTTAAAATATACAACACCGTTTTTTTAAGATTTTGTAAATAAAACCCCCGCTTTTTTTGAGCGGGGGAAATTTTTAAAGCTTTGCACGGATAATCTTTCCACTGGTGGTTTTGGGAAGCTCGTCCCTGAACACCACAATTCGCGGATATTTGTAAGGAGCGGTGTGCTCTTTTACATAATTCTGGATTTCCTTTTTCAGCTCTTCGCTGGGAACAGTTCCGCGGGTAAGGACGATGCTTGCTTTTACCACCTGACCGCGAATATCGTCAGGTTCTGCCGAAACGCCGCATTCCACAACGTAGGGAAGCTCCATAATAACGCTTTCGATTTCAAAAGGCCCTATGCGGTAGCCTGATGATTTGATAACGTCATCAATTCTTCCAACATAGAAATAGAATCCGTCTTCGTCTTTATAAGCCACGTCGCCGGTGTGATAAAGACCATCGTGCCAAACCTCAGCGGTTTTTTCTTCGTCTTTATAGTAACCCTTGAAGAGTCCGCAGGGAACTTTCTCGGAGGTGCGGATAACTATTTCACCATTTTCGCCAACGCCCACACTCTTGCCGTCAGGGTCAACGATGTCAACGTCGTAGAGTGGAACGGGTTTACCCATTGCACCGATTTTGTATTCTCTGCCGTGGAGATTTCCGATAAGACAGGTGGTTTCGGTCTGACCAAAGCCCTCCATAATTTTGAGGCCCAAGAGGCTTTCAATTTGCTTGTAAACCTCGGGGTTGAGTGCTTCGCCCGCTGTGTTTGCGTGCTGAACGGAGGACATATCGTACTTTGAAATATCTTCTTTTATCATCATGCGGTACATTGTGGGAGGTGCACAGAATGTGGTAATCTTATACTGTGCAAACAGCGGCAGAATGTCTGCTGCATCAAAGCGGTCAAAGTCATAAACGAAAAGTGCCGCCTCGCAAAGCCACTGACCATAAATCTTGCCCCAGGCAGCCTTTGCCCAGCCGGTATCAGAAATGGTGAGGTGAAGACCCTCGGGGTCAACACAGTGCCAGTAGTTTGCTGTGTGGAAGTGTCCAAGAGGGTACTTGCAACTGTGAAGTGCCATCTTTGGATTTCCGGTAGTTCCTGAGGTGAAATACATAAGCATATCGTCATCACCCGAGGGTGAGTCAGCGCGGCGTGCGTAAGTGTCGGGGAAAGCTTTATATTCTTCGTCAAAGTTTCTCCAGCCCGCTCTTTCGCCGCCAACGATAATTTTTTCTTTAAGATTTGGCGCATTTTTTGCACCGAGCTCTGCCTGATTTGCAATGTCTCCGTCAGCGCTGCAGATGATTGCATCAACCTCTGCTGCCTGATAGCGGTATTCATAGTCGTGCTCCTGAAGAAGATTTGATGCAGGAATAGCAACTGCACCGATTTTGTTGAGAGCAAGAATGGCAATCCAGAATTGATAATGGCGCTTCAGCACCATCATAACCTTGTCACCTTTTTTGATTCCCAAAGATTCAAAATAATTTGCACATCTTGCAGACTCTTTCATAAAATCGGTAAAGGTGAAGCGGCGTTCAACCTTGTTTTTGTCAAGATGCACCATAGCGAGCTTGTCCGGTTTGCGACGTGCAATTTCATCAACAATATCAAAAGCGAAGTTGAAGTTGTCCTCATTTTTGAAGCTGATTGAAACAAGAGCGCCGTTTTCGTCTTCAACCGTATCAATGAAGTCGTGATAAACACGTTTGTACTGTTGATGGGGTTTATATGTACTTTCTTTTATGAAAGCAGTGCCGGTTGGTTCTTCATTTTCTTTGCCGTTTAATACTATCGCATAAAACTGGCAGTCTTTTCCGCCAACGGCAATCATGCCGTGGGGAGTTGAACTGTCAAAATAGATTGTGTCGCCGGCTGAAAGGATTTCGCTGTGGGAACCAATCTGGATTTTGAGAGTTCCTGAAATTACGATATCAAGCTCCTGCCCGGTGTGTGTGGTGAGCTCGATGTCGCGTTGTTCTGCTGCTGCATCATAGGCGCACTCAACAAAAAGCGGCTCTGATACACGGTTTTTAAAAGCTGATGCCAGGTTGTAATAAACCATTCCGTGGGCTTCTTCGATTTTTCTGCCCTCGCCCAAGCGTGTAACGGTGTAGGATTTAAGGTTTGAGCTGACACCTTCAACAATGTCAGTAACGCCCACCTTGAAAGCAAGGGCACAACGATAGATAAATGCAAAGCTCAGGTCTTTTTTACCTTCTTCGCAAGCTATATATTTTTCGGGCGTAACACCAGTAAGCTTTGCCATTGTTTCAACGGAAATACCGCTGATTTGACGAAGCTCTTTTATTCTGGCAGCAACCTCGCTGATTTTAAAATCAAGACCGGTCATAGTTTCTTCTTTCATAGTTTTCCTCCTTAAAAATCCCTTAAGACAAAAAAAGTCGCCCCAAAGGAGATTCTTTGAGACGAGCTGAAAATTTTCTTTTCTTACCCGCGGTACCACTCAAATTGCACCATCTTTCAGATGCCACTTCAGACCCTTTGTTTCAGGCCCTATGCACTAACGTAGCAAACACGGAAAGGTTCTACTTGTCGAATTCGACTTTCTTCCTTCCTGCTCGGAAGCTACAGCTCACAAACTCGGCTTTCGCGGCTTTCACCAACCGCCGCTTCTCTCTAAAGCTTACCCTTGGAGCACTCTTCTTCAACGCATTTATATTCAATTTGATATTAAAATACCACAATATTTGACGTTTGTCAAGGCTTTTATCAACTTTTATAGTATACTGTGGATTTGATTTTTAACGTTGATTTTCGCAAAGAGGTTGACAAATAAGAAAAAATTATGTATACTTATGGTATATGATTTCATTTTGAAAGGGGAGAGGAAAGGGAATAAAGCGTAGGTGCTGACTAATTTGGAGGTAAAAATTTTGTTTAAATTTAAAAGAATTCTTGCGGTAATTATCGCATGTGTTATAGTGTTTTCGGTGGTTTATGTGCCTGCCGGAGCAACGGGAAATTCATCATATGGCATTGTTACAGCGTCACTGCTCAATCTTAGGGCAAAGGCTACTACATCATCCGCTGTGCTTGTACAGCTCCCTTACGGACAGACGGTTTCAGTAAAATGGATTGAGTCAGGCTGGGCAAGGGTTTCATATGGCACGGCAGAGGGATATGTTTCACTTGATTACATAACAATCGTTCAGGGCGAAATGCCCAACAGAAATGACAGCGTAACGTCAAAAGGACAAGCTGTTGTTGAACTTGCAAAAAAATATCTTGGAAAACCATATGTTTATGGTGCGGCAGGGCCCAATGGCTTTGACTGCAGCGGATTTGTATATTTTATTTATAAACAGATGGGTGTGACGCTAAATCGTGTTGCAGCAGACCAGATGACCAATGGAAAATGGGTGCCAAAGAATGCACTCCAGCCCGGTGATATTGTGGGCTTTCAGAACCGCAGTGGCTACATAAACCACGTGGGAATTTATGTAGGCAACGGAATGATGATACACTCTCCGCAGACCGGAGATGTTGTAAAATACGAAAGCATTGTTACAGGAAATTATGCAAATCGCATTACCTGTGGAAGACGTATTTTCTAAAAATCAAAAGCTTGGGCTGTCAAAAATTTGGCAGCCCTTTCGTTTTATTGAGGGGTTTTATTATGCGTAGCAAAAAGAAGCTTTTTTATTTTTTGTGGGTGGTGGCTGTCATCATTGCGACACTGGCTGCAAAAACTTATCCTGAAAAAATTGCATCCGAAAACCTTGCCGTCACCTTTGTGGACATAGGGCAGGGAGATGCGACATTTTTTGAAACACCCTCGGGAACTACTGTTTTGGTTGACGGCGGTGAGGCAGACGAATATGAAAAAGGTCTTTTGCCTTTTCTCAGTTCTCATGGGGCAAAGGTAGACATTGCCATAGTCAGCCATTATCACAGTGATCACGAGGGCGGGATTTATGAAAGTCTTCTGGACGGAAAGATTGAGAAGCTGATTTTGCCTGATTATCCTGATACCGACGGCACAAGAAAGGGACTTGAAAGGGCGGCAAAGAGGGGTGGCTGTGAGATAGAATATGTTTCAAAGGGTGATACCATAAAAGTCAGCGAGGATTTTTCCCTCAAGGTTTTGCACCCTGAAAAAGGCGGGGCAGAGGGCAAGAATTTTCACAACAACAGCTCGCTGGTTATTATGGCAAGCTGCTATGATACGGAAATTTTGCTTACCGGTGACATTGAAAGCCGTGTAGAGAGTGAAATTTTTGCAGGAGAAGATATTGAGTGTGACATTTTGAAGGTTGCCCATCACGGCTCGTCAAGTTCATCCTCGAAAGGATTTTTGACAGCCGCAGACCCCACATATGCCGTTATTTCGGCGGGGAAGGGAAATTCTTATGGACATCCTCACTATGAAACTTTGGAAAAGCTTGAAAATGATGATATAAGGGTATATCGCACAGACACAGACGGGGATATTACCTTTGAAATTGCAAAAGATGGGATAAAAAATATCCATACTGAGAGATAAAATTTTTCGGGAGGTGAAAGGCGTTGGAGATAAGAGACCTTGACAGAGAAATTTCTGCGGGGAAGATAGGAAGACTCTATTTTTTTTATGGGCAGGAACAGTTTTTGCTTGAAAACAAGATAAAAGCAATCAAGAAACGGATAGTGGAGCCGGATTTTGAGGAATTTAATTTTGTCAAAATTGAGGGAAAAAAAATAACAGCCCGTGAAATTGAAAATCAGGTATTATCCGTTCCGGTAATGGCAGAGCGAAAAATGGTGGTGGTTTCAAAAAGCGGAATTTTTGGGAATGCTAAAGCTAAAGATTTTGCTGAAGTTTGTGAACTTATTTCTTCCTTGCCTGAGTATATAACGCTGATTTTTACCGAGGAAGAATTTGATAAAAAGAAAGAAAAAAATCTTGATACAGTCAAAAAGAACGGCTCGGTGGTGAAGTTCGATTTATTATCGCCAAAACAGCTTGAAATATGGCTTGAAAAAATGTTTGAAGAAAGAGGAAAGACTGTTCTCTCAAAGGATATTTCACGAATGATAGAGATTGTGGGACAGTCTATGGCGCGGCTTTTTAATGAGTTTGAAAAGCTGGTGGGCTTTGCGACAGACAGAGAAAAAATTACCGCACAGGACATTGAGTCGGTGGTTTCAAAATCTTTGGAAGCAAGGGTCTTTGACCTGATTGATGATATTGCAGAGGGCAGACAGAAAAAGGTCCTTGAGGGACTTGGTCTTCTTCGGGCGGCAGGAGAAAATCCGGCGACAATACTTTCTCTTGTGGCATCACGGATGGGTGAGCTTCTGATGGTGAAGCAGCTTTTGGAGGACAGAGTTTCCGCTGACAATATTGCAGGATATTTTGAACCGAGAAAACATCCATTTGTGGTGAAGAAGTTGTGCGAACAAAGCAGACGTTTTGGTGAAGATTACCTCAGGAAAATGACTCTTAAGGGTGCGCGGTATGCGGCTGAGGTCAGGTCGGGAAAGCTTGATAAATGGATTGCCACAGAAGTGTATGCTGCAGAGCTTATAAAGAAATAGAAATAATAAAAATAAACCCTTGTACCATAACGGTACAAGGGTTTTTGCTTTTTGAATTTTATGCGGCAGGGACTATGACCTCTTCAACGACTTCAGGAGTGGGGACCACTTCACCACCATTTTCAGTTGTGGCGGAATCAGGGTTTTCTGTATTTTCGGTGTTTTCACCTGTTTCGGAATCCGGATTTTCCTCCTCGCCCTCGGGGAGATGCTTTGATTTGCAGGTTTCTTTGGGGGCGTTTCCTTCGGTGAACCAGAAACTTGTTACGTTTTCGCCACAGTGTTCACCTGACAAAAGACCTGTTTCTGCACAATAGCTAACAGATTTTACGCCTTTTGGGACAGCGGGAGAGATTTTTGATTTCCCGCTGTTTATTTCGTCCATAACCATTTTCCATGCTCTTATGCACGGATTTCCTGAATGTGTCATAGGACGAGGAATGTCATATCCGTACCAGACAGCACCAACGTAATGTGGGGTATATCCCACAAACCATCGGTCGTGGCTGTCGGAGGTTGTTCCGGTTTTTCCGGCGGTATACATACCTGATGCAAGCTGAGCTCCGCCACCTGTTCCGTAAGATACTACCTCTGAAAGAAGTCTGCTCATAACATATGCGGTTTGTTCACTTAAGGCGATAGTTTGCTTTGGCTTGTTTGAAAGAAGCTCGTTTCCCTTTGAGTCCACAACCGAGGTGAAGCAATAAGGCTTTGTGAAGATTCCACGGTTCACAAAGGGTGTATATGCGGCAGTCATTTCAATGACGGAAATTCCGTCGGTGAGGCCGCCAAGAGCCAGCTGTGAAAGACCTATGTCCGAATAAACCTTTCCGTCACTGCCCGCCCGATTTTTAACCAGTGATGAAACACCAAGCTTTTGGGAGAGGAAGTTATATGAAGCGTTTGCCCCCATTTCATCAAGGACCTGAACAGGAATGGTGTTCAGTGATTTGCGGACTGCTGTGCGGATTGAAACCTTTCCGCTGTAAGTGTGGTCATAGTTTCGGGGAGTCCAGTCCCCGTATGAAATTGCTTTGTCGTCATAAATGTCTGCTGCGTTTATTATTCCGCGCTCAATAGCGGGGGCATAAACCGCAATGGGCTTTATTGATGAACCGGGCTGACGGAGTGTTTGAGTCGCACGGTTGAGAACGAGGTTGCCTGATTTTTTACCGACACCGCCAACCATACCCTTAACTTGTCCGGTATATGGGTCCATAACAACCATAGCGGATTGGGCGGGGTCATTTCCTGTGGAGTTCGGGAAGTTATCTGTGTTTTCAAAGACCTTTTCCATAGCTTTCTGGACACTCGGGTCAATGGTTGAAACAATTTTGAGACCGCCTGAATAAAGCATTTTCTTTGCGATGCTTTCGGTGTAGCCAAGTTCCTGAAGCCCCTCTAAAACATCATAGGCAATCTGGTCAACAAAGTATGAATGTATGGTTCCGGTGACAAGTGCGCTTTCGTCAAACTCGGCGAAGACCAATTCTTCGCCCATTGCCTCATCGTGTTCTTCTTTTGTTATATAGCCAAGCTCCAGCATCTTTGAAAGAACGATTTCTTGCTTTTTCTTGTTGTTTTCAGGATTAATCAGTGGATCATAGAGCGTGGGATATTGTGTTATTCCGGCGATTGATGCACACTCTGCCAAAGAGAGCTCGCTGACGGGCTTGCCAAAGAATTTGTGGGATGCCGCCTGAACACCATTGCAGCCCTGAGAGAGATAAATGGAATTGAGATAAAGTTCAAGAATTTTATCTTTAGAAAGCCGTTTTTCGAGGTTTACCGACCTGGAAATTTCCTGAATTTTTCGTGCAGCGGTACGTTCGGTTTTTTGAGTGAGATTTTTCACAAGCTGTTGGGTAATGGTACTTCCCCCAAAGGTGGTTTCGCCACCGGTGAGCTTGTTTTTGACAAATACTAAAAAAGCCTTGAATGTACGCCTCATATCAAAGCCGCTGTGGGAATAAAAACGTTCGTCTTCAATGGAAACGAAAGCGTCTTTCATATCCTGAGGGATGTCATCAAAGTCAACCCATATACGATTCTGCTCGGCGGAAAGGGTGGTGAGAGGACGTTCGTTCCCTTTTGAATCAATATAGACAACCTGACTTGAGCTGTTTGAAATTATTGAATCAATGTCGAGGGATTGCATATTGCCGAAAAATCCAAGCACTGCCCCAAGAAAAACAATGAAAGCAAGTGCAAGACCGCATGCTGCGGTGATGCCGAACACCTTTAAAAATATTTTTGAATAAGGATTATTTTTCAAGAAAATCTCTCCTTTTACCTGCCAAAATGGAGGCGTAAAATAAAATACAAAACCAAAAGTTTTTGCACTTTGGGTATAAAATGCAAAAAAGTGTAAAAAATTAACAAAAAGCCCAAAAAGAAAGGTTGGACAAAAAATATGCTTAAAACTACGTTTAAAATATTTATGCTTTTCATTCTTATGGCAGTTGTGTCTGTTGCCACAGGAGTTCTTACTTATAATATAACCAAAGCAAGTCTTGAAGAAAATTCCGCACTTGCTGCGCCCACAGTGGCGGCGTCAAAGAGCACTGTTCCCACAGAGACGTCAACCGACACAGAAGAAAAAAGGACAAATGGCGCAAAATTCGATTATTATCTGGTGAAGCTTTGCGGCGAAGAAATCGGGATATATGTGTCCCATGATGGAAAGGAAGAATTCCTTTACAGCCACAAAATTTTCAAAAACGATTTGTCACAGCATGATTTTGAGATGCTAAGTGACGGAATAAAACTTTACAGCGCGTCATCCCTTACGGGATTCCTGGAGGATTTCACAAGCTGAAAATGCTTTTCTGACTAGTTTTATAAAAGTTGGTGAGAAGTTGTTAAAGTCCCCCAAAATAAAAGAATATTATTCTGCTCACATTTTATCACAAACGATATCTTGTGTCAAGATTTATGTGGCTACGGGGTACGGACGGGCAAGAAAGGAGAAAAAATGTTTAACAGACGGACAGACCTTGCTCTTGAAATGAGAGAATTATTGCTTGAGGCAGGAGAGGCCCTTACTGAAATCGACGGGGTCCGGGCGGAGGAAGAGCTGCTTGAAAAAGATATAAAGGTGACAACCGTTGAAATTTTGGATAAAAACGGTGAAGAAGCACTGAACAAGGGAAAGGGGAGTTATATAACCATAGAACTCCCAAACGATTGGTGGATGGAACAGAATGTATATGAAGCGGCGTGCAAGGCTTGTGCCAAAGAGCTCAAGAAACTTGTCGGGGGAAATTCCCTTGAAAATGTTTTGGTGGTGGGGCTGGGTAATCGCAATATCACTCCTGATGCAGTGGGACCTGTTGCTCTTGATTATGTGCTTGTGACTCGGCATCTTATCCGATATATGCCCGAGGAGATTGACGAGCGGCTGAAAAGTGTGTGTGGCATAGCTCCGGGGGTTTTGGGTATTACGGGGCTTGAAACGGGAGAGATAATAAAAGGTCTCAGTGAAAAAATAAAACCTTCGTTGATAATTGCAATAGATGCTCTTTGTTCCCGTTCGGTGAAGCGAGTGAATAAAACCATTCAGCTGTCGGATACGGGAATTACCCCAGGTGCCGGAGTGGGAAACCGCCGTATGTCCCTGGATGAAAGGGAAATGGGTGTTCCTGTGATTGGAATCGGGGTTCCAACAGTGATTGATGCGGCAACAATCGCGGCGGATGCAATAGATTTGCTTATAAAGAATATGAGAGAAAATGCAGGGGGGAACCAAGGGTTTTTGGAAATGCTGAAAGGTGCAGAGGAGGAAGACCGGTTCCTTCTTCTCAAAGAGGTATTGGGCGAAAATGTGGGGGATTTTATTGTTACCCCAAAGGATATTGACGAACAGGCAGAGGAAATGTCAAGGATAATTGCAAATGGAATAAATATCGCTCTCCACCAGGGGATAAGCCTTTCGGACATTGACAGGTGCAAATAGGAATATTAAAAAGGAGAGGAGTTCCCTCTTTTTTTATGCCCTTGAATCGCGTTCTTTTCTGGCTCAGTCTTTTGGAGAGAAGGCTCCCTTGACTAACGGGCGGTGTTGTGCTAAACTTAGTATAGATTTATGCTTTATACGGCAGGTGATAAAATGAAAGACAAACAAACGTTAAAATGGCTGTACCGACATTCAAAGGCACGGCTGATTTCAATATTTCTTTTGTCTGCGCTCCGGTGCACGCTCACAATTTTAGGTGTTATTTTTGCATTGACATCACGTCACGTCATTGATGCTGCAGTTTCAAAAGACTTTGACGGCTTTCTTTTTGCGGCGGCAAAGCTTGTGCTTATAATTCTTGTGCAGGTGGGGATTCGTCTTCTTGGACAGTCGATTGAAGCCCACGTAGGTGCACGGCTCAACAACAGTCTTCGCGGAAATATTTTTTCGAAGCTTCTTGGGAAAGACTATTCGGCGGTGGCATCATATCACACAGGAGACTTGATGACACGTCTCAACAACGACATATCTGTTATTTCAAAAGGCGTACTTACCTTGATTCCAAGTGTTTTGGCTCTGGTGGCGGGGCTTTGCTATGCCCTTTATTCCCTTACTGTTCTTGACCGTGGTTTTGCGTTTATTTTTCTTTTTGGCGGAATCATTTTGCTGTTGGTTATCGGGGCATTCAGAAAGGTGCTTAAAAGAACTCATAAGCGTATTCAGGAGACCGAAGCAAAGGTGCGCTCTTTCTTTCAGGAAACCCTTGGCAGCCTTCTTATGATAAAAGTTTTTGGAATTGAAAATAAAATTGCTGAAAAAGGTGATGTTCTTCAGGAAGAAAACTATAAGGCACAGATGAAGCGCAGAAATATCACCCTTGTTTCTTCTTCGGGACTGAGTATCGTTTTCAGCGCAGGCTCTCTTTATGCTTTGGTTTGGAGTGCTTACAGACTGTTTTTGGGAACTATCTCATTTGGTACCCTTACTGCAATCATTCAGCTTGTAAATCAGGTTCAGGCACCTTTTGCAGGACTTTCGGGGGTTGTTCCTCAGTATTATTCCATTCTTGCATCGGCGGAGAGAATTATTGAGCTTGACAAGCTTCCTGATGAAAAGGAAAATGGCGAAGTTCTTGATGTGGATAAGGCTTACGAAATGCTAAAGAGAATTTGCTTTGAAAATATTTCGTTTGGCTATGGCAGAACATCGGTTTTTGAGGATGCCAGTCTTTCGATAAACAAAGGTGATTTTGCTGTTATTGGCGGAATTTCGGGCATAGGAAAGAGCACTCTTATAAAGCTTCTCCTTGGGGTTTATGTGCCGTCAAACGGGAAAATATATCTCGATTTGGGTGAGGAAAGAGTATCGGTGGGGAAAAACTCAAGACCGCTGTTTTCTTATGTTCCCCAAGGCAACCTTTTGCTTTCAGGAACCATACGTGATGCTATTTCTATGGTGCGGCCTGATGCGTCCGATGATGAGATTATGAAAGCGGCGGAGGTTGCTTGTGCGGCTGAGTTTATACGCCGGCTTCCTGACGGACTTGACACATCCTTAGGTGAAAAAGGTGCGGGACTTTCGGAAGGACAGATTCAGAGGCTTGCTGTGAGCCGTGCGATACTTTCGGATGCGCCAATTATTCTTCTTGACGAGGCAACATCGGCACTTGATGAAGAGACGGAAGAAAAGCTTCTCAAAAACATAAAGAATCTCAGAAGCAAGACTTGTCTCATAATTTCACACAAGCGTGCGGCGTTTGAAATTTGCAACAAGCAGATTTATATTGAAGATAAAAAAATCCGTACGGAAACGGTGTAAGGTTTTTGCATAGTAAAAAGCCATCTGCGAGTAGCAGATGGCTTGTTTTTATTTAGTTTTCATTTATGAGAAGATGTCCTATTTTGAAGACATCCCCTGCGCCCATTGTAATAATGGTATCGCCTTTTTTTGCATTTTTCAGCACATATCTTTTTATTGCACCAAAGTCGTTTATATACACGCCATTTTTCATAAGGCGAACCATATCGCAGCTGTGGATTGTGCCGTCAAAGCATTCCCTTGCGGGATAAATGTCAGTGACGATTGTTGTATCAGCCACATCAAGTGCTTTGGCAAAATCGGCAAGGAATGCCTTTGTTCTTGAATAGGTGTGGGGCTGGAAGATGCACCAAACTTTGCCTTGTGACACGGTTTTTGCTGATTTCAATGTGGTTTCGATTTCGGTGGGGTGGTGGGCATAATCGTCAATGACCTTTATACCATCAACCTCGCCAAGTTTTTCATATCTGCGTTTTGTGCCAATATAGCTTTCGAGACCACGTTTTATGGCGCTCATGTCAACGCCCATTTCCCAAGCTGCTGCAAATGCGGCCAACGCATTTCTGACATTGTGCTCACCATGAACAAAAAGATTGAGCGTAGTCGCTTTTTTGCCATAGGCATACACGTCAAATTGGGTCATACCTTTATCGTTCAAGTGTGGATTTTCGGCAAAAAAATCGTTATTTTTACTAAGCAAGCCGAAAGTGACCACTTTTTTTTGTGTATCTTTCACAACCTCGGCGGCATTTTTATCGTCAGAACAAACAATAATGCATCCTGAGGGTGAATTTAGGCTTGTAAATTTTTTAAAAGATGTTATAATATGATTAAGGTCACTAAAATAGTCGAGATGATCCTCTTCTACGTTGGTGATAATTGACAAATACGGATGAAAATTCAGGAAGCTTTCTACATATTCGCAAGCCTCAAAAATCAGATGATTCTGGCTTCCTATATGATAGTTTCCTCCAATTTGGGAAAGCTCGCCGCCGACCAAAATGGTGGGGTCGAGCCCGGCTTCAAGGAAAACCAGCGACAGCATTGATGTTGTTGTGGTTTTTCCGTGCGTTCCGGCAACTGCTATGGGGTATTTGTAGCTTTCCATCAGTTGTCCTAAAAGCTCGGCACGTTCAAGGCACGGAATGCCCAGAGAACGGGCTTTAACGATTTCGGGATTGTCTTTTGGAATTGCTGCTGTGTAGCAAACGAGGTCGGGGTCTTGGAGGTTTTCGGCGTTGTGTCCGATATGAATGTTAAACCCTTCACAAGCAAGTTTTTGTGTGGAACTGCTTTCTGTCCGGTCAGAGCCTGACACGATGTAGCCGAAATGCTTCAGCATATGGGCAAGGGCGCTCATGCTTATGCCGCCTATGCCGACCATATGTATGTGTGAGTTTTTTGGAAGGTCCCAAAGACGAAGGTTTTTCAAAGGACTCATCTCCTTAGAGTTTGGAATTGTTTTACTTTACTTTGATATTTTAACATAAACGAGAGAATTTATCAATATAGGTATTATATTATTTTTGAAATTTTTTATTCAGAAAATAATTAAAATCATATAAACTTTTTACAAAGGTGGGTGCATTTTTATGCAAATCACTGACATTAAAGTCAGAAAAATCAATGCGGAAGGCAGAATGAAAGCAGTTGTTTCTGTCACTTTCGATGACGCATTTGTAGTTCATGACATCAAAGTAATCGAGGGTCAGGAGAAGCTCTTCATCGCTATGCCCAGCCGCAAAACTCCAGACGGCGAATTTAAGGATATTGCACATCCTATCAATGCCGAGATGAGAGAACTTCTTCAGGATATGATTCTTGCAAAATACGAAGAATCTCTTTCTGAGTTCAGCGTTGAAGAATAAGGTTTTAACGATTTAAGATTTTCTCACAAAAAAAACGATACATATCCGTCTTTCGGGGCGAAGGTGTATCGTTTTTTTATTTTGTTTTAAAGAATTTTAAAGGAGTTCCATTGTCATTTCAATATTTTTGTCAGCGAGGATGCTGTATTGCTGGCTTTTTTCCTTTATTTTTTTGGAAAGTGCATCGCGGTTTTTGAGGATTTCATCCGCAAAGCTGCATAATTCCTTGATGTCAATGCTTTCAACCTTTTGTGAGAACAGCATATCAAGTGGTTCCATAACTGCGCTCACCTTTGGGTCATAATCAAGAGCAATGAGGGGAACGTTGTTTTTCACCGCATAGATAAGGGTGTGAAGTCGCATGCCTACCACAAATTTTGCCTGGCTTGTGATTGTAAGGATGATTTGAGGAGAAAGGTCTTCCTCTAAGAGACAACAAGTTTCACCGCAAAGTGAGACGATCTTCTCGCTGATTTTTTTGTCAATACCTTTTTGCATAGGAATTATCAGTGCTTTGAGGCCGTGCTTTTCACTGGTCCTGCGGCAGAATTCGGCAATTTTTTCCTCAAAATGTTTGTCGTTTTGTTTCCATTCGCGTACAGCCACTGCAAAAAATTCATTATCACCTTTTATGCCGCTTTTCTTGAGGGCGGCTTTTGCAAGACTTTCTTCTGCGTTTTCCAGTGCGAAGACAGGGTCGGCTGTTACAAAAGAAGTAAAATCGCTTCCCAGAATTTTCTCGAGCTCCGTGCGGGAAGCTTTGTCCCTGAGAGTAACCATATCAGCTTTATTCACGGCGTTTTTTACAAGTCTTAAGTTTCTCTTTTTTGTAATTGGGCCGATGCCGTTGGCATATACCATAACTTTTGAACCACAAAGCTTGGCAAGGTGCATAATTGAAAGATAGTAATAAAGTGATTTTGAACTGGTTACGTCCTGAATAAGACTTCCTCCGCCGCTGATGAGAAGCTTTGTTTTAAGCAGAGCCTTAAAAATCTTGCCAAAGCTAAATCTATCGATACTCTCCACACCGTAAAGATTTGAGGTTTCAGCGGGATTTTTCGAAAGTACTACGATTTTTATGGTGGGACAGTTTGCTTTGAGGCCATTTATAATTGATGATAAAATGGAATCATCACCGCTGTTGTGGAAACCATAATATCCCGAAATCAAAACATCAATAGAGCGGTTGCTGTTTCCGTGGGGGAGATATTTTTCAATATCCTGAAATTCTGCGGGGTCAACTTCGTTTATTTTTGAACCTTTTATAATTGAAATATACATCTTGAGGGCATCGTCAGCCATGGTTTTTACTGAGTAATAGTTCTTGACGGTTTCCTGCGAATATTCACCCAGGTGGTTTTTGTACGCTTGGTTTTTGGGGTCAAGAATCTTTTTTATATCACTGCAAAGCGCCTCGGTTGTGGTCATTTCACAACCACGGCAACAGAAGTTTGTGTCAATGGAAACTTGAAGTTTATCTTCATCGAATATGCCGATATATCCCTCGTTTCCTGCAATGATAGCAGGTTTTTTAGCTGCCATTGCCTCAAGTGCGGCACGGCTTACGCCTACAAAAACATCGGCTGATGCTGCAAACTTGTTTATATCTGTGCGGCCGCCCGTGGTGATGATTACCCTTTGGCCAAGGGATTTGTTGGTGGCGTCTGCCTCTTCGCAGATTTTGTCAAGGTCGTTTCCGCCGCCCACAATCACCACTTCAAGATTCGGGAATTCTTTCAGAAGCTCAGGGGTTGCTTCGATAAGCTTGTGTGCCGCAAAGCTTCGGTCTGTGTCCATTCGGCTTACATAAACGATTCGCGTCTTGTCTTTGCCAAATTTGAATTCTTTTGCTACATCCGAAAAGTCGGTGTCCTCCGAAAACTTTTCCATATCAACGCCGTTGATGGTAACACGGATGTCATCGGGGTCAGAACCATAATTTTCAATGAGATAGTTTTTTATGTCGTCGCTTACTGCAAGGGAGCGGTCTCCCCAGTTGCTCAAAAGGTTGAAAGGAAATCTTGTATTGAACACCCAGTGGGCAGTGGTAACAAAGCGAAAACCGTATTTCTTTTGAAGAAGTCCGCAAAGAAATCCTGGGATTCTTGCGTGGGCGTGAACTACGTCGATTTTGTAATCAAGAATAATCCGTTCAAGACGTTTGTATGCACTGAGCATAGAACCAAGTTTTTTGTTGTGGAGGGCAACGTCGAAATGGGTTATCCCTGCTTCTTCAAGCTCGCCAACATAAGCTCCACCATTTGATGCCACAAAGACCTCAATGCCACGGCGTGCCAGTTCTTTTGACAGCTCAACAATGTGGGTTTCCGCACCGCCGATATCAAGCTGCATTGTTGCCATTAAAACTCTCATACAAAAATCCCTGTCCTTTATTTGTTTTTGGATTCGTCGTTATCTTTTGCCCGTGGGCTGAAAAAGTCCTCTGCAAGCTTTGTCATTTTTGCGGTATCGCAGATGTAATATGAAATTCCGTTTATGGTCTGCGGATAGCCCGGAAGCTGATGCATAGTAACGTTTTCGGATGAAATCTTGCTGATTGTGCCAAGGTGCGAAAGCAAATCCTTTGCTGTATAATTTGTTCTTACATTATCGCACACAACGTCAAAGAGGTCTTTTGCCCGGAGCAGATATTTTGGCTGAAGCTTCTGCCTGATAAGCTCTTTGATAAATGCCTGCTGTGCCTCTATTCTGCCCAAGTCCCCTGTTACATAACCTTTGTATCCGGGGTTACCCTGCCTGAATCTCATAAAATCGTGAGCTCCTTTCCCGTCAAGGTGCTGCATACCGGGTTTTAAGTCGATATGTAGATTCTGCACAGGGTCGTCGTACTTCATATGGAAAGGAATGTTGAAATCCACACCGCCGAGAGCGTCAATTATCTCCTTGAAACCGTCAAAGTTTACACTCATAAAATAGTGAATGGGGAGTCCGGTGATAAGCTTTACCTTTTGAACGCTGAGTTCCTCGGGCTCCTGAAGGTTTCCGCGTTTGACTTCGGACATACCGACGCCGACGGCTGCGTTTATTTTCTGATAGCCTTTCCCCATAGGGATTCGTGTGTCACGGGGAATGGAAATGATGTTTATATCCTTTGTCCTGCCGTTCATACTTACAAGCATAATAGTGTCGCTTCGCATTCCGCCCGCGTCAACGCCCAGGAGGAGGATGTTTACAATTCCCACACCGCTTGTCTGCTCATCAAGAGATGCAAGGGTTATGCCCTCGCCAAGATAAAGGTTTGCAAGAAGCTTGGCAGACAAAACTCCGCCGGTGGTAGAAATCACCAGACAGAGAACACATATGAAAGCTAAAATTGTTTTTCCTTTTTTGCTGAACATATCAAAATCATTTCTTTCTGTCGATAATAATAAACACGTTTTTTCAATTATATCACTGTTTTTTCATAGCGTCAATAAATCCATATAGGTATAACGCCAAATTTACAAAGATTTTACATTTCGCAAAGGTTTTTTTCGGTGCGCTTGTAAAGGACAAACTTGTTGCCGATAACCTGAACAACCTGAGATGCTGTTTCCTTTGCCAGTTCTTCGGCGGCTTCCCTTGCTGTCATCATAGAATTTTCAAGAACGTGAACCTTTATAAGCTCGCGGGCAGCAAGTGCATTTTTAATCTGCTCAATCATATTTTCGCCAATGCCGTCCTTTCCCACCTGATAAAGACTTGGGATCTGGCTTGCAAGTCCGCGAAGGTATGCTCTTTCTTTGCTTGTCATTTTAAATTTCCTCCTCAAGATAATCCGAAAGCTTTGCAAAGTCTGAAAGGCTCAGCTTTTCCCCCCGGATATTGGGGTCAAAGCCAAGCTCCGAGAGGGCGGATAAAAGTTTTTCTTTTTCTATATTTATATAGGGGCTTTTGGAAAGGGCGTTGAGAAGTGTTTTTCTCCGCTGTCCAAAAGCCGATTTTATTATTGCAAACATCTGTTTTTTGTTTTTCACATTTACCGTTGGCTCATCGGTTACGGAAAGTCTTATCACCACCGAAGCAACCTTTGGCTGAGGCATAAAGCAATGAGGTTCTGCTTTTACCACAATTTTTGGGACAGTATAAAACTGCACTGCAAGGGAAAGTGCACCATAGTCCTTTCCGCCGGGGAGTGCTGCCATACGGTCGGCAACCTCCTTTTGAACCATGACAGTGAGGGATTTGATTTTCACGCTTTCTTCCAGAAATTTCATAATAATGGGGGTTGTTATGTAATAAGGAAGATTTGCAACAACGTGGACATCATTATCCCCAAAGTTTTCTTCAATCAGTTTTTCCAGGTCAACCTTGAGGACGTCCTCGTTGACCACCTTTACGTTGTCAAATTCGCTCAAAGTGTGGTCGAGAAGAGGCATAAGGCTTTTGTCAATTTCAACCGCAACAACCGATTTTGAAGCCTTTGCCAATTCGCGGGTTAAAACCCCTGCTCCGGGGCCGATTTCAAGGGCGCAGGAGTCTTTTGAAACACCAGATGCTGAAACGATGCTGTCAAGAACGTTTTTATCTATAAGAAAATTCTGACCCAGTGATTTTGAAAATGAAAAGCCAAAGCTTTCGATTACTTTTTTAAGCTGAGACGGATTGTATAGCTCCAATTCTTGTCAACCTCCCCTGAATATGAAACAATGGACATCGTCCGAATTGTCCAATGTCCAATTAAAATAATATTTTCACCAAAATTTTGCAAAAAATATTGACAAAGGCAAAACCTTATGATACAATACTAGTCTATTATAGTGCGTACTTTTGCGTATTTTTCAATTTCACCCTTATTTTTTACTGTATTTGCAGTATATCACAGGTGTATGAAAATTGCAATAGTTGTTTAAAATATTTTTGTGAAATTTTTTCCAGTTTTGGCAAAAATCACACAATATATTGTGTCGCTATATGAGTTTATATACTATTCTGCTGGGCAGCTGCCGAACGGCAAATATTACGAAGAGGTGATTTTTTTATGGTAC
>JAFVTM010000031.1 GCA_017503225.1 Clostridia bacterium
CCTGAGCAACCACTTTTTTAGGGTCAATGAGCGGATGCCTTCCCTTTTTTATATCAATTTTTCCCTCATCATTGACTATCGGACAAACGCCTTTTTGTGATATACCGAGTTTTGCCTTTGCAAACAGCAAGTCAATATCACAAATGAGTTCATAATTCCATTTAACAGCATCGGATATTTCCCCCACAAGCGTAGTAAGTTCAGCAAGAATTTTTTCAATTTCCGTCTTTTCCTTTGCCGCCAAAGTATGAAGCTCGTTATTCGCATCTACAACGCTGCTTGGCTCAACAAACAGCGTTCCGCCCGATGCTGAAACATCATGAACTATGCCCGAAACATCCCCCTTGTGCTCCGCTTTTACAGGTAACACATATCTGTCGTTTCTCAGGGTAACGATGGGGTCCTGCAAAAATTTCTGGTAATGGGGCGAACGTATCATTGAATTCAAAGTGTCTTTTATTTTGTCACCCATACGGGCAATTTTCCTGCGGATATTTGCAAGTTCAGGACTTGCACCGTCTGCCATTTCTGTTTCAGAAATTATTGATGCTGATATGCGGTTTTCAATGCCTCCGTGCACGCTAAGACCATCAAACAAGCCATCAAGCTCACTACTGTGGCCGTCATAATATTTTTTGAGATTTGCAGCACAGGAAAGTACCTTTGCTACATTCAAGAGCTCCGTCATGGAAAGTGTTCCGCCAACACTTATACGTTTCAAAGAGCTCAACACTTCTGAAACACCAGAAATGGGGGGTGAACCATATTTCATAACCATAACAACAGCTGCATCCGTCATCGAAAGGTCACGTTTTGCCTCTTCCAGCACGCTTTTGGGCATAATGCTTAGGGCTTTTTGTTTGCTGTCCTCACAAACTGCAAAGTCAGCCAAAATCCCACATATTTTATTAAATTCAAGAGTTTTGAGTGTTTTTTCTTCTATCACAGCAATTTACCTCTTATTACTTACAATTTAAAACACAGATATTTTAACACAAATACACCAAAATGTAAACTTTTTTGAAACAAAAACCCTGTGATTTTAAAATCACAGGGTTTTAAAAGACTTTAATTTTTATCCAACATATTTTTTTATAGCTTCGCGAATCATTTTCGCTGCTTCTTCTACAATCTTCATATCACTGTCTGCGAGATTTGCAAGAGGCTTTCTCACTCCGCCAAGGTCAAGACCCTCGTTTATTTTGAGAATTCCTTTAATGATAGCATAAAGATTTCCGTGACCAGAGCACATTTTGTATATAATAGCATTTGCATCGTACTGAATTTCCTTCGCTTTTTCCATTTCGCCATTCTTTATAAGCTCGTCCATCTTAAGGAAAAGTTCAGGCATAACTCCGTATGTACCGCCAATTCCACCCTCAGCACCGATAACTCTTCCACCTATGAACTGTTCATCCGGTCCATTGAAAATTATGTAGTCATCACCTGACTCCTGTTTAAACTGCTGGATGTCCTGAATGGGCATTGAAGAGTTTTTAACACCGATAACTCTTGGGTTCTTTCTCATCTCTTTGTAAAGATTGAGTGTGAGTGCAACACCTGCTAGTTGAGGAATATTGTAAATAACAAAATCGGTATTTGGCGCTGCTGAACTTATATCGTTCCAGTATTCAGCAATTGAATATTCAGGCAGACGGAAATAAATGGGAGGAATTGCAGCGATAGCATCAACCCCCAAAGACTCTGCATGTCTTGCAAGTTCCATACTGTCTTTTGTATTGTTGCAAGCAACGTGTGCAATAACGGTGAGCGAACCGTCGTTTGCTTTCATTACATTTTCAAGCACGATTTTGCGGTCTTCAACACTCTGATATATACATTCACCCGAAGAGCCATTAACATAAACACCTTTTACACCCTTTTTAATAAAATATTTCGTAAGAGACTGAACACCCTCAGGGCTGATGTTACCATTTTTGTCATAGCAAGCATAAAATGCCGGAATAACACCCTTGTACTTTTCTAAATTTCTCATAAGTTTTCACACCTTTCACCTGCATGCACAATGCAGGAATTAAAATAATTGTTTGTACCCCAATGCTTTCGCATTAAAACGTCTTTATTGTAACACCAAATTAAGTCTGTGTCAATTATTCACACTACAAAAGATTTTTTCTCAATTCCTCATTTGTTTTGGGACTGAGAAGTGCTGGCGCAATATCAAAAACGGTTTTGCAACCCGAATCACCATTTTTGTTCATTCTGTATGCCGCACGCGCATAAGCCACAATAACAGAAGACGTAAATTCAGGATTCGAATCAAGCTTTAAGCTATATTCAATTATGTGATTATTTTCAAGGTTTTCACCTGTTTTTCCGCTTCTGATAACAAATCCACCATGGGGAATACCGCTGTGGTCACGTATCAGTTCTTCTTTTGTGATGAAATGAACCGTTGTGTCATAATCAGCAAAATAATCGGGCATAGTTTTAATTTCCCTTTCGATGCGCTCTTTATCAGCCCCGTCTTCTGCCACAACAAAACATTCCCTTGTGTGCTTTTCGCGAGTCGAAAGTTTTGGGTTTTCACCGTTTCTTACTTTTTCAAGAGCTTTTTCAACCGGGATTGTGTACTGTTTGGCATCCAGAACACCCTCTATTTTGCGGATAGCATCAGAATGTCCCTGACTCACACCTTTTCCCCAGAAAGTATAGCTCTCACCATCAGGGAGTATTGTTTCTGCATACATACGGTTAACAGAGAACATACCAGGGTCCCAGCCAACCGATATGACAGCGACCTTGTTGCCAACCTTTGCAGCTTTATCAACGTTATCAAAATGCTGCGGAATTTTTGCATGAGTGTCAAAGCTGTCTACGACGTTATAAAGTTTTGCCATTTCAGGTGTCTGAATTGGCAAATCCTTTGCACTGCCACCGCAAAGAATCAACACATCTATTTTATCTGTCATTTTTGGAAGCTCGTCCGCATGAAAAACCGAGGCTCCTGCTGTATTTATTTTGATTGAATTTGGGTCACGTCTTGTGAACACCGCCACAAGCTCCATATCAGAGTTCTGTCTGATAGCATTTTCTACTCCCCGTCCAAGATTTCCATATCCATAAATTCCAATTCTTATGCTCATTTTGTTCGCACCTTTCTGTGAAATTAAATTGAATTCATATTTAAAATTGCATTTCTTACCATTTCAAGAGCCTGGTTTGCTGTGCTTTCCCGAACCGTTTCACGGTCCCCGTCAAATACAAACCTTTGAGCAGTGTGCAAATTCTCACCGCAAATGCCAATCCACACCGTTCCCACAGGCTTTTCAGGAGTTCCACCCGTTGGACCCGCAATACCAGTAACAGATATTCCAAAATCAGCCCCTGAAAGCCCTTTCACACCTTTGCACATTTCAAGAGCTGTCTCCTGAGATACTGCACCAAACTCATCAAGGGTCTCGTTTTTCACACCTAAAATCTTATGTTTTTGTTCATTCGAATAGGTAACAACACCCAGGTCAAAACATCCCGAAGCTCCTGACACAGACGTTATTTTCTTTGAAATAAGTCCGCCAGTGCAGCTTTCCGCTGTAGCAACCTTCATTTTTCGTTCAAGGAGCAATTCACACACAATAGTTTCTATATTTTTCATTATTTTATCACCAGAATTTCTTCCTGCTCAATAGCCTCCAAAAGTGCCACCTCTATATCGCCAAGAGCCTTTTCTGCCTCAATGATTTCCGAAAGCACAGGCTTAGTCTTTGGATGCTTTGGAACAAAAATTGTGCAGCAATCCTCATAGGGCAAAATTGATGTTTCATAAGTGCCTATTTTCTTTGATATAGTAACAATTTCTTCCTTGTCCATTCCTATGAGCGGTCTGAAAACCGGCTGTGATACGGCATTATCAGTGCAAACAAGGCTCTCCATCGTTTGGCTAGCAACCTGTCCGATACTCTCGCCTGTTATGAGAGCTGCAGAACCTTCTTTTGCAGATATTTTCTCTGCAATACGCATCATAAGTCTTCTCATTATCACAGTAAGATAATTTTCTGGACATTTTTCAATTATGTCAAGCTGAATTTTCGTAAAAGGCACAATGTGGAGCTTGATTTTTCCACAATAAGCCGACATCTGCTTTGCAAGGTCAATTACCTTTTCTTTTGCACGATCGCTTGTATAAGGATGACTGTGGAAATGAACAGCCTCCAAAGCAACACCGCGTTTTGAAATCATATATCCTGCAACAGGGCTGTCTATACCACCTGACAAAAGAATTGTGGCTTTTCCGTTTGTTCCCACCGGCATACCGCCTGCACCCTTTATTTTTCTTGTATAAACAAATCCTTCCTGTCTCACTTCAACATTCACTGTTATATCAGGATTGTGAACATCAACAGAAATTCCGTCTATTGCCTCAAGAACTTTTCCGCCAACAACACGGCATATTTCAGGGGATTTCATTGGGAAATTCTTATCCTCGCGTTTTGCTTCAACCTTGAATGTTTTCCCTTCGGAAAACAGCGGTTTCACGCATTCAACAGCAGCCTTTCCAATGCTGTCAATATCCTTTTCGCATTTCATAACAGGACAAATATTGACAATGCCAAAAACCTGGCTCAATGATTTCAGTGCCTCATCCATATCAATGCCATCTTCAAGGGGTTCAACATAAATGGTTGACTGAGATTTCCTCACGCCAAACTTGCCGATTTTTTCAAGACGGCTTTTGATGTTGTCCAC
>JAFVTM010000032.1 GCA_017503225.1 Clostridia bacterium
ATAAGAAGTGGCTCAAACGCAGTGTTTGAGCCACTTTGTATGGCAGGGGCAGTAGGACTTGAACCCACGGCACTCGGTTTTGGAGACCGATGCTCTACCAACTGAGCTATACCCCTAAACAGCAAATATTAAGTTTTATTGAGTTACCATACGAACATAGGGACACGGCTTTGGAGACTGTCGCTCTACCAGCTGAACTATACCCCTATATAAATTTAAGGCGTGGCTTTTGCCAAGCCTTTAAGAGCTAATATAGAGGGTGCGCCTTGATGCGTCAAAACGCACCCTTTAAATGCATATAAAACTTAAGCAAGCTTGTTGATTTTTGCTGCATACTGGCTCTTTCTGCGAGCAGCTGTATTCTTGTGGAGAATACCCTTTGCAACAGCCTGATCAGTCTTTTTAACAACGTTTGCATAAGCAACAGAGGCATCTTCTTTGCCTGCTGTGAGAGCAGCTTCGAACTTCTTGATAGCTGTCTTGAGCTGTGATTTAACCATCTGATTCTGCAAAGTCTTTGTAGCAATAACTTTAACTCTTTTTTTAGCTGATTTAATGTTAGGCATAATTTCACCTCCGCTTAATAATCTAAATCTTAAGTCAACTTACAATATAATACCACAGATAATTCTAAAAATCAAGACTTTTTTTAAAATTTTATATTTTTTTTAATTGTATTGACAAAACAGCCCCCAAAGTGTATAATTTACCTGTAAAACCAATGGGTGCTGTGGGGTTGCCCACAGCACTTTTTTTGGGTATTTGATGCGGATTTTACGTAGGGGGGAAAGCTTTATGAATATACCTGAGATTTTTGGCAGTCTGGTTTTTAACGAAACTGTTATGAAAGAAAGACTGCCCAGAGATATTTACAGAGCACTTAAAAAAACCATAAACAACGGTGAGGTTCTTGATCGTGCTGTTGCGGATGAGATTGCGTGCGCCATGAAGGATTGGGCAATTGAAAAGGGTGCTACACATTTTACGCACTGGTTCCAGCCTATGACGGGCGTTACGGCTGAAAAGCATGACAGCTTTATTACCCCAAGCAGCGGCGGAAACATTATTATGGAATTTTCGGGCAAGGAGCTTATAAAAGGCGAGCCTGATGCTTCCAGCTTTCCGTCTGGTGGACTTCGTGCTACCTTTGAGGCAAGAGGCTATACTGCTTGGGACCCTACGTCCTATGCTTTTATTAAGGACGGAACTCTTTGTATTCCTACTGCCTTTTGTTCTTATGGCGGAGAGTCTTTGGACAAAAAAACGCCGCTTCTTCGTTCAATGGAGGCTGTGAGCCGTCAGGCTGTGAGAATCCTGAAACTCTTTGGCAAAAATGATGTAGTGAGAGTTGTTCCCACTGTTGGACCTGAGCAGGAATATTTCCTCATTGACAAGGACGTGTTTGAACAGCGCAAGGACCTTATATATTGCGGAAGAACACTTTTCGGCACACCTGCACCAAAGGGACAGGAGCTTGAAGACCATTATTTTGGAAAGCTTAAGTCAAGGGTCTCGGCATATATGAAAGAGCTTGATGAAGAGCTTTGGAAGCTTGGAATTTTGGCAAAAACAAAGCACAACGAGGCGGCACCTGCTCAGCATGAGCTGGCACCGATTTTTACTACTGTAAATATTGCAACAGACCACAATCAGCTCACCATGGAAATGATGAAGGTTGTTGCAGAAAGACACGGTATGGTTTGCCTGCTTCACGAGAAGCCTTTTGAGGGCATAAACGGAAGCGGTAAGCACAACAACTGGTCACTTACCACAAATACCGGAGAAAACCTTTTTGAACCGGGAAAATCACCTCACGACAATGCACAATTTTTGGTTTTCCTTTGCGCTGTTATCAGTGCGGTACATAAGCATCAGGATTTGCTTCGTATTTCAGCGGCAAGTGCCGGAAATGACCACCGTCTTGGTGCACACGAGGCTCCGCCTGCAATTGTTCCTTTGTTCCTTGGCACAGAGCTTGCGGGGGTTTTGGAGGCTATAAAGGCTGATAATGATTATGTTCAGTCGGGCAGACAGACGATGAAGGTTGGGGTGAATGCTCTTCCTGTGTTTCCCAAAGATTCAACCGACAGAAATCGAACATCGCCCTTTGCCTTTACGGGAAACAAATTTGAATTCCGTATGCTTGGCTCAAGCGCATCTATCGCTTGCTCAAATATTATGCTCAACACAATTGTTGCTGATGAGCTTAGGCTATTTGCTGACGAGCTTGAGGGCAAGCCTGATTTCCTTGGCGCTGTACACACTCTGCTTAAGCGCATTATAACAGAACACGATGCGGTTATCTTTGACGGAAACGGATACTCAGATGATTGGGTGAAAGAAGCTGAAAAACGTGGACTCCTTAATCTCAGAACAACAGTTGATGCACTGCCTTATTACATAAAGCAGGAAAACCTTGATTTGTTCAAACGCCACGGGGTTTACAACGAAACCGAAATGCGTGCCAGATATGAGATTTTGCTTGAGCAGTACTCGAAGCTTGTGAACATCGAGGCGCTTACCATGGTGGATATGGTGAAAAAGGATTATTCTCCTGCGATTTCCGATGTTCAGAGAGGTCTTTGTGAAACAATCATTGCAAAGCGTGAGGTTTGCCCTGATATTCCTTTTGAGACCGAAAAGGGTGCTCTTAAAAAGATAGCGGCGGCGGCTGATGAAATCACAGAGATAAACAATGCTCTTGATAGCGACCTTAAAAATGTGCCGAATGGTACATCGCTGGAGGTGGCAAGGTTCTTTGCAGACAGCGTTATTCCAAAGATGGAAAGGCTGAGATTTTTGGTTGACAGCGTTGAAGCGGAGTCTGACAGAGGATATTGGCCAGTTCCCTCTTATGGCGATATAATTTTCAGTATAAAATAAAAAATGCCCCGAAAGGATTTCCTTTCGGGGTTTGTGTTTTTTGTGTTAGTCTTTTGCTTCTTCCAGTGCGGGAGCAACGGCAGAGGCTTTAAGAAGGTCACGGATTTCAGCAAGGAGCTCTTCTTGTGTCGGAGCTTTTGGAGCTTCTTCAATAACCTCGGGCTCGGGAGCTTTTCTTAAGGACTGTGCCTTTGTGATGCCCTTGATAACAATGAAAATTGAGAATGCAATAATCAAAAAGCTGATGATGTTCTGGATAAATGAGCCATAAAGAATAGCGGCTTCTGCTTTTTCTTCTGTTGCCTCAGAGAGAACAACCTTGAGTGCTGTGAAGTCCATACCTGCGGTGATAAAGCCAAAGATTGGCATGATAATATCTTTAACCAGAGAGTTCACGATTGTGCTGAATGCACCGCCCACAACAACGCCGACAGCCATGTCGATTACATTGCCCTTGAAGGCAAACTTTTTAAATTCTTCCCACATAATTTATACAACCTTTCGTTTTTTAAACTTTAGTTAAGTATATCAACAAAGCAGAATTTTGTCAAGAAAAGGGGAATATATGGGAAAAGTTTTTCTTTACAAAGGGCGAAAGGTGTGGTATTATATTTGTGCCAGATAAAATTTAATAAAGGATGTTTAGGTGTGTATTTTTTTACCTCTTGGTAAAAATGCACTGCTTATTTATGCATACCTAGATGTCTGTTTAAATTTTGTCTGGCGACTGGCAGTGCGTTTTTCGGTGTACGGCGCTGCCGTACACCTTTTTTTATTTTGGACGCACTGATGTGCTAACAAATTTCCAACTAACGAAAGTCCCGCCATATTCCGCGGGGCTTTGCCCTTTGTGAAAAATATTTTCAAAGCGGTAGACAAACAGAGAAAAAAGTTGTATAATAGCGTTTGGTACAAAAAAGGAGCGAATTTATGAAAAGAGAAGATTTGAGAAATGTAGCAATTATCGCCCACGTTGACCACGGAAAGACAACTTTGGTTGACGAAATGCTGAAGCAGGGCGGTGTTTACCGTGAAAATCAGGTGGTTGAGGAGCGCGTTATGGACAACGGCGACCTTGAAAGAGAGAGGGGCATCACCATTCTCGCAAAAAACACCTCGGTTTATTATAAAGATATAAAGATGAATATTATTGACACACCTGGACACGCTGATTTCAGCGGCGAGGTGGAGAGAATTCTCAAGATGGTTAACGGCGTAATTCTGCTTGTTGATGCGGCAGAGGGACCTATGCCGCAGACAAGATTTGTGCTTCAAAAGGCTCTTGAGATGCAGCACAGAATTATAATCGTTGTGAACAAAATGGACAGACCCGATGCACGTCTTGATGAAATTCCTGACGAGGTTCTGGAACTTCTTCTTGACCTTGATGCAAACGATGAACAGATTGACAGCCCAATTATCTTCTGTTCGGGCAGGGCGGGAACTGCAACACTTAACCCATATTCGCCAGGGAAAGACCTTGAGCTTTTGTTTAAGACAATAGTTGAGCATATTCCTGCACCTGAGGGCGATGCTGATGATGAGGTGCAGATGCTTGTGTCATCCATTGACTACAATGACTATGTAGGCAGAATGGCAATTGGCAGAATTGAACGTGGCGAGCTCCGACAAAATCAGGAGATTATGGTTTGTGACTATCATGAAAAGCACGCACCATACAAGGCAAAGATTTCAAATATATATCAGATAGACGGCCTTGGCAGAACCGCCGTTGAGTCCGCAAAGGTGGGGGACATTGTCTGCGTTTCAGGAATTCCTGATATTACAATCGGTGACACTGTGGCGTCTGTCACAAAGCCCGAGCCGATGCCTTTTGTGAAGATTGGCGAGCCTACCATTGAAATGACCTTTGCTGTAAATGACAGCCCCTTTGCAGGGAAAGAGGGAAAGTTTGTTACATCAAGACAAATCCGTGACAGACTTATGAAAGAAATGCTGAAAGATGTGTCGCTCCGGGTTGAAGACGGCGAGACAACCGATACGTTCCGTGTGGCAGGCAGAGGCGAAATGCATATCTCTATCCTCATTGAGACCATGCGCCGTGAGGGTTATGAATTTTCGGTGAGCACGCCAAAGGTTTTGTTCAAAGAGATTGACGGAACACTTTGTGAGCCCATTGAAAAGCTGGTTATTGATGTGCCCGAGGCCACAATGGGTGCTGTTATGGAAAAGATGGGGTCTCGAAAAGGTGAGCTTACACAGATGGCGCCTCAGGGAAGCGACCGTATGCGCCTTGAATATCTTATTCCTGCCCGTGGACTTCTTGGTTATAGAAACGAGTTTTTGACAGACACCAAGGGTGAGGGAATACTGAACTCAATCTTTTATGAATATCAGCCGTACAAGGGTGAAATAACAAGAAGATATACAGGCTCACTTGTTTCATTTGATACGGGAGAGGCTGTGGGATATGGACTCTTTAAAATTCAGGACAGAGGCTCGCTGTTTATTGGACCAGGCACACCTGTTTATGAGGGTATGATTGTTGGAATGAACCCGAAACTTGAGGATATGGCGGTTAATGTCTGCAAGAAAAAGCAGCTTACCAATACCCGAGCATCAGGTAGTGACGAGGCACTCAAGCTTGTGCCGCCCATAAAGCTCAGCCTTGAAATGTGTATTGAATTTTTGGCGGATGATGAGCTTTTGGAGGTAACCCCAAAGAGCTTAAGGCTCAGAAAGCGTATTCTTGATACACAGCTTCGTCTCAAAGCAAAGGCAAGAGAAAAATAAAAAAAGACACCTGCACCCTATTTGGATGCAGGTGTTTTAGCTTTTTAAAGGTTGTTTTTCATGAAATCTTCCATTTCCATGGCGGCTTTGTCTTCGTCGTCACCGTATATGGTAACTTTTATTTCGTCACCGCATTTTGCGCCCAGGGACATAACGGAAAATATTTTTTTTGCACTTGCTTCTTTTTCACCCAAATGGATGGTTATTTCGGAGGTGAATTCTGAGGCTTTTTTTACCAAAAGCCCTGCGGGACGTGCGTGGATGCCTATTTCGTCGGTTATTTTGTATACAAATTCTTTCATTTTGGTACCCTCTTTTCTTTTAAGTTTGTACTTATGATATTATATCCAAAATTTTTTTATTTAATAGCTTGATTTTTTCGTGGAAATGTAGTATACTGATTTAGGTC
>JAFVTM010000004.1 GCA_017503225.1 Clostridia bacterium
GCGGTCAAATATTTAGAAAAATGGAGGATATTTTGTGCAAAAAAGTAAAAAAATAAAGATAACACCTCTCGGAGGTCTGCATGAGATCGGAAAAAACATGACAGTCTTCGAGTATGGAAGTGATCTTTTGATTCTGGACGCAGGTCTGGCATTCCCCGACGACGATATGTTGGGGATCGATATGGTTATACCTGATATAACCTATCTGCAGAAACACAAGAACAGAATCAGAGGCATCATTTTAACCCACGGTCATGAGGACCATATCGGGGCTATTCCTTATGTTCTTAAGGAATTCAATGTTCCAGTCTATGGAACAAAGCTTACCCTTGGCATCCTCAAAAACAAACTTGAGGAGCACGGAATTTTAAACAGCGCAAAGCTCAACGTGGTAAACCCCGGTGAAACCTTTAAGCTTGGAGATTTCAAGGTCGAATTTATCCGTTCAAACCACAGCATTGCAGACGCTGTGGCAGTGGCTTTTCATACCCCTGCCGGAGTGGTTCTGCATACAGGCGACTTCAAAATTGATTCAACACCAATAAACGGAGAAATGATTGACCTTAGAAGAATCGGCGAGCTTGGAAAACAAGGGGTTCTTCTTCTTATGTCAGACAGCACCAACGCAGAACGCCGTGGCTATACCATGAGCGAAAGTACTGTTGGCGCCACCTTTGACAACGTTTTTGAAAACTGCAACAAACGAATTTTTGTGGCAACCTTTGCATCCAACATACATAGGGTGCAGCAAATAATAAACGCAGCTGTAAAATACGGCAGAAAGGTTGCAGTCTCAGGTCGTAGTATGGAAAACGTCCTGACAGCAGCAATCGAGCTTGGCTATATGGACATTCCGAAAAACACCCTGATAAAGCTTGACGAAATCGGCAGATATTCAAAAGAACAGCTTGTTATCGTCACCACGGGAAGTCAGGGCGAAACCATGTCCGCCCTTTCAAGGATGGCATATTCCGGTCACAAAAAGGTAAATATCGAGGCAGACGATTTGGTTATCATTTCAGCAAGCCCAATCCCCGGAAACGAAAAAGCTATTTCAAACGTAATAAACGAGCTGCTTAAACACGGTGCTGAAGTTATTTATGAATCGCTGGCAGACGTCCACGTTTCAGGGCACGCGTGCCAAGAGGAGCTGAAAATCATTCTTGCTCTTGCAAAGCCAAGATTTTTTATGCCGGTACACGGCGAATTTAAGCATCTCAGCCGTCATCGCGACCTTGCTCTTCAAATGGGAATGAAATCAAAGGACGTATTTATGATGGAAAACGGAAACGTTCTTGAAGTCTCAGCAAATGACGCAAAAATCACGGGAACAGTTCCATCAGGAAAGGTTCTTGTTGACGGACTTGGAGTTGGAGACGTTGGCAGCATAGTTCTTCGCGACAGAAAGCACCTCTCAGAAGACGGACTTATCGTGGTTGTTATGACCATCGACCATGCAAGCCAAACGGTTGTCGCAGGTCCTGATATCATATCAAGAGGTTTTGTTTATGTCCGCGAATCGGAAGACTTAATGGATAGCATGAGGATAAAAACCGCAGATATAGTAAACACTTGCCTCGACAACAACACGCTCGACTGGGCGAGCCTTAAGTCCCACGTCAAAAACGAACTTGGAGCTTTCATCTTTTCAAAGACAAAAAGAAAACCTATGATACTTCCTGTTATAATGGATATTTAATTTCAAAAAAAACGGACTGCTTGATACGCAGTACGTTTTTTTATTTGTATTCGCCACAGCTTTTGCAAAACAGCGTCGTTCCTTCATTTTCAGCATTACATTTTTTGCAAACCCATTCTTTTCCATAAGGCTCTTTTGGAACCGCATCTGGCGTTTTAAACAAAACACCCTTGTTTGTGTCAGCTGTTTTCTTAGTTTGATAAATAACATTATTGTATGCACAAATACTGATAAAAAGTCAGAATAATGGGAAGGAATATAAGACACGTAAATGTAGACACAAAGCAAAGCTGTGCACCAGTGCGACTGTCCCCTCCATAAGCCTCAGGAAAAACTATACTGTTGAGACCTGTAGGAAGTGTCATGTTTATAATCATTATAATTGCAATATTCTGCGGTACTTTTATAGCTACAATTATAAACACTGCAATAATCGGAATTATAACCAATTTGATTGCACACGCAATATATACCTTTATGTTTGAGACCATTTTTTTCAGGCTATTGTTGGCAAAAACAACACCCGTAAGGATCATCGCCGCAGGCGCCAAGGAATTTGCTCCTGTTTCGATAATTTTTTCCGCAAATGTCGGAAACTTGATTTCAAATATTCCCGCACACATTCCCAAAACCAATGACAATATTATAGGATTTAAAAGATTTTTGAGACTGAAATTTCTGTTTGGATTTAGTATATATACTCCAAAAGTATATGTAAGAATAACAAATGGGACATTAAAAAGTATAAAATCAAAAAGCATCAATTCACCAAATATAGCAAGCACCAACGGATTTCCAAAATATCCAGCATTGGGGAAGGTAAATGAATATAAATATACATCACGGGTGTTTTTATTTTTTGTTAAAACTCTTGAAAAAACAAAGGCTAACACCAAAAATCCGCAAAGCAGCAAGCAAGCCGCAACAAGCAAATCTATCTTAGAACTTAGTATCTCAAGTTTGAAATTGTTTGCCATACTGTTGATCGTTAGGCAAGGCACAAATACATTTACCAACAAGCCGGCAAGTCCTTTACTGAAGCCAGTTGGCAATATCCCAGTTTTGCTTAATCCGTATCCTATAGAAATAAATACAAATAAGACCAAAACATTTGATAAAGTTATTTCAAATATTTCAAGCATAAAAAACGTCCTCTTTTTTTCATAAGTTTATCAGTCTTTTTATTTAATCCCTAAAAGTCTTTTTGCATTACCGGCGAAAATATCATAAATATCTTCTTTTGAGAGGTTCAGCTCTTCAGCAACCCTCTTCATTGCGCGTATCTGCTCGTAAATCATAAGAGTTATGTCAGATTCGTCGGTTTCACGCATATGAGCCTCACCGGTTAAATCACCGTAAAGACCACGGGGCACTACGTTATAATACACGCCGTTTTCTGTAATTCTGTACATACGCATTATTGCAATCGGGAGGTCTGCACCAAACATAAGACGTTTTGTTCCAACAGCCTCAATGCAGGCACGAATTGCATCATCACTTAAGTTGGCAGCAAAGTCAAAATACATATTTTTCGTCTTGCCCAAAATGTCAAACGCATCGCCGATGTCTTGTTTTGAATATGCTCTGCCCACATGTGCAACAATCAGCTTTACGTTGGGGTATTTTTCTTCGATTTCCATAAGCTGTCCGAGATTTACCGCATCTTTAAGACGTCCGTCACGTGGAATATGAAGAAGTACAGCCCAACCATTTTTGTCGGCAATTTCAAGGTGTTCATGAGGCAAAAAGTCAAAAATGCGTATTTCCTTTGACGGCAAGTATGCAGGATAGTTGCTAAGATAAGGTTTTAGACCCAAAAAGCCGCCTGCCTTCACATTCTTTTCAAGCTCGTCCACATCCATGTCAAAAGAGGTTCTGTAAAGGATAGGGAAACCATGTTTTTGAGCCTCGTCTCTCAGATAGTCATTTGATTGGTCAATATTTTTGAATGCGTCACCGCAAGCCACAGGTATAACTTTTTTTTCAGGAAACAATTTTTCAAAGCACTCTGACATTTGTTCAAACGTCATTTCATCAGCAACGCGTGCAGGCCATTTAGATACCCCTTCCCTTATACCAAAGGGTTCAAACTCGCTTTTATATGGATGAATATGAACATCCACAATTTCATCAGGCAAAAAGCTTTTAAGTTCTTTTTCGTATACCTGTTTGTCATAATCTGTTACTTTTAAATTAAACATATTTTCTACTTCCCTTCATTGCAAATGTAGTTGGCATCTGCTTCGTCCTTGTAAATGCCCGCACCAATCCCCGCAAGCATAGCAGCTCCTACCGCACCGGCATTTACGCCATGGATAACGCGTACCTTTATTCCGCATATCTCTTCAATAATTTTGAGGTACATGGGGTTTTTTGAGGGTCCACCTACCATAACGGCGTTCTTTGGACTGATTCCAATAGCTTTAAGTATATCAAGCTTTTCTTTGAGGAGAATAACTGCACCTTCCATAATGGCTCTTGCAATATCCTCTTTGGAGAATGCATTTATCTTTTCATCGTCAGGTTCATCATTTAAGCAAATAATGAGTCCGTTTGCACCCATAGTGCTCTTTTGGGCAAGCTCAGTCAATACGCTGAAACGATTTTCGGAATCGTCAATGTATCGCTTTATGTACATTTCTATACGTACAGAAACAGAGGACACCGAAACCATAGTTCCCCACGCGCCGCCTTTTTCAGACAGAAACGGGTCAATGAGAACCCCTGCCGATACTGCTTTATCACGGTCTTTTATGGGGAAGAATCCAACCCACGATGTTCCGCAGGAAAGGAGCATTTCGCCCTCGTTGAAAACGCCCGTACCCCTTGCAGCAGACGGATGATCAAAGCTGCCTAAAGCCACAGGGGTTCCCTCAGCAAGAAGACATTTTTTCGAAGCCTCCGCTGTAACTCCACCAAGTTTGCTTCCGCAGGGCATAATAGGCGGCAGTTTGTCCTCGGTTATCCCAATTGCATCCAAAAGCTCAGGAATATACTTGCCGGTATTCTGGTCAATAAGATAAAAAGGCGTTCCAGCAGAAGAACTTATACCCCATTTGCCCGTAAGCTTGTAGTATAAATACTCGGTACTCATACAAACCTTGCCACAGTTTTCAATTTTCTCAGAAAAATGCTTTTTCACATAACAAAGAAGTGCCAATGGCATTCCTGTACCGGAAAATGGCCAACCAATTTTCTGATAAAGGTCTTCCCAATCGATTTCGCCTAAAATTTCTTTCGCTTCTGTTGTGACTCTTTGATCCTGCCAGTTGAAAATCGGGGTGCTAGGCTTATTGTCTTTATCCAAAACCACAAGATTTCCGCTGGCAGAAGAAGCACATATTCCTGCAATTTCACAATCTGCCGATTGTGCAAGCTCTTTTATTGCAGAAAAACAAGCATCAACAAATCTGTCAGCATCAATCTCTACCCCGCCGTTTTCAAGCCAGGTATAATCAAAAACCTCAGAGGAAGTTTTAGAAACTGTTCCATCTTCTGTCATAAGGACACCTTTTACAGCAGATGTCCCTATATCAAGACCAATAAGATATTTCATATATATTTCCCCTTATATTATAACTGTCTTAAGCGAAAGAAGCTTTGCAAAATATTCCAGCTCTTCCACCGTTGCCCCATAAACAAAAGTACTGTGATGTGTAGCACCGTTCTTGCTGAGCTTTTCCAAAAATTCAGCTGTAGTATTTGTTGTCTCAGGCTGCATCCAACCACGCACTACATGGGGTATATCATTCTTTGAAGGCAGCATTTCACAAGGTGTCAAAAGCAACTGATAATCATCCTTATCCCGACTGATGTTTACATATACACCCTTTCCAGGTTTCATTTTAGCATAACCTGCATATGGCATAATCTTCTTAACAAATGGTGAACCTGTTCTTCTGAGTAATGGTTTTCCGTCTGCAATGCGGTAATTCACTTCGCCCATATGGCTGAGGAGTACCTTGTTTTTATTCCAGACAGGACAGAAAATTTCCACAAAGGTTGTTTCTGGATAACCCGCAAGAAGTGCCCCTGTAAATGATGCAGTAAGAGCATCTCCCTCACCCGCATAGCCAACACCTCTTTCCATGGCCTTACAAGCTTCTGTGAAAGGCATAGTTCCAAGATCTTCAGCGTCAACGTTTAAGAAATTAACTGAAAACGCCCCGAGTCTGTCATTTTCAATGTATTTCCGTACTGAAAGGCTGGCCCTAGTATAGTTCTCATATTCTTCCTCAATAACATTATTATCAAATTCAAACCGCTGGCGGTCTGCCATTATTTCTGCCTGTACCTCATCACAAGTAACCGTTTTGCTTAATTCAGCAAGGCGAGCAGGCTCAATGGTTTCAACAGTTATTCCAAATCGTTTTTTAAGTTCTGCGGGTTCTACGGAAAAGTCGCCCATACCCTTAAATGCACCGCCAACAAGACCTACTTTCATTCCGTCAAGTTTTTTTGCTGCGATTGCACTTCTTACGAAACCGTACACACGGTCAATGACATCGGACTCAAGATAATGCCCTGCTGCGATAGCGTAAGGTTTTCCATAACGTTTCAACATGCTGCACATATCCATAACGCCGTGTATACCGTGGTTCCAGTCAATTTCTTCAGTTCCGTTTTTAATCGAGAAGTTGGCTGTCGGTGTTGAATCAAATACAATAATCGGGAGCTTTGTATTTGCAAGAACATCTACTGATTCAAGCGAAGGCGAATATGCCGCATGCCATGTAACAATAGCATCCACCTCTGCCTCTTCAAACATTTTAACAACCGTTTTAAATTCCGACTCTATGCGACAAAAGTCTGATGTAACAACCTCTATTCCGCGTTCTTCAAAAAGCTTTGTTGTGTCTTCATAAAATTTTTTCAAAACTGTTCGGTCTACATCGCCATCATCATAAAGTTTTATATAAAGTGGTAAATATCCTATTTTCATGATAATCTCTCCTTTTATTTAAGTTTCAATAAGCCTTCCTCAATCTTTTTAAGAAGCACTTCTATCACCTTTTCATCGGTCGTTGCTGGTGGTTTCAAAAGTACTGCAGGAGGACAGTCTGGCTTATAAAGCTGTGCGCTGATGTCAACACACATATCGTTCATTATCTTTGTAAACTCTGCCGCTTTTTCTACGCTCTTGAAATGTATTGCCGAAAGGTGGCCAAGACCCTCAGGTGGTGGAAGCAATTCAGGATATTTTTCAGCAAGTGCACGGACGCCTTTTTCAACTTTTTCGCCCATTTCGTCAATCTCTTTGCCATTTACTGAGAAAAATTCCATTGTAATAAGATATGCAAGGCTTGCAAGCTCTTCCTGTCCGTTTGTAACAAGGGCGCCAAACTGGTTGAGGCTGTCTGCCGGTGCTGTTGTAATCACCTTACTTGCTGGGTATTCGCCTCCGGGAAAACCCTTGCCAATCATCACAAAGTCAGGGTTGAGACCATACTTGCGGAACAAGAACATTCCGTCATACCACATACATGACTGGATTTCATCAACCATAGTAAAAGTATCTGTTTCGTGGCAAAGCTTGTGTGCTTTCTGCAAGAATTCTGTAGTCAAGCGGATACCTGCATAGTTCATAAGAATTATTTCATGGATGAAGCCTGCTGTTTTGTAGTTTCCGCTGTTATACTTTCTGATTTTTTCTTCAAAGTCTGCTATATCGTTTTTCTTTACGCTTACTACCTTGTAAAGCTCGTTCTTTTCACATTTCTCATAGAATGTGGGCCACATTCCGCGAAGGGTCTGAGCTATAATAGTTGTTCCATGATAGTTTGCACCAAGGCCTTCCTTGTTGTCTTCCATAACAAGAAATACCGGTATCTTTCCGTCATAAATCGGAGCATCATAGCTTCCATCAAGTTTGTAAAAACGCGACAGCATCATTTTAATTCCGGCTTCTCCCGCAAGGCTGCCTGTTTCAAGGTTGATAATGCGGTTCAGCACATGAGGTTCTTTTGATGCAAGGATTGCATCTATTTCTGCATCATTTTGTACACCGTTTGCGGCTGCAATTATGCGTCTTTCCACAAGGCGGGTGATATATCCACGGGTGTTGTTGTGAGTTGCATTGAGTATTCCAAGCTTACGCGCATTGGTAATGAGCTTGTATCCCGGGAAGTTGTGTCCAAGGGATGCGTGATAATGTTCACTCTTTGCAATGAGGTATGCTCTTCCGTCTTCACCTATACGAGTACAGCCAAGACCGCCAATTGGTGCCATATTCGAATGTGCTGCTTTTGCGAAAGAATCGGTAGGTGCACCTTTTTCTGTATTAGAAAATCCCTCTACAATTTTCTCGCCTGTTTTTGCAGCAAGCTCATCCATTTTTGCTATGTATTCAGCCGGGAAAAAGTCTACCTTTTCATTTACCAGAAGCTCTGCTTCTGCCCTATCCATTCCGCAGATTTCAGTAGCCACCGAAATAACTGCTTCCATATATTCAGCACCTAAAAGGTCGGTAAGCGAACGGGAAATATTTTTTATCATATCTTTATCTTCCTTTCTGTGTCTTAATGGTCTTTATATCTCTATAATTGCTCTTTCTTTTTCTGAACGAAGAGCCGCTGTATGCAATTTATGTGAAAAAATTGTTTCTTCCGGTCTACAGCAGCCAAAGGCAATTTCTTTACCCTCAATTTCACACATAAACGCTGCCCACATCTGAAGAATTGCATCCGCAAAACCAAATTCAAAGATTGCACCTGTTGCTGTCGGGATTTGGGGTTTGTTTCCCACCACAAGTCTGCACCATGCCTGTTCATGACCCATGGCCTCTGTGAAGAAGAATGCGTTGGGGTCGGATGTTGAAAACTTAAGCGACATATCCATACCATAAACCTCAAGGTACCATTCATTTGTAGCACCGGGCTGCATACGCTTCATTTCAAAGGTAATGGGGAACTTGTTTCCATTTTCATCCTTTGTATCGCAAATAAGTGTTGCGTTGTCCCAAGTTTCGCATTTAGCCATGCCGCCTTTGCCGTCGGGTCTTTCTGTTATGTAGTTGGAAAGCTTTGCGCATACATTTTCGGGCACCCAGCCGAGGCGGAAAGGAACATGCTCTGTGTGAAGTCC
>JAFVTM010000033.1 GCA_017503225.1 Clostridia bacterium
ATCAAGAATGGTAGCACCGCTTGCATTTTTGAAATCTGCACCACTTTCCTCCTGATATGCGAGGAAAGCATTAAGGTCACGTCTGTAAGACACAAGAGTGTTTTCGGACGCTCCCTTTTTCTTTTTTAGAAAATTGAAATATTTATCAACTATGTTTTTCATCAGGTTTCCTTCTTTCTATCTACCCAAAAATGAACATATCGGTTTTAAAACCGGAGGCACAACAAATGCATCGATAAAACTGCATAAAACCAAAACCGCAATCATACCAAGAAGAAAAACCAGATTTTTTAGATACATTTCTTTGCGTATATTAAGGGTTTCGCCACGTTTTTTCAAATTGCGCAGTGAAACCGCATAACGTATATTGAACACTGTATAAATCATCAGTGCCGGAAACAAAATCATTATCTGCGGCAGAAGTGACACTAAAATAAATAAAACGCCCCTGCCTTTGTAAAGCTGTATAAGAAAAACAGTGGTGAAGCCAAGCTTATAACCCCTTGCCGCCACTTGAATGACGCCAAACGGTATTAGCCAGACACAAAGTCCCGATGCCCACAAAAATAACACTGTTTTTATGTTGTTGTAAAGTGAAAACTTAAAAATCTCGACCTTATCAACCGGCTGAATAGTATATGCCGACAAAAAATTGTTCATATAAGAGCTCAAAGACTCATAATTTTCGGTATTCATAGTTATTGCCGACAAAGAACCGATTACTGTGCCTGCAACAAGACAGAAAAAAGTTAAAACAAACAAAACCTTGCTGCAACTGATGTAATCGGTTAACGTTTTAAAAAAATATTTTCTTTTCATAGCTTTCTCCCTTCGTAAAAACCATTTTTACATAGATATGAGACAAGCTGTGAAAATATGAAATTTATTAAATTTTATTTTGACATTTCATCGGCTCTTTTTATGCAGGCATCAATCGCTCCTGAAACTGTAGCCGCGAATCCTGATTTTTCGAGTTCACAAACCGCTGCAATGGTTGTGCCCCCGGGAGAGCACACCGCGTCTTTGAGAGCCTGAGGATGCTCATTTGTTTCCATAACCATTTTTGCGGCACCCTCCACCGCCTTTGCAGAAAGCTTGAGCGAAACAGACTTTGGAAGACCATGCTTCACACCGGCATCAGCCATAGCATCAATCAGCATATAAACATAAGCCGGACTGCTTCCGTGAAGAGCCGTGGCTGTGTTTATGTGTTTTTCTTCCAAAACAACCACCTCACCCACAGCAGTAAAAATCTCCTCTGCCATTTTGAGTTCTTTTTCTTCGATATTTTTATTCGGTGAAATAACCGTCATACCGCATCCCACCTTTGCCGGTGTATTGGGCATAACCCGCACTATTTTGGCATCATCGCCAAGAATACTTTCTATCGTACTGATTGTTGTTCCTGCTGCAATTGAAATGAACACCTTATCTTTCGAAAAATCTTTCGCCTCTTCAAGAACAAAGGGAAGTATATTTGGTTTTACTGCAAAGATTATTACATCGCTACGGCTTATTACATCAATGTTATTCTCGCTGACAAACGCCCCGCATTCACGCCACACATCAAGGCTTTTGGCATTTTTATCACTTATCGAAAGTGTCTCACCACTTACTATACCTGATTTAAGCAGACCACCTGCCAGAGCAGATGCCATATTCCCCGCACCGATTATACCAATTCTCACAGTAATTCCCCTTTTTTAATACTCTCCGCGAATATATTTTTCAATTCTGTCAAGACCCTCTTTGATAACCTCCATAGAGGTAGCATATGAAAGACGTACATAACCATCTATTCCAAAGCCTTCACTGGGCACAAGCGCTACAAGTGCTCTTTCCAGAATATCATCACAAAGTGCACTTGCACTGTCAAATACCTGACCATAAAGTTCTTTACCAAGAAGAGCTTTTACGTTCATAAATATATAGAACGCACCATTTGGCTTTTTACAGCTTATACCATCAATGGAATTTATTCTTTCAACCATATAATCTCTTCGCTTGATGTATTCCTTTTTCATAACATCTATTGATGACTGGTCGCCAAGAAGTGCCTCAACAGATGCGAATTGTGCGATTGAGTTGGGGTTTGATGTGGCGTGGCTCTGAATATTTGACATAGCCTTTGCGACATCAGCATTTGATGCAGTGAAACCAATTCTCCAACCGGTCATAGCATAAGCTTTTGCCATACCGTTTACGATAATTGTAAGATTTCTTATGTCTTCGCCTAATGTGGCAATGTTGATATGCTCACCCTCATACACAAGCTTTTCATAAATCTCGTCAAAGATAACATAAATGTTATTTTTAACAGCAATTTCAGCAATTTCTTTAAGTTCTTCTCTTGTATAAACCATACCTGTCGGGTTGCTTGGTGTGTTGAGCACAAGAGCACGTGTTCTTGGTGTGATATGTGCTTCAAGCTGCTGGGGCGTGAATTTGAAATTCGCCTCTTCGGTAGTATCAATAAACACCGGCTTTCCGCCTGCCATCTTCACCATTTCAGGATAGCTCACCCAAAACGGTGCAGGGATAATAACCTCATCATCAGGCTCACAAATAGCCATGAAAATGTTGGTAAGACAATGCTTTCCGCCGTTGCTGACAACAATGTTTCCAATTTCATAGGAAAGTCCTGTATCTCTTTTTATTTTTTCGCAGATTGCTTCCTTGAGTTCAACAGTACCTGAAGCAGGTGTGTATCTTGTGAAACCACTTTCAATAGCTTTTATACCTGCCTGCTTTACATTTTCAGGGGTTTCAAAATCGGGTTCACCTGCGCCAAAACCAACCACAGGTATTCCCTGCTTTTTCATCTGCTTGAATTTTGCATCAAGAGACAATGTTGGTGACGGGCTGATGCTCTTTGCTTTCTGTGAAATATATGTTTGCATTTAAATTCTCCTTACTGATTAAAAATAACCTAACCTATATTCTAATACAAAATCAGCTAAATATCAACCTTTTTTTTTATTATCCAAAATTTTTTTGCATTACATCCAAAAAATTATTCGAGGAAATCTTTTTTATAAGCATTTCGCTGTATCCTCTTCCTCTCAATTCCTCAAAAATTTTGTAAACATCCTCTATTCCTTTTATACCTTTGGGTAAACTGTCCATTCCGTCAAAATCACTTCCAAGTCCAATATTATTTTCCCCGCCGAGAGAAAGAATATGTTCAATATGCCGGAGTATATCATTTATTTCTGCACTTTCGCCAGAAAGAAATTCAGAATATAAATTTATCCCTATACATCCTCCGTTTTTTATTATAGCACAAACTTGCTCATCAGAGAGATTTCGTCTGTGACCACATACGGCTTTGGCATTTGAATGTGTCGCCAAAATGGGTTTTTCAGTTATTTCAAGAACATCCCAAAATCCTTTTTCCGAAATATGAGAAACATCAATCATCATTCCAAGTTCGTTCATTTTCCGGATAACCTGCTTGCCGAAATCAGAAAGACCATTCCCATTTTCTTCGGCGATGCTTCCGGTTATTTCATTTGGATAATTCCAGCTGAGAGTCATTATACGTACGTCACGAGAAAAAAGATAATCAAGCTTTTCAAGGTCTCCCTCTATGGCTTCACCACCCTCAACACTGAGGATCGCCGAAATCTTTCCATTCTTCAGGGCGGCCTTTATTTCAAAAACATTATTACAATGCTTTATGTATTTTTTATTTTTTTCTATCTCGTCAAAATATTTATCAATCAGCTCATTGCATCTTAAAAATGGTGTAAGTTTATCATTTCCTTTGTCAAGAAACGCAGCAAAGGTCTGTATATGCTGATTTTGGCTCTCTTTTATGCGCTTTATATCTATGTGAAAACCATTTTCAAAAAGTCCGCCGCCAAAATCCGTTATCTTCTGCACTGTGTCGCAATGTGCATCAAAAATCGTCAAATCTATACCTCCAGAAAAGCCTGTTTTATGTGGTTTATTTTTTCACATTCAAAGCCACTACCATCAAATGTCCCAAAAACCTCAACAATATCAAATCTTATATTAAGCTCTGTCGGGTACTTCGCAATATACCACTTTGCAGAATTAACCATACTTTGTTTTTTATAATATGTAACCGCCTCTGCCGGGGTTCCAAACTGTTCGCTACTTCTTGTTTTGACCTCTACAAAAACCAAGTCCTCACCGTCTTTAGCAATTACATCTATCTCACCGGCTTTTGTGCGATAATTCTGTTCCAATATTTTATAGCCTTGTTTTTTAAGATACAAAACCGCCGCATCTTCACCCATTCGCCCTGTCATCTTATTAAAAAATCCACGTTTTTTCATATTATTTACCCAAAACTTTTGCGGTCATAAAAGATTTTCTGTGAACCGTCGAAACTCCGTGTTTTTGAATTGCTTCACAATGTGCCTTTGTGCCATAACCCTTGTGTTTGGCAAAGCCATACTGGGGATATTCTTTGTCAAGCTCTGTCATAAGACGGTCTCTGCTTACCTTTGCCAAAATTGATGCGGCAGCGATTGTCTGTGACTTTGCATCGCCTTTAACTATGTACTGGAAAGGAATGTCATATGGATAATTATCATTGCCGTCAATTATCACAAAGTCAGCTTTTATTTTCAAATTTTCTACTGCCCTGTGCATAGCAAGAGCCGTAGCCTTTTTTATGTTAATTTCGTCAATAACCTCAGGCTCAACAAACTGAATGTCGTATGCAATCGCCACTTCTTTTATTTTGTCAAAAAGCAGCTCTCTTTTTTTCTCGCTCAATTTTTTGGAATCGTTTATTTCCTCAATAACCAAATCGGGCGGCAAAATAACAGCAGCAGCACAAACGGGACCCGCCAAAGGTCCTCTTCCCGCTTCATCTATTCCTGCAATATTTTTAAAGCCTTTTTCATATAAAGAATTTTCAATTTCTTTCATTTTTTCTCTCTCCTTTTAAAGAAACAGAGCAGATATATTTTCATATATCTGCCCAGATACCGCGGTCATATATTCGGCAATTCCAAAGTGATTCTTCCTATCTTTGCCGCCCTGAAATCATCAAGTACCAAATTTGCAGTTCTCAGCGTATCAATGTTTCCGCCCGAAACAATGCATCCGCGTTTTTTGCCAATAAGCTCCATCAGTTCAAAGTCATCATATGCATCAATATCCTCATTTTCAAGCTTGAAACGAGAAACGAGCATATCAGGATAATTCTTCCTCAAAAATCCAATCAGCAAAAATGCAAGCTCTTCAATATCCATAATTTCATCCTTGATGCCACCGGTGAAAGCAATTCGTCTGCCCACCTCAATATCATCAAACTTGGGCCACAAAATGCCAGGGGTATCAAGAAGTTCGTATTTCCCCATAACCCTTATCCATTGCTTAGCCGTAGTAACACCAGGTCTGTCGCCGGTTTTTGCAGCAGCACGCCCCGAAAGGCGATTTATGAACGAGGATTTTCCCACGTTTGGGATGCCCACAACAAGCATTTTTACTGCCCTGCGAATCATGCCTTTTTCCTTTTCCTTGGCAAACTTCTCTGCCAAAACCTCTTCAATGGCACTGTCAAGGCTTTTAAGCCCTTTCCCCGAAAGGCTGTCTGCCAATATGCAGCACACACCTTTGCTTTCGAAAAATTTCAGCCATTTTTCATTCGCCACAGGGTCAGCAATGTCACTTTTGTTCAACACAACAATTCTTGGCTTTTTGCCCACAATTCTGTCAATTTCGGGGTTTTGAGATGACAAAGGAAGTCGTGCATCAAGAAGTTCAATCACAACATCCACAAGCTTGAGGCTTTCAGTAATCAGCCTTCTTGTTTTCGCCATGTGCCCCGGAAACCATTGAATTTGCATAATATACCTCTTATTTTAAAATCAATCTGTTATACTTTCTATCTTGTTAAGCGGCCAAAATCTGAAAACAGCATGACCAATAATATCTTCCTCAGAAACAGGACCAATGTCGCGACTGTCTTTGCTGTTGTTGCGATTATCGCCCATAACAAAATATTCGTCCTCTCCAAGAACAATCGGATTTTCACGACTAAATTCATTATTCACCATTTTACTAAACACAAAGTTTCCTACACGGTTTGTCTTTTCCTTGATATATGGTTCGTCCAGCTTTTCGTCATTGATAAAAACATCACCGTTGGAAAAGTCAATATAGATAGAGTCACCCTCTGCAGCAATAACACGCTTGATATAAAAAGGTGCTTGAGGGTCGCGTGTTTCAACGATGACAATATCACCCTTTTCGGGAGTGTAAAACAGCTTGTTCACATAAAGACGGTCCGCGTGGTGAAGTGTCGGTTCCATAGACTCGCCATCAACCACAGCAAGAGTCAAAACATAGCTTTTAAGAAAATATGCAACGATTAAAGCTACGACAATAGCTTTTACCCAATCCCAAAGTTCACTCTTCCAGTTGGATTTTTTTTCAATAACCTCATCAAGAATCTCTTCGTCAAAGCTTTCGGTTTCTTCAATTATTTCATTATTCTTTTCAAATTCTTCCATAATTATCACCTTTAAATTCTCCAGAATAGTCAAATGGCAGGTATTGAAAATACCCGCCATACGTTTTGTTAAATCTTTTCTTTAACTTTTGCAGCCTTACCAACTCTGTCACGGAGATAGTAAAGTTTTGCACGTCTAACTTTACCGCGTCTTGAAACTTCGATACGGTCAATGTTAGGTGAATTTACGGGGAAAGTTTTTTCAACACCAACACCGTAAGAAATTCTTCTTACTGTGAAAGTTTCGCTGATTCCGCCGTGGTTCTTCTTGATGATTGTTCCTTCGAACATCTGAATTCTTTCTCTGTTTCCTTCTTTAACCTTAACATAAACACGAACTGTGTCACCGATATTAAGCTGGGGAAGGTCTGTTCTGATTTGTTCCTGTGTAATCTGGTCTAAAATGTTCATTTGTTTCATCCTTTCTATATTCAGATATTCATGCCATACGCCCACCAGACAGGCCGTAAGCAGAGGACTACCCATAATCAACTCACAAAGTATATCACACTTTGATATAAAATGCAAGCATTTTTTTGCAATTTATGCAATTTTTTTAAGAACGTCGGTTTTTGGGGTTTACAATATCACGCCAATCAAGGTCTCCGCGGTCAAGACCTCTTATCATAACCTCAGCAGTAGCACTATTTGTAGCAAGCGGAATATTATGCACGTCGCAAAGTCTGAAAAGTGCAGAAACATCCGGTTCGTGCGGCTGTGCAGTAAGTGGATCACGGAAAAACAAAACCAAATCGATTTCGTTATAAGCAATTCTTGCACCAATCTGCTGGTCACCGCCCTGAGGGCCTGACAAAAACAGACTCACATCCATACCGGTAGCTTCAATTATAAGACTTCCCGTTGTGCCTGTGGCACAAAGATTGTGCTTGCTCAGAATACCTTTGTAAGCAATACAAAAATCTACCATCAATTCTTTCTTCTTGTCATGTGCAATTAAAGCAATATTCACGTTTTGTTCCTCCTGTTCTTTTGTGCGAAAATTTATTTAGGGGGTATTACTAAAATTTATCATTTCTTTCGGGATGACTTTCCGAAAAATCTTTTCTTTTCCAGTTTCAAGAGCTGTACATTTTTCCCCGTCAGGCGCTCACATATATTCAGATAACCACGACCGGCAAGGGATTTCTTTTTACAAACCACCGGCTCGCCTTTTGTGGCGGACGCAATAACATCCCCATCATCAGGAATAACGCCAAGGAGGTCAATGCTAAGAATATTGAGAACTTCGTCGATACTCAGCATCTGACCGCGTTTTACAAGTTCGGGTCTTATCTTATTTATAATAACTCTGTGGTCAAATATCCCGTTTTGTTCAAGTAGTCCAACAATTCTGTCAGCATCACGTACCGCAGAAATGTCAGGAGTAGTAACAACCACCGCTTTATCAGCTCCGGCAATGGCATTTTTGAAACCCTGTTCAATCCCTGCCGGACAATCAATCACTACAAAATCATATTCTTCTTTAAGCTTTTGGCAAAGCTCTTTCATTTGCGCGGGACTCACAGCATCCTTATCTGTTGTTTGTGCTGCAGGAATCAAAAACAATCCTTCAAAACGCTTATCACGGATAGCTGCACGTTTCAAATCACATTCGCCCCTGACAACGTCAACAAGGTCATAAACAATTCGGTTTTCCTGTCCCAAAACCACATCAAGATTGCGAAGCCCAATGTCTGTATCAATCAATACAACTTTTTTGCCCAAAAGAGAAAGCCCAACGCCCAAATTTGCAGTAGTTGTAGTTTTTCCAACTCCGCCTTTACCTGAAGTCACAACAATTACCTCTGACATACAAGCTTCCCTCCGCATCACAAAATAGGTATCACACAAGACATTCTACCACAAATGCATACAAATGTCAAAACGTTCTTTGAGTTTTGAGGAAAATTTTCTCATGTTATTTAAGCAGTGTATTCATTTCCTCTATTTCGGAGGTTACCTCAGATGCCCCAAGATAATATTCAAACATATCCCTTGCAACCTGCGCTGCATAACGGCTTGTTGCCCCGTGTTCCAGAACAACAGCAACCGCAATCTGAGGGTTGTCATAGGGAGCAAATCCCACAAACAATACTGTATCGCTTCCGCTGCTCACTTCGGCTGTTCCCGTCTTTCCTCCAACAGCAATACCAAAGTCTTCAAAAACAGCTTTAGCTGTACCATCTTCTGTAACGCGCCTCATACCGTCTTTTACTGCCTGCACAGTTTCTTCAGAAATTTCATAATTGGAAATCTCGGTGGGTTCATTTCTGTAAACAACCTCACCGGTTTTGTAATTGCGCACCTCTTTCACAAGATGAAGTGCATACCTTTTCCCCTTGTTTATTATGGTGCTTACGTAACTTGCAAGCTGTGCAGGGGAAAACATATTGTCCGACTGACCTATTGCCGCCTGCAAAGTATCACCAGGATACCAAGGCATATTCCGGGATTCGCGATATTCCTCGCTTGCCACAATTCCCTCTGATTCATACAATTCAATTCCTGTTTTTTGACCAAGGCCAAAAGCTTTTGCATACTGGGACAGTTTTTTGATGGTCAATCTTCTCCCCACATCATAAAAGAAATAGTTACACGAAACGCCAATAGCCTCGGACACATTTATCGTTCCGTGCGTTTCGCCGGTATTTTTCCAAATAAGGCAGGTAGGTTTATATGACGGTGCATAATACTCATAAACACCCTTGGTCGTCATTTTTTCCGAAGGTGAAATAATTCCCTCCTCCAGCGCCGCAATAGCGGTCAGTGGCTTAAATGTCGAACCAGGTGTATAAAGTCCGTCCAAGGCTCTATTCACCAACGGCTTGTCGGGGTCTTTGAGCAGTTCATTGTAATTTTTCGTATAGGTCGTGGGGTCATATCCCGGAAGCGACACCATAGAAAGCACATCACCACTGGATATTTCAACAGCAACGGCTGCCCCGCTAAAACAATCTTTTCCTCTGTCTTCTCTTGCTTTTTCGATGCTTCTTTGCAGAGAGTCCTCAGTTATCTCCTGAAGTTTTAAATCAAGTGTTAAAACCGCAAAATTTTCGGTTTCAGGAGATTTTTCATTTAGCATCTGTGAAAGTGAACCGCTTTTCGTCTGCTCAACACGTTTATATCCGTCTTTTCCCTTGAGATAGCTTTCAAGAACTTTTTCAAGACCGTCTTTTCCAATTATGTCATTCATTCCATAGCCCTTGTTTTTCAGCTCGTCATATTCTTCTTTATAGATAATTCCCGTTCTGCCCAAAATATGTGCCGCCATAGAGCCATTAACATATTCACGTACAGGCTCAACCTCCACATTTACACATCCAAGCTCAAAAGACTTTTCCTTTATTTTCTGCACCGTATCAATACCTATATCGCTGGCAAATGTATATGGATTCATTACGCTGAAATTTTTTGACAGCATTGTATATCTCACTGCCACAATTTTTCTTATATCATCTTTGCTGTACTCCTTAGAAACATTGAATTTTTCAATATAAAAATCCATAACCTCTTCTGCAGAATTAAATTTTTCAAGCTTATTTTCTTTTTTCCACTTTTTTAAAGCGCTGTCAGGCTTTTCAAAATCGCCAAATTCAAATTTATATGGAGGCGCAGAAATAGGATATTCATCAATATATTCAATTCCGCTGTCTTCACACATTCTTATAATCTTAAGAATTGTTTCGTTAAGCTCTTTGTCACTATTACTTACACTCTGAATTTGTATATAATAGCCCATCTTATTTGTAACCATAGGTCTTCCAAACCGGTCAAGCATTTCGCCCCTTGGAGCTTTTATTGGATAAGCACGGACGAGTCGGTTTTCGGCCTTTTCTTTATACTCGTCGCCATGGACAATCTGCAAGCTAAAAAGCCGTGCCACGAACACAATCGCAAACACGGCAAGAAAGCATAATATGAAAATAAAACGAGCTCTCAAACCTTTTTTATCCAATAGTTTCACCCTTATCAGAATATAAAACCTTTCCCATTTTTTTCACAAGGAAATAAACAGGAACACAAGCAAGCACATTATAAAAACCCTCAGGAATCACAACCCTCAAAAGTATCAAAAAGAAATTTCCACCATTCATTGTCAGCGAATATATAGCCCCATAAAACCCCTCATAAACAAGGGTTTCAATAAACACCATGAGAAGCACAATCAAAATATTATTGTCTCTCAAAACCCTATCGCAAAAATAAGAGATTAGAAAGCCAAGAAGCATCATAAGAACAGCATTAAGCCCCCAAAATCTGCCAATAAGCATATCAAGAATAAGACCAAAAACTGCCCCTAAAATTGCACCTTCGCTCTTTCCACAAAAAGTGCATACAACCACTATATAAATTAAAAACAAATTAGGTTTGACAGAAAAAATCTCGATACAATCAACGAGCGTCGCCTGAAATATGGAAAAAGCCAACAAAAAGGCTCCATGCAAAGTAGTCTTCATCGCAACCTCTCAAAAAAATCAGTTCATATCATTTTTTACTATTAAAACAGCATTGATGCTTTCAATATCGGCATCAGGAGCGATTATCGCATACTGAGAAATCCCCTGCATATCAGGTCTGATTTCAAGCACCTTTCCAATAATCAGACCTTTGGGATAGATACCACCAAGCCCCGATGTCATAATTTTGTCGCCAACAATAATATTGGCATTTTTTGAAATAAACGAAAGTCTCAAATTCCCGCCCAGAGAATCGCTTGAGTCACCCTCTGCCACGCCATATTCACCTGACCTGACAATTTCTGCACCCACAGAATGCGCAGGGTCAATAAGTGTTATCACTCGTGACCACGTAGTCCCTACCTCGCTTATTCTTCCAACCAGTGCTTTATCAGCAGAAATTACCGGTTGATTCAGTGCAACCCCATCGGCAGCACCTTTATCTATAACAAATGTATTATACCAATTTGATGGTTCTCTTGAAACCACCTCAGCGGCGTCAAGTTCAAGCTCGGGATAAGCAGCTTTCAGTGCAAGAAGACGTCTCAGCTCCTCGTTTTAACTGAGTGCAATCTCACTTTTATCAATGGTCAGTTCAAGCTCAGCATTTTGGAGCTTCAGCTTTTCCATTTCCTCTTTCAGCTTATCAACACTGGAAAAGTAGCCAAAGAAATTTGATATTCCATCCCCCGCTTTTGTGAAGAGCTTTTGAACCGGAGTGATAATCACCTGTGTTACATTTTCAAGAAAAGTAATATCAGGACTCACCGCATTCACAACGCCTACAATTATTCCAAGGGAGACGGCCGCCACTACCAAACCGAAAACACATCTGTTTTTAAAAAATTTCTTCAAAAGATGTATCTCCTCTCACAAATTCAATTATTCAGACATCAAAAGGGTGTGGAGAGTCTTGATTTCTTCAAGCGCTTTTCCTGCACCGATAGCAACACATTCCATAGGTGACTCCGCAATGAAAATCGGAATTTCGGTATGTGCATTTATAAGCTTCCCAAGACCTTTAAGCATACATCCGCCACCGGTAAGAACGATTCCCGACTCAATAATATCAGCTGCAAGTTCCGGTGGTGTTTTTTCAAGAACTGCCTTGATTCCATCAATAATCATAGCAAGGCTTTCCTTTATTGCCTCACGAACTTCTTCCGAGGTAACGGTCGCAGTTCTCGGAAGACCTGAAACCAAATCACGTCCCTTTATGCTTGTGGAAAGTTCCTCTTTCAGCGAGCAAGCCGAACCAATTTCGGTCTTTATTTCTTCCGCTGTGATGTTTCCTATAATGAGATTGTGATTTTTCTTAAGATATTGAATGATGTCATTGTCAAATGAATGGCTTGCAACCTTGAGACTTTGAGTTGCAACAATGCCACCAAGTGAAACAACTGCAATTTCGGTTGTCCCGCCACCGATATCAACAATCATTGAACCAACAGGCGCATTTACTTCAACACCCGCTCCAATAGCCCCTGCCATTGACTTTTCAAGAAGATAAACGTCTTTGACTCCTGCAGCAAGAACAGCATCGCGTACAGCGCGTTTTTCAACATCAGTAATGTGTGAAGGCAGGCATACAACCGCTTTTGGCTTTAAAAATGTTGTACCAACAGCCTTCTTGATGAAATACTTGAGCATAGCCACAGTAATATCAAAATTTGCAATAACCCCTTCCTTGATGGGTGTCACCGCACAGATATCAACAGGAGTTCTTCCCAGCATTTCACCGGCTTCCTTTCCTATTGAAAGAATTTTGCCTGATGCACGGCTGATAGCAACAACAGTAGGCTCATTCACAACAATGCCTTTTCCTCTTACATAAATAATAGTATTGGCAGTACCCAAATCAATTCCTATTTCATTTGCCATAACAAAAAACACTCCTTATGTAAATTTTGAAAATATTTCTTAAAATATCTTTATGCCAAAGTCAGCCTTTAAAACGTTGGCAAGCTTTGAAACCGGCAATCCAACCACATTGAAATAATCGCCGTTTATTTTTTCAACAAAAACCGAGCCTAAATTCTGTATTCCATAGCTTCCTGCTTTGTCCATAGGCTCCTTAGTTCTAATATAATCTTTTATTTCATTTATGTCAAGTTTTTTAAAGAATACTTCGGTTTTTTCGCAAAAAGAAATTTCTTTTCCAGACCTTATATCTTTTACAAACACTCCCGTTAAAACATTATGCATATTTCCACTTAAAGCACTGAGCATCTGAAAGGCATCTTCTTCATCCTCTGGCTTACCCAAAACTTTCCCGCCGATTGCAACAACTGTATCTGCCGCAATAACGATTTTATCTGTGTTTTCACCTAAATTTTTAATAACATTTTCACCTTTGAAGCGGGCAAGAGCGCACACGTCCTCTTCAATACTCGCAAAACTGATGTCTGGCTCCGGAGTTTTGTCCACCATAACCTCAAAGTGAAGTTCAAGCATCCTTAAGAGTTCTTGTCTTCGGGGTGAGCCTGATGCAAGAATCAAATCACTCATAAATATCACCATCTTTCAATATTCTGTCGCCCAAAACCTTGGCACCCATACCGGTAACAGTTCCGCTGACTGCCGCAACAATCAACAGCTGTGGCAAATAGGAAAACATATACGGCGTATAAAAAATTAAACTTGCCACCAAAATCTGTGCAAAATTATAAAGCGTTGCACCAATCACACTCAATCCCACAACGCTCACCTTTGGATAAAAATGCGTTTTAGCCAATATCATACTCAAAACAGAGAAAAATGTACCCGCCATACTGTAAGGTAGGGCGGTCACGCCCCCTGATAAAAGCGTCCCCAAGAATGCCCTGAGAAGAGAAATAGCCATAGCGTTCTTTCCGCCAAAGAGAAATATATTCAGTATTGTCACTATATTGGCAAGACCGAGTTTCCCGCCGGGAACAGGGGAAATCAAAATTCGGTTTTCTACATACTGAAGCACAATTCCCACAGCTGTGAGAACCGCCATAATGCATATGTTTTTTGCAGAATATTTTTTCTTTTTCATCAGTATGTCACCTTGTCAACCCTTTTGTCTTTCTTTCCGGCTATCTTCACTATAACCCGATTTGGGGAACAAACAATCATCTGTCCCGATTTTGTTATCTCTCCTGATTTTACATCAATCTTATCAGGGCAGGATGCTTCTGTCATTTTTGCGCCCCTCTTTGTAATTTCAAGGGTGTTTTTGCCATTTGCACTTTCTATTTCAATTATTTTTGTACCTGAAATTTCTGCAAGGTTATAAACAGCATATTCATTTCCGTCAACAAAAATTTCTACTGTTTCTGCACTTTCCACAAAAACAAACGCCCCAAATAAAATATAGACCAAAAGAGCCAACAAAACCACTGAAACAATTATAACCTTATCCAAAGCAGTTATCATCATTTAAACCCCTTGTTAAAATGTCCTCTGGTAAAATCTTCTTCGCTGTATTCACCACCCTCAAGGAATGCATTCGAAATCTTTCTGCAGTCATCGGGGGTTTCATCTGTAAAATACAATCTGACAAAACCGACATTTATATTTTTTATTTTATCCATATCGCCAAGAAGCACTGTCTTTTTACTGTTTAGAATAACGCTTCGGCAAATATCCCCGTCCTTGATAACAGGAAACGTGATCCCCAAACGGTCAGTAATTGAATTTTCTCCACTGCACGGACATTTGTCTCCATTTCTTATGAGGCAATTTTCAGAAACCACAACGGGCAACCGTCCATAAACCATAATACCAACAGGGAGTGGCTTTGCCATTTTTTCAATCTGCCTAAAATTCAGTTCCGGTGAAAGTTCAACGGCTTTAATTCCCGCTTGCCTTAAAAACTCAAGGGAATGGGAATTTGCCACGTTGAGCCTGAAACCGCCATAAATATTATATCCCGAAAATTCATTTATAAGCGAAACATTGTGTATAAGAACCCCGTGATAACCGTCATCAAGCAAAATTTTTGCTTTTCTGGTGTAGCTTGCATATTCATCATTCCTAAGAATTGCAGGCAAAACAATCACTGTTTTTTCTTTTTTTGTATCTGCTATATTCCTGTTTCGCTCTATTATGCCAATGGGAATATAGAATTTGTCAAACGTCAAATCCTTAACCGCTTCAAGTTGTTCATCTTTTGTTATTTCACAAACAAATTCTGTTGGTTGCACATCACAGTTAGAAATTTTATCATCATATTCTTTTCTTTCATCTGTTCTCTCAAAGGACCATATAATTTTTTCCTCGAGAATTTTGAGAGCTTCTCTGCGGATTTTATTAAGTTCCCCGGCTGATAAAAACAGACCATCTTCAATGTCCACCGAGATTTCGCTGAATTCAAAAGGCGTACCGCCTGTTTTTGAAAGCTGTGCCATAACAGTGCTTGCATCAAGGGCTGCATTCCTTGCTTTTTCAGGAATCATGTTATGCTTATACTCAATCTTTATATCACCGCAATTTAAACACAGGGTTGGCTGTGCTTCATTTTTGAATATAGCTTTTCCCGAAATTTTTATTTTTCGACTTTCATTTTTTATGACGCTGAGAAGTTCTTTTTCAAGTCCCAAAGTTTCTTTGAGATATGGATTGTCAGGCTTGTGGGGTGCAAACATATCCTTCCCCTGATTTTCTGAAAGATAGCCGTCTGTATATCCCCCACGATTAAATATGCTTTCAAGAATTTTTATATCGTCGGCAGTAACGCTGTCCGGGTCATCAATATATTTGCGATAAACACCAACAACCGCCGCAACATAAGCCGCACCTTTCATTCGCCCCTCAATCTTAAAAGACAAAACACCATTGCGTGATAGTTCATCCAAATAGTTTATTCCCATAAGGTCTTTAAGGCTCAAGAAAAACGCCTTATCACGTGAATTATTTATGCTGTATGGAAGTCTGCATGGCTGTGCGCACTTGCCTCGGTTTCCGCTTCTGCCACCAATCATGCTGCTGAAAAGGCATTGCCCTGAATAGCTCATACAAAGAGCACCGTGAATAAAAACCTCAAGCTCGGCACTGGTATTTTCAGAAATTTCTTTTATTTCACGGGCAGAAAGTTCACGTGACAGAACAACTCTTTTCACACCCATTTTCTCAAGGAATTTTACACCTTCGATATTGTGAATGGTCATCTGTGTACTTGCATGAATTGGTAAATCGGGAACTATTTCCCTCGCCAACTCCAAAACGCCCATATCCTGAACGATTATGGCATCAACTCCTGCTGCTGACAAAAACCTCAAATAGTCACATAGTTCCTCCATTTCAGAGTCAAGCACAAGAGTGTTCACGGTAACGTATGCATTCACACTGCGAAGATGGCAATAATCAACCGCTTTTTTCAGTTCATCGCGGTCAAAGTTATCAGCAAAGTTTCTTGCACCAAAACTTTTGCCGGCAAAATATACCGCATCTGCACCGCTTTGAACAGCAGCAACCAGACATTCAAAATTTCCTGCCGGAGCAAGAAGCTCTACCTTTCTCATAAACTTTCAAATCCTTTTTTAATATTTTCTGTAACCTTGTCCACTTGATTGTGAGCTACATTTTGCAAGCTCAATTTTCAAGTTCTGAACCTCTTTTTCAAGCTGTGCAGTTTTTTGTGAGCGTTCATCAAGTGCAGCAAGGAGCTTCCCCTCACTGCTTGCATAATCTGCCACTTGCTTTCTCAGATTATCAGTTACATCCTCAAGCTTTATGTATTCATCCGACATATTTATGGCAGCAAGCATAGCAATCATAGCATTTGTAAGCTGAGGATTTTCACGTTTTATATCCTTTATCTTTTTGTCCACACGGACAGCAACTCTCTGCACATATTCTGCCGATTCAGCGGTAACAAGTGTGTACTCCGCCCCATCAATCAAAACCTTTACCTTGTTCTTTTCCAAAGCAAATCACCTCTCAAACAAATTCATAGCATCACATTTTAAAAATGCAATTACCGATTTTGCATCATTTATTTGGTTATTCAAAATCATTTTCCTCACGTCATCCACCGAAAATTCCTTAATATCCAAAAATTCATCTTCGTCAGGACAAACCTTACCTTTTTCAAGGTCGCGGGCAAAAAAGATGTGTGTTATCTCATTTGCAAAGCCAGGCGATGGATAAAGAAACCCAAGTGAAATAACCTCTTTTGCCACGTACCCTGTTTCCTCTTTGAGTTCACGTATGCCGCATTTTTCGGGCGCTTCATTTTTGTCGAGCTTTCCCGCAGGGATTTCCCAGATTGCTTTTTCTATTGGCTTTCTGTATTGTCTCACCAACGGGATTTTCCCGTCAGGTGTAAGGGCAACAATTCCAACACCGCCGGGATGGTCAACAAGCTCACGATAAGCGGTTCTTCCGTCAGGGAATTCAACCGTTTCAACTCGCAAATCAATTATTTTCCCCTCAAACAGCTTTTTTGATTCAATGGTTTTTTCTTCAAAAATCAAGTTTCCAAGCCTCCTAAAATTTCAGGCATTTCGTCCCGCAAGAACTCCGGTAGAAAACGCAATCTGCAAATTAAATCCACCGGTATATGCATCAACATCAATTATTTCACCGGCAAAGAAAAGTCCTTTTATCTTTCTTGACTCCATAGTGGACGGGTCAATTTCCTTAACCGAAACTCCACCTGACGTGATTATTGCCTGCTCTATGGAACAAAAATCTTTTACTGTGAGAGTTATCCCCTTAATCAGCTTTATAAGTCTCTGCCGTTCTTCTTTTGTTACAGAATTAACCTTTTTGTGGGGTTCAATCCCTGAGAGCTCCACTATGGGCGGTATAAGTCCGCTGGGAAGCAAATCAGAAAGACTGTTGACAAAATCCTTATTCATATATTTGGCAAAATCCCGAAGGAGTCGTGCATCAAGCTGTTTTTCATCAAGTGCGGGCTTTAGGTCAATCACAATTTTATACTTTCCGCTCTCCATAGGCCTCATATGTGCAGAGGCACTAAGTACCGTCGGACCGCTAAGACCGAAATGGGCAAACATAAGTTCCCCAAAATCGTCATAAACCTTTTTCCCTTTTTCATTGAGAACAGTTATTTCAATATTTTTGAGAGAAAGTCCCATAAGGTCATAAGGCCATTTTTCCTCAACTTCAACTGGAACAAGTGACGGAATTATGTCGGTCACTGTATGTCCAAGGTTTTTTGCAAATTCATATCCATCACCAGTAGAGCCCGTTGCAGGATATGAAACGCCGCCCGTTGCAATTATCACTGACTTTGCCTCGATTTTGCCATTTTTTTCGGTTAAAACACCTTTTATGCAATCATTTTCTGTAACAACACTTTTCACCTTATCACAAAGGATTTTTACGCCTTTTCTTTTAAGGTCCTTTTCAAGTGCATTCACCACACTTGTGCTTTTATCGGAAACGGGGAACACCCGATTTCCTCTTTCAACCTTTGTATCAACACCGATTTGGTTGAAAAAGTCTATGGTTTCCTGATTGGTAAACCCATAAAACGCACTATAAAGAAAGGAACTGTTTTTTGTAACATTCTTTATCAGTTCCTCTACATCTTCACAAGCATTTGTAATATTGCAGCGTCCCTTGCCCGTTATCAGCATCTTTTTACCCAAAATGCGATTTTTCTCGATTAAAAGAACGCTTAAGGCACGATTTGCTGCGGTAAGTGCTGCCATCATCCCTGCAGCACCGCCACCCACAACAATCACATCAAATTTATTATTTACCATTTTTATTACCTGTTTTCTGCGTACGCCTCTTTGAATTTGTCTTTGAATATGCCTTAACCCTCGGTCTCGATGACGTCTTTCCTTTGCCGCCAGCCGCCTCAATTTTTTTCAGCATATTGACCTCTGACTCACTGAGCTTTCTCCATTTTCCTGACGGAAGATGCCCAAGAGTGAGCCCCGCTTCCTGTGTACGCTTAAGCTTTTTCACAATGCAGCCAAGAGCCTCAAACATCTTTCTTACCTGACGGTTTCTGCCCTCATGGATTGTGATTTCAACCTTTGTTCCATATTGAGTCGCACCCACAACCTCAACCTCTGCAGGACTGGTCTTTACACCGTCAACCATCACGCCACGTCTCAGCTGTAAAATTGTGTCCATGGTGATATTCCCGGTAACTTCAGCCACATAGGTCTTTGCAATATCGTGCTTTGGGTGTGTTATTTTGAATGTAAGGTCGCCATCATTGGTAAGTAGCAAAAGCCCCTCTGTGTCATAGTCAAGCCTGCCCACAGGGTAAATTCTTGCAGAAATATCCGAAACCAAGTCCATAACTGTTGGGCGACCCTTGTCATCTGAGACAGTAGTAACAAACCCAACGGGTTTGTTGAGCATTATATAATACTTTTTTTCGGTATTTTTTACTATTTCGCCGTCAACCTTTATGGTGTCATACTCTTCGTCAATTTGAACACCCATCTCACGGATAATCTCATCATTGACCATGACCCTACCCTCTGCAATCATTTTTTCAGCAGCACGTCTTGACGCCACACCTGCATTGGCAAGATATTTTTGTAGTCTTATCATATATCCTTCATTCCTTAAAACCAATTATTTAAACAAGCTGTTGCAAACAACAACGTCATCTGCAACAGCCGTACACAATCAAATCTATTCGTTTCTGTATTTTTCAAGAATGTTTTCAATTCTCTTTATTGGATTGAGGAGTTCGCTGATTGAATGTTCAGCATTGAGTTCATCAATGAGAAGAGCCACATACTTGCTCATATCAACCTGATGATACCAGGGTTTTGTGAGAAGCTCAGGCTTTGCATAAATGAGGTTTGTTGTGAACACGCCCTCAATTAGACCTTCTTCATACGCTTTGTCAAATCTGTCAAAGCCTTCAGTAAACAAACCAAAAGTAGAGAAAATGAAAACTCTTGAAGCTTTTCTTTTTTTGAGTTCTCTTGAAACATCAATCATAGAGTCCCCTGATGAAATCATATCGTCAACGACAATAACATTTTTGCCGTCAATATCACTGCCCAGAAATTCATGTGCAACAATAGGATTTTTGCCGTTTACCACTCTTGAATAGTCACGGCGCTTATAGAACATTCCAAGTTCCATTCCAAGAACCGAAGAATAATACATACATCTTGACATTGCACCCTCGTCAGGAGATATAATCATAGTATTATCCTTATTCAAAATTATATCCTTGTCATATCTGATACAAGCCTTTATCATCTGGTATGTAGGCATTACGTTTTCAAAGCCCTTGAAAGGTATGGCATTCTGAACCCTTGGGTCATGAGCATCAAAGGTAATAATGTTATCAACGCCAAGGTTTGCAAGCTCCTGGAGTGCCACTGCACAGTCAAGAGATTCTCTTGATGAACGCTTGTGCTGCCGTCCTTCATAAAGCATCGGCATAATAACCGTAATTCTCTTCGCCTTTCCGCCTATTGCAGAAATAGCACGCTTGAGGTCTTGATAATGGTCATCAGGACTCATAGGAATATCTGTTCCGTAAAGCTTATATGTTTCGCCATAATTGAAGCAGTCAACTATGATATAAACATCATATGTTCTTGCAGAATGTAAAAGCGTAGCCTTTGCCTCACCTGTTCCAAATCTTGAAATTTTGAGAGGAAGTAAAAATGTTCCGTGGTTTTCTATCTCGTCGTCATTGAACTTTTTCAGATAATAGTCCACCCTTGAGCAAAAGTCTTCACAGCCCGTCATTCCAATAACACCAAGTCTGCCAAGGTTGTAGGATTCGATTGTTGATTTCATTTGTTTTCTCCTTTGATTGATTGTTTTATGTTTAGATAATTATTATACTTTATTTTTGCTTTAATGTCAATAAACCGAGATACCAAAATGTCGAATTTTAGTTTTTATATTCAGCCAACAGTTTATATTTGATGTTCCAGAGTTTTTGTGACAAATCCACATAATATTCATGAGGATTTTCAAAGCGCTTTACCTCGTCCCAAATTTTATCAAGCTGTTCTTCGCTATATTTTCGGATTTCCTGAAGTGACGGAGAGGTATAAACACATTTTCCCTTTTCAAATATGGGAACCTGAAGCTCTACCGCTGTGAAATCTGAAATTTTCTTTCTCTTCCATGTATTTTGCGGGTCAAAAATTTCGTATTCCTTTGATGTATCTATTTCTTCCTCAGCCAGAGTAATCACATCAGCAATAGCCTTTCCTGTATCATTGGCAAAAAGTCTGTATACCTTTTTGAAGCACGGATTTGTAATTTTTGCAATATTTTCGCTGACCTTGATTTTGGGAATTATATCACCATCTTTTTCAAGAGCAACCAGCTTGTAAACACCGCCAAACACCGGCTCTGACCTTGATGTAATAAGCCTTTCGCCCACGCCAAAAGAATCCACACAAGCACCTTGCTTCAAAATATCCTGAATTATATATTCATCCAAGGAATTTGAAATAACGATTTTTACATCGCTATATCCTGCATCATCAAGCATCTTTCTTGTCTTTTTTGTAAGGTATGTGATGTCCCCGCTGTCAATCCTGACGCCCTTTGGACGAATACCCATAGGAGCAAGCACTTCATCAAAAACTTTTATTGCATTGGGCACACCTGATTTCAGCACGTTGTAAGTATCAACTAGCAATGTGCAATCATTGGGATAAGCAAGTGCGTATGCACGAAAAGCTTCATATTCACTGTCAAAGGACTGTACCCAACTGTGCGCCATTGTACCCAGTGCCGGAACACCAAAAAGCGCATCAGAAATGGTACACGCAGTTCCTGCTGCACCACCGATATATGCAGCCCTTGCGCCGTATATTGCGCCACCCGCACCCTGAGCACGCCGTGAGCCATACTCCATAACAGGTCTGCCCTCTGCCGCACGGACAATTCTGTTACATTTGGTGGCAATAAGGCTTTGGTGATTTATGGTAAGAAGCAGCATCGTTTCAATAAACTGTGCCTGAAGAAGCGGACCCCTCACCGTAAGAATCGGTTCATTCGGGAAAATAGGCGTTCCCTCAGGAATAGCCCATACATCACACAAAAACTTGAATTTTTCAAGATAACTCAAAAACTCCTCACAAAAGAGCTTTTTCCCTCTCAAAAACTCAATGTCCTCAGGTGTAAATTTGAGTTCTTCAAGATATTCAATAACCTGCTCGACTCCTGCCATAATAGCAAAGCCGGCATTGTCGGGAACCTTTCTGAAGAACAAATCGAAGTATGCAATTTCATCCTGCATACCGTTTTTGAGGTATCCATTTGCCATGGTTATTTCATAAAAATCAGTGAGTAAAGTGTAATTCATAAATCTGCTCCGTAAAATACAAATTTCTACAGAATAAGTATACCATTTTAAGAAAGAAATTACAAGTATTTTTAACCTTAAAATAGAAAAAAGACGGTTTGTTTTTCACCGTCTTTATTTAAGCGAATCAATTATAATAATATCATCGCCAATTTTCTTGATATTTTCCCACTTTATTACTATATCATCTTCTCTGCCCAAAAAACCCATCATACGATAAGCACCTGGGACAATTATAGCAGTAAGCCTTCCGTCACTCAAATCAATTTCAACATCTGACACAAATCCGAGTCGTGCCCCGTCAGTAACATTTATTTCCTCTTTTGTTATCAGTTCATTTATGCTGCACTTCAAGGTATCACTCCTTTTTTTATTAAATTTATATACACCTATTTCTTCGCATATTCGAATTTGATACTTAATTTTCTGTATACCTTTTCCTCATGTGTGAAATACTTGTAATGAAAAATATAAAAAAGGGGCTGATTGAAATTCTAATTAACAAAGTTGAAATCTGCGGGGTAAACACGTCAAAGCTTCCTTATTTAAGCGAAAAACAAAAACAGGAGCTTTTTGAAAAAATAAAGAACGGCGATTCAAGTGCCCGCCGTGAGTTCATTTACGGAAACCTCAGACTTGTCCTCAGTGTTCTCCA
>JAFVTM010000005.1 GCA_017503225.1 Clostridia bacterium
GCCATTTCAGGTTGCGGTGAGGCAAAACCTGTTCTTAAAGTTTACAACGCAGGTGAATACATAGACACATCACTCCTTTCAGCCTTTGAAAAGGGAAATGGCTGCAAGGTGGTTTACGAAACTTTTGATTCAAACGAATCTATGTATACAAAAGTTATGAGTGGTGAGCAGTATGACATAATAATCCCCTCTGACTATATGATTGAGCGTCTTTTGAAAGAGGGTTATCTTCAGGAAATAGACAAATCGAAGCTTTCAAATTATGATGGAATAATCCCCTCGCTTTTGTCGCAACCATTTGATAAGGAGAACAAGTATACTGTTCCATATTTCTGGGGAACTGTGGGGATTTTATATGACAAGACAGTGGTGGAAGAGGAAGACCTTGCATCAGGTTGGGAACTTCTCAGAAACCCCAAGTATAAGGACGACATCTATATGTATGATTCAGAACGTGATGCCTTTATGATTGCACTAAAAGCACTTGGCTATTCACAAAACACCTCTGACAAAGCAGAGCTTGATGCGGCATACAACTGGCTGGTTGAACAAAGGGATTTGGTAAACCCCATATATGTAGGTGATGAAGTTATTGACAGTATGGTATCAGGAAATAAATCCATTGCTATTGTGTATTCAGGTGATGCGGCATACATCATGTCTGAAAATGAAAACCTTGGCTATTTCGAACCAAATGAGGGAACAAACTCATGGATTGATGCTATGGTTATCACCAAAGATTGCCAAAGCACAGAGCTTGCACACAAATTCATTGATTTTATGATAGCACCGGAAAACGCTGTGAAAAATTCTGAAACAGTTGGCTACACATCATCTGTAATGAGCGTTTTTGATGAACTGAAAGAAACTGTATACAGTGGAAACAGCGCGTACAATCCTCGCCAAAACGGCGAAAATGATGAGTTTTTCAGGTATCAGGACACAGAAACCAAAAAATATTGCGCAGAGCTTTGGACCAAGGTAAAAGCACAGTAAGAAACCGTCAGGAGTGAAATGAGTGTATATAATTGCAGGGCTGGGAAACCCCGGCAGACGCTATGTGAACAGCAGACACAATGTGGGTTTTGAGACACTTGATGCTGTGGCGGCTAAATATAATATTGATGTCAAAAAAGTAAAATTCAACGGGATTTACGGCGAAGGCAAAATCGAGGGTGAAAAGGTGGTTTTGGTAAAGCCCCAGACCTTTATGAATTTAAGCGGTGAATGTATCAGGGATTTCAAAAACTGGTATAAGACCGAAGACAGCCAAATAATAATTATTTATGACGACATATCACTTCCCCTTGGGAAAATGAGAATAAGACCAAAGGGCAGTGCAGGGGGACACAATGGTGTGAAAAGCATCATATATCAGCTTGGGTCAGAGGTTTTTCCAAGAATAAAAATCGGTGTGGGTGCACCGGAAAATCCTGATTATGATTTGGCGGACTATGTTCTTGGAAAATTTTCGGCAAAGGAAATTAAAGAACTGGTGCCCATGGCGGTGAAAGCTGCTGAAGCTGTTGGAGAAATAATAAAAAACGGCACAGAGAGTGCTATGTCAAAATATAATGGCTAAAAATCATAATATGAAAGGCTGAGTTATGAACGGATTTTTCAAAATTTTGGACAGCTTGGCTGACTTTGAAGAAATTATAGGGGGGCTCAGGAAAAATGAGTCCCCTGTAAGTGTTACGGGTGTTTCCGATTCTGTCAGGGCACACCTTGTTTTTTGTGTATCAAAAAAACTGGGGAAAAGTTCGTTGGTAATTGCCCCGAATCAGCTGAGGGCAAAACAAATTTTTGAGGATATGAAGTTCTTTTTCGGCGAGAAGGTTTTGTTTTTCCCTGAACGCGAACTTATGTTTTATGACATCGAGGCAGCGGCAAATGATATAAAAAAGAAACGACTTGATGTTATTGAAAAGCTTATAGACTTCCCAGGTGAATATTCGGTTGTAACAACTGCTTCGGCACTTAGAGGAATTACCGTTTCAAAGGAGTTTTATGAAGAACGGTCAATATCACTCAAAGTCGGAGACGAAATCGAACTCGACGAGCTTCAGAAGATAATGACGGATTTTGGTTATACCCGATGCGATTTGGTTGAAGGTGCAGGTCAGTTCAGCATCCGAGGGGGAATTTTTGACTTTTTCCCGTTTTGGAGTGATGTAGCATTCCGCATTGAATTTTTTGATACCGAGGTGGATTCAATCAGGGCATTTCAGGTGGAAACTCAGCGTACCTTGAACGGAACTGATTTACCGGAAGTGGTAAAAATAACCCCTGCAGATGAACTTGCTATGGACAAGGACAGAAGAGGCGAATGTGCAGACAGGCTTAAAGCTGAGGCGACTGCTGTCTGCAAAAAGAAAAACCAGACAGATGAAACCCTTAAACTCATAGCAAGACTGAAGCGTGACGCTGAAAGAATCGAAGAGGGCATCGTTTTTCCCTCAAGAGATAGGTACATTCCTATGTTTTACCACGAAGAGATTCCGTGTTTGCTTGATTATTTTTCGGATGATTATGTTGCGTTTATTGATGATGCGTCCAGTGTGTCAGCAGCAGTAAAAGCAGAGGATATAAGACTCTCTGAAGACCTTAAGGATATGCTTGAAAGAGGAGTTATCCCCAAAAGTTCCATGAAATACCTGGGTGACTATGGTGATGTGCTGAAAAAACTTTCAGCTATGGGGCTTGTATGTATGAATGTGCTGTCTCATCAAAACCCTGACATAAAGCCCAAAAGATTGGTTGGCTTTACGGCGAAAAGTCTTACGGGATATGACGGCAAAATGGAATTCTTTTATGATGCATTAAGCTTTTATCAAAAGAATAAATACAAGACGATTATTTTGGCGGGATCAAAGCATCGGGCGGAGAACCTACACAGACAGCTTGAAGATGAGGGTATTATTGCGACTTTAAGTGAGGATTTTAACGATTTGCCTGATGACGGAAAGATATTTATTACACAAGGTGCCCTTTCTTCAGGATTTGAATATCCACTTATACGAACGGTCGTAATAAGCGATAAAGAGATTTTTGGCGACAGAAAGAAAAAACGGAAGAAAAAGGCGATAAGCCGTGAAAACAGAATAGAAAATTTCACCGACATAAGTGTGGGTGATTTTGTGGTACACCAAAACCACGGAATAGGTCAGTATACAGGCATAGAACGTCTCACTGTTGAGGGTGCACAGAAAGACTACTTAAAGATTGTGTATAAGGGCGGTGACAGCCTTTATGTGCCGTCCGACCAGCTCAATCTGATTTACAAGCATACCGCAAGAGGCGAGGGACAAGTGAAGCTCAACAGCCTTGGCGGGCAGGAGTGGAACCGTGCAAAGCAAAGGGTGAAAGAATCCTGTCAGGATATGGCAAAAGAACTTGTAGAGCTTTATGCTCAAAGAGAAACATTACGTGGAATTGAGTTTTCAAAGGATGCACCGTGGCAAAAGGACTTTGAGGCGGCTTTTCCTTATGAAGAAACTGATGACCAGCTTCGGTGTATCGAAGAAGTGAAACGGGATATGGAAAGACCAAGACCTATGGAGCGTCTTCTTTGCGGTGACGTAGGCTATGGAAAGACCGAGGTGGCCATGCGTGCTGCTTTCAAGGCTATTATGGACGGGTATCAGGTGGCATATCTTGTCCCCACAACAATTCTTGCAAATCAGCACTTTGCAAATTTCAAACAAAGGATGAAGGACTATCCTGTCAATGTGGCAAATCTGTCCCGTTTTTCAACCCCCGCGCAACAGAAAAAGACGGTCAAAGGACTCAGTGACGGAGAAATTGATATAGTAATCGGAACTCACAAGCTTCTTCAGGATTCGGTGAGTTTCAAAAAACTGGGACTTTTGATTATTGATGAAGAACAAAGGTTTGGGGTTGCACACAAAGAAAAAATAAAAGAAATGAAAAAGGAAATAGACGTTCTTTCTCTTTCTGCAACACCAATCCCCCGAACTCTTCATATGTCAATGTCAGGAATCCGGGATATGAGCTTACTTTCCGAACCGCCCGAGGACAGATATCCCGTAGCCACATATGTTATGGAGTTTGATGCTGATGTAATCCGTGAGGCAATAACCAAAGAACTTTCAAGGGGCGGTCAGGTTTATTATCTTCACAATCGTGTTCAGGGGATTGAAAAGACGGCGAAAATGATTTCGGATATGCTTCCTGATGCAAATATTGCCACGGCACACGGGAAAATGGCGGAAGGTCAGCTTGAAAAGGTTATGCTCGATATGTCAAACGGCGAAATCGACGTTCTCGTTTGCACCACCATAATCGAAACGGGTCTTGATATAGCAAACGTAAACACCATAATAATTGAGGACGCTGACCGCCTTGGACTTGCTCAGCTTTATCAGCTCAGGGGTCGAGTTGGACGTTCAAATCGTCTGGCGTATGCATATCTTACTTATCACCAAGATAAGGTGCTGAATGAAGACGCACAAAAAAGGCTCAAGGCTATCCGTGAATTTACGGAGTTTGGCTCGGGTTTTAAAATTGCAATGCGTGACCTTGAAATCCGTGGCGCAGGAAACGTTATAGGCGTTCAGCAAAGCGGACATATGGACAGCGTGGGATATGATATGTATTGTAAGCTTCTGGGTGATGCAGTCCGTGAAATCAAGGGAGAGGAAATTTTTGAAACAGTTGAAACGCTGGTTGACTTCCCTGTTAGTGCATTTATCCCTGAAAACTATATCAGGGCACATAATCAGAGGATTGCAGCATACAAAAAGATTGCGGCGATTGAGTCACAAGAGGATTTGGAAGACGTATTTGACGAACTCCTGGACAGATACGGCGATGTGCCTGAGGTGGTACGAAATCTTATGACGGTTTCGCTTATACAAAAAATTGCGTCAAAGAAAAAGTTTACTGAGCTTAAGGGCCAGAAAAACAGCTTGATTATGCTTTTTGATGGAGACAATGCCCCCGACTTTTCAAACTTCGTTGAAAGTGAGTATATGAAAAACGGCAAGGCGCTAATAAAGACAGGAAAAAAGCCAAAGCTTATATGGAATTTTGACGAAACCGTAAAAGGCGAAAAATATCTTGAACTTGTGAAAGAATTTATTGAAAAAGTGTAGACGATTTTGGCTTTTTGGTGTATAATCAAATCAAGAAAAAAGAAAAGAGGCAAAGCATATGGAAAATGAAAATATAAGAGAAAACGAAAATTTGAATCCAGAAGAAACAGAAATCGAAAATGTGGTAATGCCTGAAGAAATTTCTGCTGAACCGGTTGAAGAAACTGAAGCGCTTGCAGAAGAAGTTATTGAAGAGATGCCTGCAGAAGATGGAGAAATTTCATCTGATGAGGATATCATAGGTGACGAGTGGCAGGCAGAGGTTGCACCGGTAGAGGTTGAACTTACTGAGGAAGAACTTGCGGCAATTCGTGAGGCAAAGAAAAAGAGAACAGCAAAGATTCTGATTATTTCAGGGATTGTGGCACTTCTCGTGGCTTTGTGTGCTGCATTTTATTGTTACAGCGAGGGAGTGGGAAGCAAAACCGCAGTGAATACACCTATGCAGGTAAGTGAACATTATCTCACCGGAAAGGGTGATAATATAAAGTTCCAGTCACCTGTGACTTCGGCTTTCAAGACAATGTTTGGTAAAGAAAAAGATGCTGTGATGACCGTTAACGGCAAAGCGGTTGATGAAAAAATCTTTTCGTATATAACAAATGTGCTTGGTATCAACAGTGTTTCAAGCCTTATTCAGACAGGAATGCTGACATCAATTGAAGATTTTAAGTGGGATATGCCCGAATATACCACGGGTCTCTCTTATCTTGAATATGCCAAGGGGCTTGGTATAAACAGCCTTATTCCTGTTTATTCACTGGCAGCAGCTGGAGAAAAGCACGGCATCGCTCTCACAGAGGAAGAAGAACAAAAAATCAGAGACGGCATTGAAGAACTGAAAGCTCAATATGGTGAAAATTTTGAACTTGCCCTCAAGCAAAACGGTTTTGACAGCGAAGAGACTATGTTTGAAGTCCAAAAAGTTGATGCCATAGCTGAAAAAACATCAAAGGATGTTCAGACTGACATTTCAAAATATGTGTCCGCTGATGAAATCATCAAAAATGAAGCCAAAGAAAAAGTAACAGTAAAGCATATTCTTATCGCCTTTGACAACGAAATGACGGGTGACGTTACTGACGAGATGAAAGATGCGGCAAAGAAGACAGCTGAAGAGGTTCTTGTGAAAGTAAAGAATGGCGAGGATTTTGACAAGCTTATTGAAGAATACAATCAGGACCCTGGTGCTACAGATGAGGGGTATACCTTTGCGGCTGACGGCTCTATGGTAAAGGCTTTTGAAGATGCATCCTTTGCTCTCAAGGTAGGAGAGACAAGCGAACTGGTTGAAACTTCATATGGTTACCACATAATCAAAAGGATTGAAAGAGCAGTAAGTATGCAGGATTATATGGAATATCTTGTGAAGACGGCAAAGGTAAAAATCAAAAAAGGCAAGTATAACGATACGGGTATCACAATAAATCTTGAAGATTATTTTGGAGCGCCTGCAGAATAACAAACAAAAGGCAACTGCTGTGACTGCGGTTGCCTTTGCCTTAATTTTTATAAAAAATACGAAAGACTGGTGGTGAGGATATGTCAGCTTATTCTATAATTTCGTCTCTTCTCAGCTATGTGTTTACGACCATAATTTACCTTTTTATTTTCAGCGTAATAGCTCTTATATATATGGATATAAAGAAAATGGGCAAGAAAGAAAAAGACGAGCAGCTGGCTCCCTCAGGTCTTAAGGATAAGAACACTGACCATTATGCTATTTTAAAGACTGTGAAAAATAAAAAAATGGGCGATGTGAAGATAAAAGCCGCCTATCGCATAAACGGAAAAGGTGTAATAATTGGACGCAGCAAGGACTGTGACATATGCATAAATCACAAATTTGTGTCGGTTGAGCATTTTCAGGTGTGGTATGACGAGGGATGCTGGTACTTGGGTGATATGGGCAGCAAAAACGGTACATACTTAAACGGCACAAGAATCAAAAAAGTAAAGGTTTTGCAAAGTGGTGACAGCATAGCTTTTGGCGGACTTGAGTTCATATTCAGGGAGGAAGACTGATGAAGAGGGCAAACTACAGACTGCCCGCGTATCTTCTTGTTCTTATGAATGTGCTCGGGTTTTTGCTTGTGTTTATGGCAAATGATTATCAGCTCAACGTGCTTTACGTGGGGCTTGGTATGATGTGCCTTTTTTTGCTTATATACTCAATATTGGTGGTTTGCCGTATGGGTGATAAATTCTTAGTGCTTATTGCGTCTATGCTTATGACCATTGGCGTTCTTATGCTGTGTCGACTTGATATTGTGACGGGCGCAAGACAAATCGTTTGGATTGGTATTGGCGGCATTGTGTTTTTTGCTACATACACCATCTATTACAATATTCGTTTCTGGCACAAGATGTGGTTTTTGTATGCTGCTTTGGGAGTGGCACTTTTTGTGATAACTCTTGCTTTCGGAAAGACAGTGAATGGTTCAAAGAACTGGATTGACATTGGTCCTATCGCTTTTCAGCCCTCTGAAATAACAAAAATCCTTTATGTTATGTTTCTTTCCTGCCACTATTCAAAATCTTGGGAAAAACCTTTTCTCAGGGTTTCGCCTATGTATATGACGGGGATTGTTACATACGTTTACATACTGTTTCTTATGCTCCAACGGGACTGGGGTACAATTCTGGTTATTTTCTCAATATTCATTTTTATGATATACATTTATGAAGAGAAAAAGTGGTTTCTTTGGGCGAATGTGGGTGCGGCAACGGTTGTGGCACTGATTGGATACAAGTTTTTGTATCATATTCAGGTGCGTGTTGGGGTATGGCTTGACCCCTGGGCAGACGTTTCAAATAAAGGATACCAGATTGCTCAGTCTCTTTTTGCTATTGCATCAGGTGGGTATTTTGGCAGAGGTTTGGGTAACGGTTCACCCCATTATATACCCGAGGTGCACACCGATTTTATTTTTTCCGCAATTTGTGAGGAAATGGGTGTCTTTGGCGGTGCGGCAGTTATCATTTTGTTCTTTTTGCTTTTTTACAGATGTTTCAAGGTTGCACTCAATGCTGAGAATCAATACAATAAAGCAGTTGGGGCAGGACTTACACTTATGTTTGCCCTCCAGACTTTCATAATCATCGGCGGTGTAACGAAATTTATTCCCCTGACGGGAATAACCCTTCCTTTTGTAAGCTATGGCGGAACATCCATTGTTGTCAGTTTTGCATCTCTTGGGATAATTCAGGCTATTTCTGCCTTTGAGGACAGAAAGGGGGCGGAAGAATTTGAACAGTAACAGAAAAATTATCCGTGTACTTGTTGTGGTTTCGGTGCTTTTCCTTGCGCTTCTTTCGTACCTTTTGTATTTCAATATGTTTGAGGCGAAATCTGTAGCTACAAATCCTTACAACCGCAGACAGTGGGATGATGAACGGTACGTTACCCGCGGTACAATTTATGACAGCGACGGCGTGGTTCTTGCTGAAACGGTGGGTACTGGCGAAAACATAAAACGTGAATATCCTTATGGAAGACTTTACAGTCACGTTATAGGGTATTGTTCTCAGGTTTACGGAAAAAGTCTCCTTGAACGTGAGTTTGACAGCGAGCTTTTGGGAAAGGGCGACATTGATATTTTTCAGGGCGATAAAAAGAAAGGCTTTGAACTCAACCTTACCATAAAAAACTCGTTGCAAAAATATGCCTATGAACAGATGAGAGGGAAAAAGGGCGCAATAGTGGCGCTTGAGCCAAAAAGCGGAAAAGTACTCGCTATGGTGAGCCTTCCTGACTTTGAACCGTCAGCGGACAACCTTGAAAAAAACTGGAACACTATTGTCGAGGATGAATCAGCGCCCCTTGTTGCAAGGGCATTTTCAGGGCTTTATCCTCCGGGCTCAACCTATAAAATAGTGACAGCGGCGGCAGCATTTGAAAATGGTTTTCAGGGGCGCACTTTTGAAGACACGGGTGCTTTTGAAAAGGGTGATTTGAAGGTAGAAAATTTCGGCAACAAAAAGTACGGCGAGATTTCTTTTGAACGTGGTTTCGAGGTGTCCAGCAACCAGCTCTTCTGTACGGTGGGCTTTGAACTGGGGAGCGAAAAAGTTCTTGAAATTGCCGAAAGATTTGGAGTAGGCAAAAACATCGATTTTGATATTGATGCATCAAACAGCCGAATTGAATACAAAAAAATGACAGACGAAGATGGCGCTCTTGTGTCAATCGGTCAGGGACAGCTTCTTGTTTCCCCTCTTCATATGGCTATGATTTGCGGTGGAATCGCAAATGACGGAGTTATGATGACGCCATATGTGGTGGACAGCGTAACAAAAAATGAAACAGTTATCAGCAAGGCGCGCTCCAAAACCTTTGCACAGCCAATAGATAAAGAGTGTGCAGCTTACATCAAAGAGCTTATGGTAAACACCGTAAAATCCGGTACGGGCAGCCGTGCGGCGATTTGGGGAATTGACGTTGCAGGCAAGACGGGAACTGCCGAAAATGAAACTGAGAAAGACCATGCGTGGTTTGTGGGCTTTGCTCCTGCTGACGAGCCACAGATAGCTGTTGCGGTGGTTATTGAAAATTCGGGAAAAAGCGGTGGGGATGCGGCGGCACCCATTGCAGGAAATATTATCAGAAAATACCTTGGAAAATAAACTTGGAGAGCTTAAATGAAGAATTACAAAATAACGGTTGCCTATGACGGAACAAAGTACAATGGCTGGCAAAAGCAGGGCAACACACAAAATACCATTCAGGAAAAATTTGAAAGCATTTTAGGGAAAATGACAGGACAAAAAATAGAGGTACACGGCTCCGGAAGAACGGACAAGGGCGTTCATGCAAAAGGTCAGGTTGTTAGCTTCAAACTGAAATCCGATTTTGAAGATGAAGAAATCCTTGAATATATAAACAGATATTTGCCTGAAGACATAAGCGCCTTGGATATATGTGAGATGGATGAACGTTTTCACGCCCGGCTTTCGGCGAAACGAAAGACCTATGTATACAGGATTTGGAACAGTCCCATTCACAATGCTTTTGAACACAGATTTTTGTATACTGTGGAAGATGAACTTGATATAGAGAGAATGCAGAAAACTGCCGAGAACTTTTTGGGTGAGCATGACTTTCTTGGATTTTCGTCAGTAAAGAAAACGAAAAAATCCACTGTGAGAACTATATACAGGGCAAAGGTTGAAAGATGTGGAAATGAAATAAAATTTATTGTCACTGCCAATGGATTTCTTTATAATATGGTGAGGATTATGGCGGGGACAGTTCTTGAAGCGGGACTTTCAAAACGTGAATCTGACAGCGTCTTTGAGGTTTTCGAAACAAAAGACAGAAACCTCGCAGGTGCGACTCTCCCGGGCAAAGGGCTATCGCTTCTTTCGGTAGAGTATAGGGATTGATGCTATAATCTCTTATTATGAATGTAATATTAATTTTGTTAAAAAAACTGGAAGAATTCATTAATATTGTTCATTGTTGTTTTTGGATTATTGTGATAGAATAGCTGTGAATAACTTACATATTATAAAAAATTATGCGTGCGAGAAGGTGCTTTTATGAAAAAGATATATAAAAATGCAGAACTTTCATCAAGGGAGAGAGCTCGTGATCTGCTTTCAAAAATGACAATTGATGAAAAAATTGATCAAATGGTTTTCTTTGAAAAAATAGAAGAAGTATATGATGATATAGCTGCCGGCAAAGAAGTTCCGTGCCGGTGTGGTATGTGGGCAGATCTTAACAATACACACAGAGACAATCCCATCAACGTGGTTCAGGACTATTTTGTAAACAAAACACGTTTGGGAATACCTGCGATTATGGGATTTGAAGCACTTCATGGACTATACTATGATAAGGCGACGGTTTTTCCGCAAAATGCAGGAATAGGCGGTTCGTTCAATCTTGAACTTTACAAAGAAATGTGTGAGATAATAGGTGAAGAAACACGTGCGGTAGGTATACGCCAAGTGTTTTCACCTGTTCTTGACATCCCCCGTGACCCACGCTGGGGAAGATTTCAGGAGGCATATGGCGAGGATCCATACCTTGTTTCTGAAATGGGTGCAGAATATGTAAAGGGTGTCCAGAAAAGTGGGGTCGCAACAACGCTTAAGCATTACCTTGCTTACGGAGCACCGGAAAATGGTCTCAACTGTGGTCCGACACACGTAGGTGAGAGAGAAATAAGAGAAGTTTATCTTGAACCCTTCAAAAAATGTATTGATGCAGAATGCACATCAGTTATGCCTTCATACAACGAAGTGGACGGTGAACCAATGCATTCATCGGTGAAATATCTCCGCAAGCTGCTCCGTGATGAATTGGGCTTTGAAGGTGTGACAATTGCTGACTGGGGTGGTGTCTGGATGTTGATGACCAAACACTTCATTGCGAAAAATCATCTTGAAGCAGGAAAGGCAGCATTGGCTGCAGGACTTGACGTAGAAGAAGCAAAACCCTCAGGCTATGGCGATGCTTTCAGAAATGCAGTAAGGAACGGAGAAATTGACATAAAGCTCATTGATGAAGCTGTATATCGTATTCTCAAAATGAAATTTGATATAGGACTTTTTGAAGACCCAATGTCTCATTCCGAGGATGTTCTGAAAATGCACAGTGACAAGTCGGTTGAGCTTTCACGCCGGATTGACGAAGAGTCAATTCTGCTGCTTAAGAACGATGGCATCCTGCCCCTTGATGAAAACAAACTAAAGAAAGTTGCAGTTATAGGTAATAATGCAAAGGATAGCTTTATAGGTGACTACATAGGCAAAACCCAAAGCTGTGTAAGTTTTTATGACGGTATAGTAAACCGTCTTGGAGAGGACAGAGTTCTTTACTCAAAAGGCTGTAACCATATTACAACAACTGATGAATTGGTTGACGATGCTGTGAAGGCGGCAAAGGCTGCCGATGTTGTTATGCTTGTGCTAGGGGATTGTTCACCCAGCGGAGGTGGCGAGTTCGGAAGAACCGACAAGAGTGATGAATATACGGTTGGTGAAGGATTTGATGCACACGACCTTAATCTTTCTCCGTCACAGCGGACATTGTTTGAAGAAATAATAAAAATCGGAAAGCCAACGTTGTTGATTTACTATACTGGAAGAGCCTGTGCAATAAAGGATGCTGTTGACAGGGTGAATGGATTTATGCTTTCCTGGGGCGGTGGCGAGCAGAATGGTACGGCATTTGCTAACCTCATATTTGGGGATAAATCACCGTCTGCAAAGCTTTCGTTTTCTTTGCCGTTATCTGTTGGAACGTTGCCGTGTTACTATAATTACAAGGTGTCGGCAAGAGGAATAGAGAAAAAACCGGGAACTATTGAGAACCCCGGACGTGATTATGTTTTGTCATCCCCTGAAGCGTGGATGCCCTTCGGCTTTGGACTTTCATATACAACCGTGCTTTATTCTGACCTTAAGGCTGAGCTCCGCGATAACGGTGAGGTTGCTGTGTCGGTGTGCGTAGAAAATGCAGGAGATTATGAGATAAACGAAAGTGTCCTTTTGTTTGTCAGAATGATGTATTGTCCCATTACACCGTTTATAAAAAAGTTGCGTAAGTTTGCGAAAGTAAAGCTTTTGCCGGGCGAGAAAAAAACCGTAGAGTTTACGCTCACAGATGAGGATTTTACATATATTGATTTTGATATGAAGCCCGCTAAAAACAAGGGATTGCATAAAATATATATTGATAATCTCGAGTGTGAAATAGAAATATAAAAAAAAACGGTATTTGCAGACGCAAGTGGACGGAAACAGTGTGTGACGAAATATAATGATTTTTAAGTTTGAATTGATAAAATCATATAAAGAGTGTCGAAATTTGGTGAAATAAAAGCCTCCCCTGTGTAAGGGGAGGTGGGTTTGCGAAGCGAACTCGGAGGGGTTGTAAATTATAGAAAAGAACAATCCCTCAGTCAGCTGCGCTGACAGCTCTTTACACAAGGGAGCCGTTAATATACAGCCTATATAAGAAAACATTAAATAATTTTGAAATTTGAAAGGAGAATAATGATGAATAAAGCTGTAGCGAAAGTTATTAGCAAGGTTATTCTTGCAGAAAGAACAGTACGTATTAAGCTTTTGGGGGATTCTATTACCCACGGCGAAGGAGGAACCGGATTTAAACAGGACGGGGAACCGATTGTTGAGGGATTTGCGCGTAATAAAGATGGATACTGTTGGGCAAAACAGTTCAAAGAGCATATGGAGGCTCAATTTGATTGTACCGTAACAAATAATGCGTGTACAGGTACAAATATAGAGTTTGTAATTGATAACTTTGAACAGTTGGTTGATGCTGATGATGATATTGTTATATGCACTATAGGAACAAACAATCGCCATCAGTACTTTACTGACCTTCCCAAACGCACGAAGCATGAACATATGAAAATTTTTTATGGGAATATTATCAAATTATATAATAAATTTGCAGAAATGAAAAAGGATGTAATTTTTGTTGCCAATATTCCTGCCTCGGCTGAAAATGAAAAAGATAAAGATAACTTTTGGAGAATATTCCATATGAATGATGTAAATGACCTTTATATGAAAGCTTCAACTGTTTGTGGTTTTCCATTTATCAGTATGTATTCGCGGTTTATGGAATACTGCGAACTGAAAGGTATAGCTGTTGATTCATTGCTTTCGGATGGCTTGCATCCCAACGACAAAGGCTATGATGTTATGTTCAAACTTATTTTGGACGAGCTTGGCCTTGGAAGAAGCGTCTGCTGAATGGTATAAAGTTATCTTTTTATATTTTGTCCAGTGTTGAGATGAGGCTATCGTAGAAAAATAATGAGAAAGGTGACTTGTGAATGATAGCACAGTTGTTATTATATAAAATACTTCAACTGTTTCTTATAATGATATTAGGGTTTGTTTTTGTAAAAGCAAAGCTAGTGAAAAGTGGAGATAGTGCGGTTTTGTCCAGATTGTCACTATATTTGTTTATGCCCTCTGTAATTATAAATGCGTTTAATGTTGAGGTAACCAGCGATATTATGAAAGGACTTATGATTGCCTTTCTGCTGGCTGTTTTAATACATATTGTACTTTTATTGGTGGACTTGGTTTTGAAAAAGTATTTTAAAGCGACGAAAGTGGAACGTGCTTCAATTGTCTATTCAAATTCAGGAAACTTGATTGTTCCGATTGTAACTTATGTTTTGGGCGAAGAGTGGCTTATTTACAGTAGTGCATTTTTAATTGTTCAGCTGGTATTTTTTTGGACTCATGGTGTAAAATTGTTTTCGGATCAGAAAGTGGGTCTCAAAAAAATATTGCTTAACATAAATGTGATTGCTGTGGTTGTAGGTTTTGTTATGCTGTTTTCGGGCATAAGATTGCCGAATTTCGTCAGCGAAATAACTTCTTCATTGGGGGCGATGGTGGCTCCGGTAGGAATGATTATAGCGGGAATGCTTGCGGCAAGTGTGGATTTTGGGAAAATGCTCAAAAACAAAAGATTATATTTTGTGTTGCTGGGACGGCTTATAGTATGTCCTGTGATAGTTATGTTTTTGATGAGGGGTATTTTGCCATTTATTGGAATTGCTAATATTCATACTATTATGCTTATATCCTATTTTGCCAGTATTACACCAACAGCGGCGACAGTTATGCAATTCTCTCAAATCCATGGGAAAGATTTTGATTATGCAACTGCAATAAATGTGATTACAACAATAGGTTGTATTATTTCTATGCCGTTGCTGATAATGATTTTTAATTCAGTTGTTATTTGATAACAGTCCATAATAAAAAATATTTACCGAGGTGATAAAATGAGAGAAATAAATGCCAAGCTTATTACACAGACGGTGAAAAAGCTGTGTATTGAGGCAAATTGTTATCTTGGAGAGGACATAAAAGACCGTATCCAGAAATTCTATGAGGAAGAACCCTGGCCTCAGGCTAAAGAAGTATTGGGCAGAATAATAGAAAATTATAATATTGCAAAAGATACCGACCAACCCATATGTCAGGATACGGGTATGGCGTGTGTGTTCTTAAAAATTGGTCAGGATGTTCACGTGGTTGGTGACATAAAGGAAGCCATAAATGAGGGCGTAAGACAAGGGTATGAAGAAGGGTATTTGAGAAAAAGTGTAGTCCGTGACCCCATTGACAGAGTGAACACTGGCGACAACACCCCTGCAATGATTTATTTTGATATAGTAAAAGGTGACAAAATTGAAATTACCATAGCCCCCAAAGGCTTTGGCAGTGAGAATATGAGCAGAATTGCTATGCTCAAGCCTTCTGATGGCTTGCAAGGGGTAAAGGACTTTATAGTTCAGACTGTGAAAGAGGCGGGACCAAATCCGTGTCCTCCAATTGTGGTTGGAGTGGGAATTGGCGGAACCTTTGACAAGGCGGCATATATGGCAAAGGAAGCACTTCTCAGACCTGTTGATGTGCACAACCAAACTCCGTTTTATGCACAGCTTGAGGGCGAACTCCTTGAAAGCATAAATTCTCTTGGCATTGGACCTCAGGGATTCGGAGGCAAAACAACAGCCCTGGCGGTAAACATAGAATGGTGTCCCACTCATATTGCGGGATTGCCCGTTGCGGTTAATATAAACTGCCACGTTACAAGACACAAAACGGAGGTGATATAGATGGCAATTAAAATCCAATCGCCCCTCACTCGTGATGATGCAAAGAAACTCAGAGCAGGGGACAGTTGTCTTATATCAGGTGTTATTTATGCCGCAAGAGATGCGGCACACAAGCGACTCTGTCAGCTTATAAAAGATGGAAAAACGCTGCCTTTTGATGTGAAAGACAGTATCATATATTTCGTGGGACCGACTCCGGCAAAACCGGGTCAGGTTATTGGCTCAGCAGGGCCTACCACATCATACCGCATGGATGCATACAGCCCCGATTTGATTGCTCAAGGGCAGACGGGGATGATAGGAAAAGGAAAACGTGGCCCCGAGGTTGTTGATGCTATGAAGAAATACGGCGCTGTTTATTTTGGGGCAATAGGCGGTTGCGGAGCACTTCTTGGAAAGTGCATAAAAAAGTCGGAAGTTATTGCCTATGATGACCTGGGTGCTGAGGCAGTAAGACGGCTCACTGTGGAGGATTTTCCTGTTGTAGTGATAATAGACAGCCTTGGCAACAATCTCTATGAAACAGGAAGAGACAACTACCTGAAAAGCCTTTCAGAAAAGTAAGATGTCATAAAAATGACTTGATTTTCTTATGCCGAAATGGTATTATAATTTATTGTATTAAGGATTGGTTTTAATGAAGAATACATCAAAAATTGCATTTTTTGCAGTAGCCCTTGCGGTGCTTTGTGCGGTGTTTGTTTTTTCGGGAAATATAACCGCTAGAGATGATTTGTGGGAAAGCGCCGTTTATACAGAAGATACCGAATTTGGAAACGGCGAAAAAACTGTGATTGTCAAAGTGATTGCAGACGATAATTCTGTGGACTTCCTGATAAAAACAGATAAAGAAACCCTTGGAGAGGCACTTCTTGAGAACGAACTTATTTCCGGCGAAAAAGGACCCTATGGACTTTATGTCAAAACGGTCAACGGCATACTTGCTGACTATGACGAAACAAAAAGTTATTGGTCACTTTCGAAAAATGGAGAGTATATGCAGACCGGAGTGAGTGACACCAAAATCGCAGATGGCGAAATTTATGAATTGACATATACAAAATAAAATATAATAAATATGTGAAAGGAGGTGAGAGAGATGAAAACAACAGAGCTTTATGACCTTACAAAAACCATAGCAGCACCGCTTCTTGACTCCGTTGAGTATCCGTGGATGTGCCTTGGAAAGATAAAGGAATTTATTGTTGAACTGGGAAAAACATTGGATAAGGAAGTGTTCCGAGAGGTTGCAGAAAATGTGTGGATTGCAAAATCTGCAAAGATTTTTCCGTCGGCTTATATTGAGGGACCTTGCATAATTGATGAGAATTCTGAAGTGAGACAGTGTGCTTTCATAAGAGGAAGTGTAATCGTTGGTAAAAACTGTGTGGTTGGAAACTCAACAGAAATGAAGAACTCCATAATTTTTGACAATGTACAGATTCCGCATTTCAATTATGTGGGCGATTCAATCCTTGGACACCGTTCGCATCTTGGTGCAGGGGCTGTTACTTCAAATGTGAAGAGTGACAAAACCTTGGTTACCATCAATGCAGGCGGCAAAAAAATTGAGACAGGACTCAAAAAATTTGGGGCTATGGTTGGCGATTTTACCGAAGTGGGATGCAACAGTGTTCTTTGTCCGGGCACAGTTATCGGCAGGAATTGCACGGTTTATCCGCTGTCAAGAGTAAGAGGCTATTTGAAAGAAAACTCAATTTTTAAAAGTGAAGAGAATATTGTAACAAAGGTCTGATGATTATAATGTTTTTAAAAACAGTGCCATCTCTTCTGGCAGAACTGTTTAGCGCCGGACCGCAAAGTCTTTGCGGTGACGAGGTTAAGAAGTTATCGAAGTTTTCGGCGGATGCTTCTTCGGCAAATCCTTGTCGTGAGGATGCATACAAACAAACAAAAATGCATCTGATGGGTTTTAAAGGCCAAAAATGTTTTTTTGGAGGATAAAAATAAATGGGAAAATATTTTGGAACTGACGGATTTCGTGGCGAAGCCAATGTGAATCTGACAGTTGAGCATGCTTTCAAGATAGGAAGATATCTTGGATGGTATTATGGTAAAGAACACAAATGCAAAGTGGTAATAGGCAAAGACACAAGACGGTCAAGCTATATGTTTGAATATGCTTTGGCGGCGGGCCTTACAGCAAGCGGTGCTGATGCATATCTTTTGCACGTTACAACAACCCCGTCGGTATCTTACGTTGTGAGAACTGAGGATTTTGATTGTGGCATAATGATTTCAGCCAGCCACAATCCGTATCACGACAACGGCATAAAGCTTATAAACAACCGCGGTGAAAAAATGTCAGAGTCAATTATTGCGGATATTGAGGCATATATTGACGGTGTTATCGGTGAAATTCCCTTGGCTGTTGGTGAAGATATAGGAAGAACAATCGATTATGTTGCAGGCAGAAATCGCTACACAGGATATATAATTTCCCTTGCGAGAAATTCCTACAAGGGTCTCAAAATCGGTCTCGACTGTTCGAACGGAAGCACCTGGATGCTGGCAAAAAATATTTTTGATACCCTTGGTGCAGAAACTTATGTGATAGGAAATCAGCCAAATGGTTTCAATATCAACTATGACTGTGGCTCAACTCATATTGACAATCTATGTGCTTTGGTTAAGGATAACGGACTTGACATAGGCTTTGCCTTTGACGGCGATGCTGACAGATGTCTTGCGGTGGATGAAAAGGGCAATGTTTTGACAGGCGATCACATTATGTATTTTTGCGGAAAGTATATGAAGGCAAACGGCACACTCAAAAAGAACACTGTGGTTACCACAGTTATGTCAAACCTTGGTCTTTACAAGGCACTTGATGCCGAGGGAATTGATTATGTAAAGACAGATGTGGGCGACAAATATGTTTATGAATCCATCCAGACCAATGATTATTGTTTTGGCGGTGAGGAATCAGGACATATAATTTTCTCAAAATATGCATCAACTGGTGATGGTCTTATTACGGCTCTGCAGATAATGGAAGTGTTGATTGAGAGCAAACTTTCTGCATCCAAGCTTTGTGAGGGCTTTGAAAGATTCCCTCAGCTTACCAGAAATGTGCGGGTAAAAGACAAGGATGCGGCACTTGGTGATGAGGATGTTAAAAGGGCTGTAAAAGAGGTAGAAGAAAGTCTTGGTGATGACGGAAGAATTCTTTTCAGAAAAAGCGGCACAGAACCTCTTATTCGTATTATGGTTGAAGCTAAGGGCGAAAGCATATGCGAAGCTATGGCTCAAAAAGTGTATGATGTTATGAAAGAAAAGGGTTATGCACTTAACTGATAGATGGTTA
>JAFVTM010000006.1 GCA_017503225.1 Clostridia bacterium
AAGATGAAAATAGCCTCATTTTCTTCATAATCACTGAAAACGCTCAGAACTGCCGTGCGATGCTGTCCCTTGATGTTTATGAAACCATAAACCGTCAGTTCAAAGAATCTGCCGAGAAGTTCGGTGACACTTCAGAGGTCGGTCGCGACTGGGCAATCGGCGTTTTGCAAAATTCTTTTTCGGACAATCAGAAATAATTTATCATATTTAAGTCCCCCTTTCCATAAGTTGTATGGGAGGGGGCTTTTTTTATGTTCATATCATTCAAACTAAGCCGCGGAATTGCGGTTTTATGTCTCATCTTCCTATTTGTTTCCTCCTTTAGTTTTCTCATTTTTCATTCTGTCAGTCGCAACACAACCACGGAAGCAACGCCAAAAACGGACAAAGCAGTTGAGACAAAAAAAGAATTTATAAAATGGGTGGATTTTGGTGTGACTGAAACCGCTATGAATTTGGCTATGAAAGTGGATATCGAAAATCACAATACAAAAACCCCTACAAGCTGGATTGACCTTCTGGCATTTCTTGGCGCAAAATACGGCGGAAACTTCAGTTCATTTAAGTCAGCAGACCTTAGCGTTCTTGTAGAAAGGCTCAAAAAGGGTGAAAAAATTGAAGATATAACAAAGGATATGAAATATTTTTCATATTACAAGCAGGCATACGACGCTGTTCTTGGCGGTTTCTTAGGTGAGTATGAAATTCAGGAAATGTCCGAAAATGGCGAACTTGTCTGGACAAAAAAATACGGTCTCAAAGGGTTTTCGCCCATCGCAAAAAATTATGGTTACTCCCACTATGATGATTTCGGCGCAAGCCGTTCTTATGGTTACAAACGAAAGCACCTTGGGCACGATATGATGGGTGGCGTGGGCACTCCCATCATCGCCACAGAAAGCGGAATTGTTGAGGCTATCGGCTGGAATCAATACGGCGGTTGGCGAGTCGGGATAAGAAGTTTTGACAAAAAGCGTTATTATTACTATGCTCATCTTCGCAAAAACCACCCCTATCCAAAAGACCTTTCCATAGGCCACACCGTAAAAGCAGGAGATGTAATCGGTTATCTTGGAATGACAGGATACAGCTCATCAGAAAATGTGAACAACATTGACACTCCCCATCTGCATTTTGGCATTCAACTGATTTTTGACGAGTCTCAAAAGGACGGCAACGGCGAAATATGGATTGATTGTTATCAAATAATAAATTTCCTTTCCAAAAATCGAAGCGATGTTGTGAAGGACGATTTTTTAGGAGAGTACCGTCGCAAGTATGACTATTTTGAAAAATCACTAGACAATATGGAATAAGAGAAAGGTGAGAAAATTATGTATGTTATAAAAATGAAGACTCTTATTTATTACTTTGCAATTTTTGCCGTTACTCTTGCGGGAATCGGCATAATAAAGCTTTGCAGTTATGGCACTTCCATTGATGCCGACAGTATGCTCAAAGAATCCCCCTCTCCCCAAAGCTCTGCCATGCTTTTTGATAAAGCTAAAAGTGACGAAAAGGATGTTCCAATCATTATGTATCACAGCATTTTGAGAAGCAGTCACTCAGGCAGTGAATATATTATTTCAGAGGCTGATTTTGAACGTGATTTGAAATTCTTAAAAAAACAGGGCTACACACCGATAGTTATGCAGGACCTTATTGACTTTGTGGACGGGAAAGGAACTTTACCTGAAAAACCAATCATTCTCACCTTTGACGACGGATATTTCAACAACTGTTCTTACGCTTTCCCCCTGCTGAAAAAATACGATTGCAAGGCGGTTATCTCTATTATTGGCTATTATACCGACCTTTACACCGAGACACCTGACGAAAACCCCGCATATTCGCACCTGACATGGAAGGATATAAAAGAAATGATTGCGTCAGGGAATGTTGAATTCCAAAATCATTCATATAATCTTCACACCATAGACAAGGGAAGAAACGGCACAAAAAAGAAAAAGGGCGAATCCCTTGCTGATTACAAGGCTGTTCTCACCTCTGATTTGGGAAAGCTTCAGGATGCTTTTAAAAACAATGTAGGTTTCACTCCTACAACCTTTACATATCCTTTCGGAAGTGTCAGTAACGACTCATTTGACATAATCCAAGAAATGGGATTTCGCGCCTCCCTTTCCTGTGAAAGCGGAATGAATCACATAGGTAAAAACTCTGATGACCTTTATATGCTGAAACGGTATCTTCGCACTCCAAAAAAATCTGTGCAAGCCATTCTTGAATAAAACCAAAAGGCAACTTCCAATGGAAGTTGCCTGATTTTATATATTCACATTTTCAAGTATTACCGTCTTTTCTTCCTCTGTCAGTGTCATTGTGTCTATATCAAGATATAAACCGTTTGAATTTGCAGGAGAAATCAAAACCTCATCCTTTTGAACCTTGGTGATTCTCCACCATTTTCCGTCAAAGTTATTTTGTTGCCAGAGTCTCACGGTGTTCCCCGAAAAAACTTCTGAGTCTTTCACCTCAAGAAGCTTGTCAAGAGCGCTTAAATTATATATCTCATATATGTCATTTGTCTTATCAACAGCATCAAACAGCCATGCACCGCCTTTTTCCACATCAGAAAGTGCAAGCTCTCCTTCATTTTCTGCCAGAAACTGACCGTTATGGCTTTTTATCTTGAACAAGTTTCTGTTAAAGAATGCATCTTCGTCCTTATATGCATAAACTCTTCTGCCCACATCCCAGACAATCTCACAGCCCAAGATTTCAGCCACCGACCGAAGAGGCAGGAACATCCTTGATGATATAAGCCTTGTTTTTTGCGGAAGATAAGAGGTCTCGCCGTTGATTATGCACTTATTTGAATTTTCATAAAGTCTTGCGATTTTTCCGTTAAGAACAATCTCGGCACAGCGGCTTTCATCAATCCACCTGACACTTGCCCCCATACTTTCGCAAAAATGCCTGAGAGCGATAAATGTATAGCCGTCAATCAACCTCGGTGGCATATCGAAAAGAAGTTCTTCGCCGTCAATAAAAAGTCTTATTGGAGTTTCATCACCCATTTCAGGTGACTGCACAACAAAATTCACGCTTTCGCTCCTATATGTTATTCCGTATTTTTCAGCGTCGATATATGCTTTATACTGCCCCGGCTCCAAGTTTTCCGCAAGGAGACGCCTTCTGTATGTTGTCTCTTCACCCGTTATCAAATTTCTGACAATTAAAGTAAAATTGTCAAAATCCGCAAGGTTTTTGGCAGAAAAGAGAACCCCTTTTTCATCATTGCTCCATACAGAAAGCATCGGCAACTCAAAATTTCCTTTGTGCCATATTGGAGTGAGCGTCATATCTTTAGAGACAGAAATCACCTCTCCAGGCTTTGCTGTTTTGTTTTTATCTATCTGCCATCCGCCAAAAATATATCCGGGCTCTTGGGGGATAGTTTTTGAAATGGTAGTCTCATCTCTTAAAACAATCTGTGTGGGCAAAACGCTGTCACTGCCGTCCATATATGAAAGCTGCTTTGAATCTATCCTCTTCCACACCGCAAAAAGCACCGTGTCACCGCTTATTTCAACTTTTTGCCTTGGCTGATACTGTGCTTCTTTTTCATAGCCGTTTTCTCTGCTCCAGCCCAAGAACTCATAGCATTCTTTTTTCGGGACGGTTTTGGAAATTTCAACCTTTATGGTGTTTGAAGCTGTTTTCACCTTATAAGGCTCTATCTCTGTTTCGCAGTCGGTAACATATGTAATTTCAAATTCTTTGGTTTCGTTTTTTGCAGCAAAAGTCACATTCTGGAAAAGCAACAAGAGTGCAAGCAACAAAAAAACTATTCTTTTCATATTTTTCCCTCATTAAGCCATTTCAGAAGATGTTCTTCGTCTATCTGGTTGCCCACATTATATCGATTTAATTTGTAAAGGCTTTCCTTGTCACCTTTTTTTATGTAGTTGGGCCCCTCGGATGTGGCCACTGTAACCCTGACGCCATTTTGTTTCAGTATAAATTCAGTCAGAGCATTGTATCTGCCCGTAGGATATGCAAAGGCAACCACATTATCTCCTACATTTTCTTCTATTTGTGCCTTGCTCTTTTTGAAATCGTTTTGAAAGACATTCGCATAATCAAAAATTCCTTCTGTTTCAAATGGAAGAACATTATTTCTCACAAATCGCGAATTTTCTCCGTCAGCCCACTGATGCATATCAAAGCTGTGGCTCTGGATTGAAACAAGACCTGACTGGAACATTTCCCTTGCCTCATCAAATCCAAAGTGGGCATTTATGCCAAATCCCGTATCCTTATAGGTGTCTTTTCCTACAGAACTGCCGATTATAAATATCGTAGATTTAAAGTCAAAAGCTTCAAGCACAGGGAAAGCATTTGAAAAATTGTCGCGGTAACCATCATCAAAGGTAATACAAACCACTTTTTCAGGAAGTTCCTTGCCATTATCCACAAAGTCAATCAAATCAGAAATCGAAACAGGAGTAAAACCGTTATCTCTGATTGCCGTCATATGCTTATTGAAATTTTCAGGGGATATAGTAACGTCATTTTGTCCGTCTGATACCGAATGATACATAAGAACAGGAACGCTTTTTATATCACTGCTCACTGCTGAAACGCTGACTACAAGACAAAAAACCATCAAAAGCAATGCGACTGTCTTTTTCATATTCTTTCCTCCTTTATCTATTCAAAATAGCTGTGGTACTTGATGTGACTCAGCGCCTCATCGTCTATATGCAGCTGGCTGCATATATCCACAAAATAATCATCGGTCATAGCAGCAATAAAATCAGTAACAATCTCGTCCGTATCTCCCACAATTTTTCGGGTCGCTTTGTTCCGATAGCTTTCACCAAGGACAAAATCGTTCAGGTAATGCACAAATATGGGAGATTTGAAATTTCGTTCTTCCACATCGCTATATAGCCTCATATAGAGCTTTTTCATAAGAGGCTGGATGCTTTCGTGATATGGTTCTTTCACATCTTCAGCAAGATATATAAGCCTCGTGTTTTCAGCAATCAAATCACGTAAATCCTCAAAAACCTCTGCGTCCATATTAAGTGACGGAGAATCAATACTGTTTTTTATGATGTTTATTATTACGTTTGAAATTATATCGCTGTTTCGTGTGCCAATAAGTCTTTTCGTTTTGAAGCTTTCATCGGTAATCAGCTTCACACGATAAAGGTCCTGTCTGTCCTTTCCCGCATAGGCAATCATATCACTTATGCGGACAACACACCCCTCAAGGGTATTTGGGCGAAGACTTTTGTGAAAGTCTTTTTCAACGTAACAGCTTTCCATAATAGTGTCAAACTCTTTGAATGTGCCTATTTTTGATGGAGTATATTCACGGCAGATTTTCTCGCCGTTGTGGGCAATAATTCCGCTCAACGTTTGAAGCGTCAAGTCCGTTTCCAAAATGTGCCTGAAAATTCTTGTACTGTGGACATTATGGTTGAAATACCTTGGCACACCATTATGCTTTGCAGTATTTTCGCTGTAACATTCGCTCAAAAATTCTTCACCTTTGTGTCCAAACGGAGTATGCCCCATATCGTGTCCCAGGGCAACAGCCTCAATCAAATCAAGATTAAGCCTCAGTGCTCTTCCTATAGTTTTGCAATCTTTGAAACAAGCTGAACATGAAGAGCCCGCCTTGTCACGTCATCATTTTTGTAGAATGAAAAAACCTGGGTTTTGTCTGTGTATCTGTTATAAAAAGGATTGTATATTATACAGTCAACGTCATATGAATATGGTGGTCTGATTATATCGTGTCTTGGTTTTTTTGCAATGCGCTTTGCTTCGCTGTTTTTTGCAGCATACTTTGAAAGCCTGACATCAAACTCACCATTTATTTCTTCGAGATATTTCTTTTCACCGGGAGTAAATTCAAAATAGTTCATCTCTTTCACCTCTTCTCAAAAAAGGATTTTTTATTCAAGACTGCTCCATTCGTCGTAATATTCATTGAGTTTTATGCGCAGTTTCTCTGCCTCGGAGCATTTTTCTGCCATAAGCTTGTAATCTGAAAAGACCTCTTCCTGCGTCATTTCCGTTTCAAGTTGTGAAAGCTGTTCTTCTGTTTTTTCAATCAAACTTTCAAGCTCTTTTATGCGGTTTTTCCTTTGAGCTTCAATACGGCGCTGTTCTTTTGAGCGATAACCTTGCTCTTTCTTATCTTTTGCCATATCTTTTGCCTTTTCTGCTGCACTAAGCCGTTCTTCCTCTGCCGCCTGCTGTGCCTCACGCTGAGTCACTTCAAGATAATAATCATATTTTCCGTTATATACGCGAATTCCGTCTTCTTTTAGCTCCGCAATTTTGTCAGGAACCTTGTTCAAAAGATAACGGTCGTGAGATACAAATATAAGGGTTCCGCCATACTCCGAAAGTGCCGCTTCAAGCACCTCTTTTGACGAAAGATCAAGATGGTTTGTGGGCTCGTCCAGTATGATTACGTTTGACTTTTCAAGCATAATTATACAAAAAGCAAGCTTTGCACGTTCTCCGCCGCTGATAATCTTTACTGGCTTAAAAACATCCTCTTTGGTAAGCAACACATTCCCAAGCACTCTTCGTATCTCCGCCTCAGGCGTTTGTGGGAATCTGTCCCAAAGCTCGTCCAGTGCAATTTTTTCCTGATTGAGATTCAGATTTTCCTGTTCGTAATAGCTTATGGATACATTCTTTCCCCACTCAACGTTTCCTTTTGAGTGAGGGACTATTCCCTGAACAATCTTGAGGAACGAGGATTTCCCTACGCCATTTGAGCCGATAATAGCAATTTTTTCGTGCTTTTTAACCTGAAAATTTACGTCTCGGCAAAGGAGTTTTTCTTCTTCGCCAACAGTTATGTCAAGGTTTTCTACTGTGAGAACATCCTTGTACGGCTCCTTTGTATGTTCAAATTTAAGCCGCATAGGCTTTAAGTTCCCGTCAGGTCTTTCAAGAATTTCCATACTCTCCAAGGTTTTGAGCCTTGATTTTGCACTTTGTGAGGTGGACGCTCTTGCAATGTTTTTATCTACATAAGTCTGAAGGGACGCAATCTGCATCTGCTGAATTTCATATTCCTTTTCTTCACGGATTCTTCTTTGCTCTTTTTCCACCAGATATTTGGAATAATTTCCCGCATAAGAATATACCCTGCCCCGTTCCACCTCATAAATGTGAGAAACAGTTTTGTCAAGAAAATATCTGTCGTGGGAAACTGTAAGAATTGCACCATTATATGAAATCAAATATTCTTCAAGCCACTTAAGCGTCTTAAAATCAAGGTGGTTTGTTGGCTCGTCAAGAATAAGAAGTTCGGGTTCTTCAAGAAGAAGTCTTGCAATGGCAAGTCGGGTTTTTTCACCGCCTGAAAGGGTGGAAATCACGGTGTCCAAATCCTTGTCACCAAATCCCATACCCGAAAGTATTGTTTTTATTTTTACATCAATGTTATATCCGTCACGGCTGTCAAAAAAGTTTTGGGTGCGGCTATATTCAGAAGAAATCTGCTTGTATTCCTCGGATTCAATATCCGAAATCTCTGTCATCTTTTTTTCAAGGCGACGCATATTTTCCTCAGCCAAGATAACATCCTCAAAAACCTTGCGCATTTCTGCGATTATTGAAGATTCCCTCTCAAGTCCATTGTTTTGTTGGAGATAACCAACCCGAAGTCCCGGCTTTTTCGTAAGCTCTCCGCTGTCATAATCCAGTTCTCCCATAATGATTTTAAGAAGAGTGGATTTTCCTGCACCATTAACGCCAATAAGACCATAACGTCCTTTTTCGTTTATGGTCATTTTTACATTTTTCAGTATCTCATCCTGTCCAAAGCTTTTGTTTAAGCCATCAATGGTTATCAGCATTGCCTATCTCTCAACCTTTTCTGTCCTGATTTCAATTTTTTCTGCAAAAAAACACCTGATAAGAACAACTCCCGTGCCAAGTCCCAAAAGTGCACCAATAAACGCCGCCCAGTCACCGCCAAGCTTTGCCCCCATCACTCCGCCAACAATCAAAAGAGCAGTGAGCAAAAGATATCCGATTGCAGAAGATTTAAGGAATGTCTTGTCATCGGTAACAAGCCTCACCTTGTCCCCCACTTTGAAATCATCACCGGGCACAATCATAGTCATTTCTTTGCTATTTTTGCAAATTCCGCAAGCTGCACAGTTTTCACCGCAAGCCGAATCACGAATAACAGTGACGACCGCTTTGTCTTTTTCAATCTTTGTTACTGTACCGAATTTTTCCATATAATTTATATTTCCTTTTTCTTTTTTGCCATATCAAGCATTTCAAGTGCACTGCTGCGCGTAAGGTCAGTGACCGAAACGCCACCAATTATACGGGCAAGTTCATCTGTTCTTCCCTCATCGTCAAGACATATAACCTCCGTCTTGGTACTGCTGTCGGTAGAATTCTTTTGAATGAGAAAATGGCTGTCTGCCATACTTGCAATCTGAGCCAGATGAGTGATTGAAAATACCTGACGTTTTTTTGCAAGCGCAGAAAGCTTTTCGGCTATTTTCTGAGCCGCCCTGCCGCTGACACCTGTATCAATTTCATCAAAAATCATGGTATCCTGAGTCCCCATATCCGAAAGAACCGATTTCACCGCAAGCATAATTCTTGAAAGCTCGCCACCTGATGCAATTTTTGTCATAGGCTTTAAATCCTCACCGGGATTGGTGGAAAGCAAAAACCGAACCTTGTCTTTGCCGTTTTCGGTATATGAAACACCGCTTTCATTTTCGTTATCCAGAATTTCAATAGCAAATCTCACCTTGGGCATATCAAGCTCAAAAAGTTCATTTCTTATCTGCTCTTCAAGTGTTTTCGCAGCATCGAGTCTTATGGCAGTAAGGTTTTCTGCCAAAGTTTTAAGTTCTTCTTCTACCTTTTCCAGTTCCTTTTCGATTTCCCCAAGGCGCTCATCACTCTTTTCAAGTGTTCCCAACTCTGTCCGCGCCTTTTCGCAATATTCAAGAATTTCCTCTATGGAATTTCCGTATTTCCGTTTTAAATTGTTTATGGTATCAAGCCGTTCCTCAATGAAGTCAAGCTCTGCCATACTGAATTCAGTGCCCGAGATATACTCGTTTATTTCTGATGCAATATCATCGGTGTCAGCTATAATTCCGTCAAGACGATTGCTGCAAGCTTCAAGCTTTGGTAAAAATCTGCTTATTTCCTGAATACTTCTCTGTGCCCTTTTCAAAAGGTCATAGGCAGAAGTCTCCTCGCCGCCATAAAGAGCACCATATGCCGCCCCTGCACCTTTTGTTATACTTTCCATATTATAAAGGTATTCACGACGCTCCTCAAGGCTTTCATCTTCTCCTGATTTCAATTTCGCATTATCTATTTCATCAATCTGGAACTCCAGAAGTTCCATCCGTCTTACCTTTTCATCCTTTGAGGCCGAAAGCCTTTCTTTTTCCTTTGAGAGTTCTTTCATCTTTTTGAAAATATTTTTATAGCTTTCAAGGCTTTCGTTGGCGCCGCCAAATTCATCAAGAAGTGTGAGATGCTTCTTTTCATCAAGGAGTGAATGATTGTCACTTTGCCCGTGAATATCAATGAGCATAGCAGAAATCTCACGCACCAGTCCTTGGGGCATAGCAACTCCATTTATGTGACAAAGTGACTTTCCGTCAGCGGTGATTTTGCGATTTATCAGCACCACTCCGTCATCGCATTCAATACCCATATCCGACATTTTTTCTAAAATTTCTTCACTCGACACAAAAAAGCAGGCACTCACCACCGCAGCATCGCATCCGCTGCGAATCAGTTCGTGGCTTGTCCGTCTGCCAATAGCCATACCGATTGAGTCGATAAGGATTGACTTTCCTGCTCCTGTTTCACCCGTAAGGACGTTAAAGCCGGGAGAAAATTCAATATGCACTTCATCAATAACGGCAACGTTTTTTATATGTAATTCCTTAAGCATTTTCTCACAGCCTTTCTCATTTTTTTAATCTGACAGTTTCTGACTGATTACGTCAAAATACTCTCTTGAGTTTACATTTATAAGTGGAACACGCTTTTCGCTTCGTACCACCTCTATGTATTCATTTCTTCCAAGACGCTTTGCTGAAATTCCATCGACCTTAAGGTCAACCTCGCTGCAATACGCCGCATCAAACCTGACATTAACCGAAAACTCCGGCGGAATCACCATACATCTTGACTTCATTGTATGTGGACAAATGGGTGTCATAATCATGCAGTCAAGACCCTTATGAACAATAGGACCTCCGCAAGAAAGAGAATATGCTGTTGAGCCTGTTGATGTGGCAATAATAATCCCGTCAGCAAGGTATCGGCTCGCCTCAGTGCCATTAACCTCTGCAGTAAGAGAAATCATTTTTGACTGGTCGCCACGGATGATTATATCATTTAAAGCACTAAAGGTTTCCACAACACATCCGTCCTTTATTACCCTTGCATCAAGCATCATTCTGTTTTCAACAGAAAACTCTCCCTCAAGAATTTTTACCACATTTGAAAGGTCACCTTTTTCCGCCTGAGTCAAAAAGCCAAGATGTCCAAGGTTTATTCCCGCAATAGGAACGTCATTTTCTGCTGCCTGATTGACAATTTTAAGGATAGTACCATCGCCACCGAGGGCAATCACCATATCGCATTTTTCAAACATTTCGTCATCGCAAGCAAATGTCACACCATCTGCAGAGATATGCGGTTTAAGCGATTCATCAAGGACAATATTCTTACCATATTCTTTAAGGAGCGAAATAACCTCTTTTGTCGCATCAAGGCTCTTGTCTCTGTCCCGATTGACAAAAAGTGCAATATTTTTCATTCAGCATCCCTCCAAATTTTAAAGATTGTGCGATTTTTCAACAAGTGCGTCTATATCAAAGCTTTCACACTCATCACTTGCCTTTTTTATATACATAAGGTATTCGATATTTCCCTCAGGACCTTTTATCGGCGAAAAATCAAGACCTTTCACAGAAAATCCAATTTCCTTTGTAAACTCCATAACCTTTTCAATAACTTCAATGTGTGTAGATTTTTCTCTTACCACACCTTTTTTGCCTACCTTTTCACGACCGGCTTCAAACTGTGGCTTTATAAGACATACCCCACATCCGCCGTCTTTCAAAAGTTCAAATGCCACCGGTAAAACAGGCTTTAATGATATAAACGAAACATCCACCGAAAAAAAATCCAAAGGTTCTTCAACGAGGCTTTTGTCAATATAACGGATATTTGTACGCTCCATATTTACAACTCGCGCGTCTTGTCTAAGTTTCCATGCCAGCTGACCATAACCCACATCAACCGAATACACCTTTTTTGCGCCACTTTGAAGCATACAGTCGGTAAACCCACCCGTTGATGCGCCTATGTCCATACACACCGAGTCAGAGAGTGAAATGGGGAAAACCTTCATCGCCTTGTCAAGCTTGAGTCCTCCTCTGCTCACAAAAGACGGGCCCTTGCTTCGTATCTCAATTTTTTCAGTGCCCTTTATGGTTTCTCCGGCTTTCATCGCTTTTTGGTTGTCAATATATACATCCCCCGCCATAATCATCGCCTGAGCTGCACTACGGCTGCTTGCCAAGCCATGCTCCACCATATATAAATCAAGCCGTTCTTTACTCAATTTTATCACCTTCGCTAGTTAGCATCATTATCCTCTCTGCAATCCCTCTTCCGTCAAGGCTTGCATCCTTTTTCTGTTCTCCTATGGTTGCACACCGCAATGGTTCATCCGAAAAGCTGAGTCCAAGTATTTCTTTTCCCAAAATTCTTCTCACGGTATCTGCAAGCCCGCCAATTCCTACATTATCCTCACAGGTAACAATCATTCTCTTACCCTCAGACAGTTTCTTTAGCAATTCCTCATCAAAGGGCTTTAAGAATCTTGCATTCATAACCGCCGCAGAAATTCCTTTTTCCTGCAAGATTTCAGCAGCGACCATTGCCTCGCCCACTTCGCTCCCAAGTGCCACAATCAGCACATCACTTCCCACGCGTTCCAAAATGCCACGACCGTCTTTTATTTCACCTGTCAGTTCACGGTCAATGTCGGCGCTTCCTCTGGGATAGCGTATGGCAACGGGACAATCACATTCCGAGACCGCAAACTTAAGCATCGCGCAAAGCTCTGCCCCTGATGACGGAGCAAGAATCTTCATATTCGGTATATGTGAAAGATATGAAAAATCATATATTCCCTGATGGGTTTCACCGTCATTTCCCGTTGCTCCGGCTCTGTCAATGGCAAAAACTGTATGCAAATTCTGAAAAGCAACATCGTGAACTATTTGGTCATATCCCCTTTGAAGAAAGGTTGAATACACTGCAAAAACAGGCACAAGCCCTGATTTTGCCAGTGCAGCCGAAAAAGTCACTGCATGACCCTCCGCAATTCCCACATCAAAAAACCTGTCCGAAAACTCTTTCGAAAATTCTGTAAGCCCCGTTCCATCAGGCATAGCCGCCGTGATACAAACAATTTTTTCGTTGTTTTTTGCAAGTCTTGTTATTTCACTTCCAAACACATCAGAATATGTGTGTTTTGATGGAACCGCACTTTCACCGGTCTTTTGGTCAAACTTCCCTATACCATGGAATTTTGCCGGATTATTTTCGGAGGGTGCATAGCCCTTTCCCTTTTGAGTCACAGCATGAACAATAACCGGTTTTCCAATACTTTTGGCATAGTTCATAATGGTAATAAGCTCTTTGAGGTTGTGTCCGTCAACCGGTCCAAGATATTCAAGACCCATATTTTCAAAGAGTTTTTTCTGCAAAAGCAATTTTTTCACAAGTCGCTTAGCTCTGTGAACAAATCTTCTAAAAGGCTCACCCACCACAGGAAATCCTTTGAGAAAGCTTTTTGCCGAAACCTTTGCATTGATATATTTTGACTTACTTGTCATTCGCCTTAAGTACTGAGAAAGTCCACCTACATTTTCTGAAATGGACATACCGTTGTCATTTAAAATCACAATAAGGGGCAAGCCGCTGCTTCCTGCATGGTTAAGAGCCTCATATGCCATACCTCCGGTCAGAGCACCATCACCGATAACAGCAACCGCACGGGCATCACTTTTCTCCATTGCAAAGGCTGTTGCAAAACCAAGCGCCGCCGAAACCGACGTCGATGAATGGCCGGTGTTAAAAGCATCCATTTCACTTTCCTCAGTTTTGGGAAAGCCGCTTATGCCACCCCTTTGGCGAAGTGTGGAAAATTTTTCTTTCCTTCCTGTTATTATTTTGTGGGTATATGACTGATGACCTACATCCCAGACAATTTTGTCAGAAGAAAAGTCAAAAACCTTGTGCATAGCAAGCGTAAGCTCTACAGTGCCAAGGTTTGAAGACAGATGTCCCCCATTTTTCGAAACAGTATCTATCAAAATTCCACGGATTTCTTCCGCAAGAATTTCAAGCTCTGATATATTCAGTTTTTTCAAATCTGCTGACGAATTGACTCCGTCCAATATTTTTTTCATAAGCACACCAATTTTTACTTACTCCAGAATTTCAAAACAGCTATTGCCCTTGCAGAATTATATACAATAAAGCTGCTGTATTTGATGGCAATAGTCTTTCCCACAGCCTTTCCGCCTACAGTAATTGCCGCAACAGATGCGGTAATCACAAGGCTGAGTAGCACGCTGCTGAGTCCCGGGGAAATTGTTATGATATAGGCAACAACTGCCGCCGATGCAGAACCACTGATAATTCCACAAATATCACCGATAACATCGTTGCAGAAATTTGAAACCTTGTCTTTTGATTTGATAAGCAAGATGGCACGGTCAGCATATTTCACTCGTTTTGCCGCCATAGAATGAAAGGGCGCTTCATCTGCAGTGGTGACCGCCATACCGATTACATCAAACAATATGCCGATAAACACAATAACAAGCAATATAAGTACTGCTATCCAGATGTTTACCATCTGCGCAAGTCCACTTGACAAAATGTTGAAAAATCCCGACAAAACAAAGGTAATAACAATGGTTTTTATAACCCAAGACTTGTCTGACTTTTTAAACTTAGCAGGTTTAAACTTCACTTTTTGTTTTCGATGCACGTCATCTTTCAATCAATCTTCATCTCCGTAAAATTTAATAAAAATTAAAGGGTAGCATATACAGTAAATTTTGTGTCATAGGTCAGGTTGGCTTTCCCGACGGGTTACCCAATCGTCGCCGAAAGGGAAGTTCCCTTTTAAAACCCGTCACGCATCGTTACCAAATGCGTTACCTGATTGCCACTGAGTACACACTACAATCCTGTATATGCACCGGACCAAATGTCCAGGACCGGTCTAGGAGTTTTCCTCGACAATCACAAACGTTTCTTAGCCTCTTTTGCAAACATGGTTTCAAAAAGCAATAACACATTATTCCATGGCCGTGGAATAATGGTCTGAACAATTATCCACCATGCCCCCTCAAGGCAGGCTACACTGCCCACAGCACCACTTTTGGTACCGCAACGCAGGTTTTAACCTGATACGTATAGCGGCGGGATGTCCCATCCGTTACACGGTCACAGGCCTCCGCGGAAAAGGGGTCAACGCCCACATGCCGTTGCGGATCGCCCCTAAACCTTAACTCCCAGCACACACCCACGACTGGGCGTCGCGAGCACGCACAAGGAACTTCATCGATATGCCCTTCGGCGAATTTTTAGGCCCGCCCTGGGAAACGAAGTGATCGACTAGAATACCGTTACCCTAATTTCTCATAATAATTATATATTATTTGAATTATAATGTCAACAATGAATGTTTAAAAATACTTGCCAGGATGCCTTTTCCCACGTCTTATAAGAAGAAGCGCGCCGACCACCAAAAGCAGCGGAAAAATTGTAGCTGTCAAAAGGCCTGTCCTGAGTTCACCGCCAAATGCCGATGCTACAAAACCTACAATCGATGGTCCGGTTGTGCATCCCAAGTCTCCTGCAAGTGCCAATACTCCAAACATTGTTGCACCACCTCTGGGATATACTTTTGCCGCAAGTGACAATGTTCCCGGCCACATTATTCCAACAGTAAAGCCACAAAATCCACACATCAAAAGTGCCATAAATTTAAATGGCAACAAAGCGGTCATAACATAGCAGAGAACAGTGAGACATCCGCAAAGCATTATATATTTTATTAAATTTATTCTGGTCGCAATTTTAGAATAAAAAATTCTTGACAGAGCCATCATTAAAGCAAAAATGCATGGGCCTAAAATATCTCCCAGTGTTTTTGAAACTCCTAAGGATGTTTCCGCAAAAGCTGACGCCCACTGACTCATTCCGATTTCAGATGCTCCTCCACACGCCATCAGCAAAAGAAAAATCAAAAAACTTTTCCCCTTAAACAACTGAAATATCGGCGTCCTTTCTTCACTTTGCACTATTTTGTTTATGGGAACAAAAGAAAAAAACACACTGTTGAGTGCAGGCAAAACAGCCCATACTATTGCTATTATGTACCACTTTTCTCTTCCAAGAGCAAAAAGCAGTATATTTGTCATAACAATCACCAAAACCGAGCCGAACCCAAACATAGAATGAAGAAGGCTCATTGCCGCCGCCTTATTTTTTGACGGACACCCCTCCATAATAGGGCTTGTAATAACCTCAAGAAGCCCGCCCCCTGCAGAAAACAACAAGGTAGCAATGAAAATTACCATATAAGTGTTTCTTGCAACAGGCACCAGTGTCCCAAGCAACAAAAGACCAATGCTGATGAGAATATGCGCAACAACTACCACTCCCCGATAACTCACCTTGTCCACAAAGAAAAGTGAAGCAAAATCCATTCCAAACTGGACAATAAAATTCACTGCCACCAATAAGGTTATGAGCGTGAGTGGGATTTCATACATCTGATTGAATGTCACAAACAAAAGTGGCAAAAAGCCACAGACAGTGGCCTGAGTAAAGCCCGCTATATAACAAGCTATTTTTGTATGTTCAAAATTTAGTTTTTTCCTCATATTTATTCACCATACATGTTTTCAGGGCGGTAAAACCGCCCTGAAAATAACCTTTATACAATTTTTTTAGCCTCAAGATAGAAACGTTTTTCATTTGCCTCACCCATAGAAAAGGTCTTTCTTGGGAGTGCTCCGTCAAGGATTACCGTTTCAAAGAGGTCATTTTTCTCTGGACACGGAAGAATGAATCCCACCGCATCAGGTCTGTCTGAAAGCTCTCTTACAACGTCATCTCCGTGGATATAATCAAGATTATATCTCATATCATCCAAAAACTTTTGGAGTGTTCCAACAGTCAGATTTGAAGACGGATTTTTCACAAAAACACTTTCTGTCTTTTCGCCTAATACAAGAACAATCTCCTGAGCACTTGACGTTGGGCTGTCGCATGTGAGGTAATAATTTTTCAAATCATTTTTCACAGCATCAAAGGTTTTGCCAAAAACCACACGATGAATGGGCTCAAACTCAAGAGCCTCATCATGAATATTTTCAATTTCCACAAGGCAAAATCTTGCGGGATGTGATTTTCTTTCTTCTTCAGAAAGCTTTCCTTTCAGGTTTTCCCAGCAAGTCTTTGCAGTAGCAAGAGAGTGATTTCCGTCACCTACGGCAAAAACCAGATTATCCTTTGCTGTCTTTGCAAACTTGTCAATCTTCGCAATCACACCATCCGCTGCATCACCCAAAATGTGCCATGCCGCAATATGTCCGCCGCCGCCCATCAAATCAAAGTCATAAAGGGGCTTTGATTTTTCTATGCCACCAAAAATGTGGTCGGTTTCATCATTGAGAAGAAGTATTGCATGAGGAAGCTCAAGGGGAGCATTTTCACGGATTTTCACTCTGGGTGGAATTCTTTCCAGGATTGTGCCCTCTGTTGCTCGGATTGCACTTTTTGACCCTTTTGAAAAATCATACTCTTCCAAGTCAATAGCACCAACAATACCGCGTCTTATTTTGCCGCTGTTCATTGTTCTTTCTACATAAATAAGGCTATCCTTAAGTGTTGCGAAAATACCTTTTTCAAGATATTCGTGCATTTTGCTGTTTATTTTTTCAATTCTTCCCTCACCCTCTGCCAAAAACGCTTCGGGGTATACAATGTTAAGAGTTGATGGACTGTCACCTACGAACTTTGCCGCATCTTCCCAATATTCAGGTTGTGCGGTGTACTGATCACAAGCCACAATACTCCATTTTCCCATATCAACGCACTCAGGCAGAAGAATGTCTGCTTTATTAAAAATACTCATAAGTCCTCCTATACTATCTGCGCACCACTCTGTATATCACTCAAAGTAGTTGTAACCACCAAATTTCCATCGTGTTCAGCGCTTAAGATCATTCCGTTTGATTCAAGACCCATCATCTTTCGTGGCGGGAAGTTTGCTATAAACAGAACATTTTTTCCAATTAAATCTTCAGGCTTATAATATTTTGCAATTCCCGACAAAATCTGTCTTGTTTCACTGCCTGTTTCAATAGTGAACCGAAGAAGCTTTGAAGACTTTGGAACAGCTTCACACTCAAGAACCTTTCCTACACGAATATCAAGGTCGAGGAATTTTTCAAAATCAACATCTTCCTTAAATGGCTCAATCTTGATTTGAGGCTTTTGGTTCGCCTTGTTTTCTTCTTCGATTTCAGCCAATTTTTTCTCTGAATCAAGTCTTGCAAAAAGCATTGCTGCCTCACCAACTTTTTGTCCGCCTGCGGTCTTTCCAAAGCTTTCAAGTTCATCAAAGCTATATGCCTTTGTACCAAGTGCTTCTATTAGCTTTTCAGCAGTTTCTGGCATAAAAGGCGAAAGAAGTGATGCAATCCAGCGAAGTGCTTCAACAAGATTATACATTACTGTCTTAAGCGTTCCAATCTTAGCCTCGTCTTTTGCGAGTGCCCAGGGCATAGTTTCGTCAATATATTTATTCGCACGGTTTGCAATGGTCCAAAGTGCATCAAGGGCATCCGCTGTGCGGAATTCTTCCATAAAACGCACCACATCTACCTTTGCCTTTTCAGCAGTTGCGCCAAGGTCAGCGTCAAAATCTGTAGCAGTTTCTTTTTCAGGAACAATGCCGTCAAAATATTTGTTCACCATAGCAACCGTTCTGTTTGCAAGATTTCCAAGAACATTCGCAAGGTCTGTGTTGTATGAATTAACTATTTTTTCATAGGTAATTGTGCCGTCCTGAGCGTATGGCATTTCGCGAAGAAGATAATATCTTATTGCATCACAGCCAAAGTGACGAACCAAATCATCAGCATAAATAACATTGCCCAAAGACTTGCTCATTTTATCCTCGCCGCTAAGAAGCCACGGATGTCCAAATACTTTCTTTGGAAGAGGCTCACCAAGTGCCATAAGGAATATAGGCCAATAAATTGTGTGGAATCTCAAAATATCCTTGCCGATAATGTGAACATCAGCGGGCCAGTATTTTCCATAAAGCTCGCCTTTTTCATCAGGAGTATAGCCAAGGGCATTGATATAGTTTGTGAGAGCATCAAGCCATACATAAACTGTATGCTTTTCATCAAAGCTTACAGGAATTCCCCAACTGATGCTTGTTCTTGACACACAAAGGTCCTGAATTCCGGGCTTAATGAAATTGTTTATCATTTCTCTTTTGCGGGATTCTGGCTGAATGAAATCAGGATTTTCCTCAATATGTTTTTCAAGAGCTTTTTGGTATTTGCTCATTTTGAAGAAGTATGCTTCTTCATTTCCCTTGTGAACCTCACGTCCACAATCAGGACATTTCCCATCCACAAGCTGAGTATCGGTCCAGAATGATTCGCAAGGTGTACAATACCAACCGGTATATGAATCCTTGTAAATGTCTCCCTGGTCATAAAGCTTTTTGAAAATCTTTTGTACGCTTGTCACGTGATAATCGTCTGTTGTTCTTATAAACTTGTCATATGATGTGTTCATAAGGTCCCAGATGGTGCGGATTTCACCTGCTACGCCGTCAACATATGTTTGTGGTGAGATTCCATTCTCCTCTGCAAGCTGTTGAATTTTCTGGCCGTGCTCGTCTGTTCCCGTAAGGAAGAACACATCATAGCCCTGATATCTTTTGAATCTGGCAATAGCATCCGAAAGAACAACCTCATAGGTGTTTCCTATGTGAGGTTTTCTCGATGTATAGGCAATAGCCGTTGTCAGATAGAATTTTTTCTTTTCCATTTGTCTTTATCCTTTCAAATTTAGTCAGAAATTTTTATATCAAATTCGTTTTCCTGTTTTCCAAAGGAAAAACCAAAATGCTCATACGCAAGACGTGTAACCACTCTGCCCCTTGGCGTGCGGTTTATAAAACCAATCTGCATAAGATACGGTTCATAAACATCTTCAATGGTTTCACTTTCTTCGCCCACTGTTGCAGCGATTGTGTCAAGCCCAACAGGTCCGCCGTCATAGAATTTTATAATAGCTTCAATCATCTTTTTGTCTGTTGCGTCAAGTCCAAGGTCATCAACCTCAAGCTTTTTGAGAGCATAGTTTGCTATGCGGTCGGTTATGCATCCGTCAGATTCAACCTGAGCGAAATCACGTACACGTTTAAGCAGCCTGTTTGCAATTCTCGGGGTGCCACGTGACCTTGATGCAATTTCTGCCGCGCCGCCGTTGGTGATTTCAATGCCCAAAATCCCGGCAGAACGCTTTATAATCATTTCAAGTTCATCATTTGTATACATCTCGAGGCGACTGATAACTCCAAATCTGTCACGAAGAGGAGCTGTGAGCGCCCCCGCCTTTGTGGTTGCACCGATAAGTGTAAAGTGCGGAAGTTCGAGGCGTATGGACCTTGCCGAAGGACCTTTGCCGATGATAATATCAAGAGCCCCGTCTTCCATAGCGGGATAAAGGATTTCCTCAACGCTCCGATTAAGCCTGTGAATTTCGTCAATAAACAAAATATCGTTTTCCGAAAGGTTGGTAAGAAGCGCCGCCAAATCCCCCTGCTTTTCAATAGCAGGGCCTGATGTTATGCGGATGTTCACGCCCATCTCGTTGGCAATTATCCCAGCAAGAGTGGTCTTTCCAAGACCAGGGGGGCCATAAAGAAGAACGTGGTCAAGTGACTCATTTCTTTTCTTTGCCGCTTCCATAAAGACCTTAAGGTTTTCTTTTGCCTTTTTTTGTCCCACATAATCGTCAAGAAGCTTTGGTCTTAAGCTATATTCAATTTCATTATCCCCATCTATTGCTCCGGTGGAAATAATCCTGTTTTCGTTTTCAAATTCCATAAGGTTTTAACCTTTCATAAGATTTTTAAGACCTATTTTCACAAGTTCTTCAACAGTTCCTTTTGCGCCGGAAAGCGCTGTCTTTGCCTGACTTTGTGAATAGCCGAGGGCAATGAGCGCCGAAATCGCTTCGCTTTGTTCTGTTCCACCGCCATGGTAAACCTCAATGGCGTCATCATTTGTAACATCACCCATATCAAAGTTCTTGAACTTGTCTTTAAGTTCAAGGACAATTCTCTCAGCACCCTTTGCACCAAGACCGGGGGTGTTTTTTGCTATATATTTCGAATCATTTGTTGCAACGCACAACGCAAACTTCGATGGCGAAATATTTGAGAGAAGTGCAATGGCAGTCTTTGCACCCACACGAGACACACCTATTATCATAATAAACAGGTCAAGTTCTTCTTTGGTAGCAAAGCCATAAATGTCAAAAACATCAGCTGATGCTTTGAAATTTGCATAGGTATAAAGCTTTGCAAAATCCCCCTCACCCCCAAGGAGTTCAAGGGTCTTTGTGCTTGCATAAAGTCTGTATCCAATGCCAGATGCATCAATCACAACAAAGCTGTCGCTTTTGTGCGCTATTTTGCCTGAGATATAATAAAACATAGCCCTTCTGCCTTTCCCAAAATTTCCTATTTTATTAGTATACTACTTTTTAACTCAAAAAACAAGTCCAAAATGTGAGTTTTTATGTATAAAATCTCACCACATAAGTCTTCCACCGGTATGGGCATGACAAACCGCAAGAGCAAGGGCGTCAGCAGTATCATCGGGCTTCGGAACCTCACTTAAATTGAGTATAGCTTTTGTCATCTGCTGCACCTGTTTTTTATCCGCTCTGCCATATCCCACCACCGCTTGCTTCACCTGAAGAGGTGTGTATTCAAACACCGGAACGCCAGAGTTTTTTGCCGCCAGAATAAGCACTCCCCTTGCCTGAGCTACATTTATTGCAGTTTTCTGGTTGTTCTGAAAAAACAATTCTTCAATTGCCAATGCGTCAGGCTTTGTCCTTGTGATAATGTCTACCGCCTCATCATAAATTCTTTTAAGTCTGTCGGTCATATCCTCGCCCGCCTCGGTAGTGATTGCGCCGTACTCCACAATCTTGAATCTGTTGCCCTCATAATCAATGCACCCAACACCCACAATAGCGTACCCCGGGTCTATCCCTATAATTCTCATAGTCTTTCCTTTCGCATTTTATACATATTCCAGATACAAAATGCATAAAAATTCATTTTTTTGCATAAAAATGCATAACTTTCAAAAAAACTGTTGCAATTTTCTATATTTAGGATTATAATACATATTGTAATATAAAAAACGAAATAAGGCAAGCATTTTTTGTGCTGTGCTTTTAATTTTCAGGAGGTTTTTAAAATGGCAAAAGATAAGGTTGTACTTGCCTACTCAGGCGGTCTTGACACATCAATCATTATCACATGGCTCAAGGAAAATTATGACTATGACGTTGTGTGCGTGTGCGGTGACGTTGGTCAGGGCAAAGAAACAGACGGGCTCGAAGAACGCGCTATCAAATCAGGCGCTATCAAATGTTACATAGAAGATTTAAGAGACGAATATGTAAAAGACTACATCTTCCCCACTCTCAAATCAGGTGCAGCATACGAGGGCAAATATCTCCTCGGCACATCTCATGCAAGACCGATTATTGCAAAGAGACTTGTTGAAATCGCTCAGAAAGAGGGCGCTGTTGCTATTTGCCACGGTGCGACAGGAAAGGGCAACGACCAGGTACGTTTTGAGCTTGGAATCAAGGCTCTTGACCCATCTCTCAAAATCATTGCTCCCTGGAGAATCTGGGACATCAAATCACGTGAAGACGCTGTTGACTATGCAAATGCTCACGGCATTGAAATTCCCGTTACAAAGAAGGACCTTTACTCACGTGACCGCAACATCTGGCACATCAGTCATGAGGGTATGGACCTTGAAGACCCATGGAATGAGCCATAGTATGACAGCCTTTTGAAGCTTGGCGTATCACCAGAGCAGGCTCCTGACACACCCACTTATGTTGAAATCGGCTTTGAAGCAGGTGTTCCTGTTTCTGTTGACGGTGAAAAGCTTTCTCCCGTTGCTTTGGTTGAAAAGCTCAACGCTCTTGGCGGTGCAAACGGCGTTGGTATCACAGACATTGTTGAAGACCGTCTTGTTGGCATGAAATCACGTGGCGTTTATGAAACTCCCGGTGGTACAATTCTTTACACCGCAATTCAGGAACTTGAATTCCTTTGTCTTGACCGTGACACTCAGGCATTCAAGAGAACAACACAGACACAGTTCTCACAGCTTGTTTATGACGGAAAGTGGTTCACACCTCTTCGCGAGGCTATGTCTGCTATGTATGACGAAATGGATAAATACGTTACCGGCACAGTAAGACTCAAGCTCTACAAGGGTAACTGCACACCCGCCGGTGCGAAATCAAAATATTCACTTTACAATGAAGACATCGCATCATTCGGGGATAGCAAAGAGCTTTACAGCCACAAGGACAGCGAAGGCTTCATCAATCTCTTTGGCCTTCCTCTCAAGGTCCGCGCGATGATGAAGAAAAAGAACGGCGAACAATAAAAATCAAACAGGGGTATCTCTCTGATACCCCTGAATTTTTGTATAGGAGACTTAATACTATGAAATTATGGGGCGGAAGATTTTCAAAATCAACAGACAAATCGGTTGACGATTTCAACTCCTCAATCCGTTTTGACTCACGTATGTATGCGCAAGACATCCGTGGCAGTCAGGCCCACGCAAAAATGCTTGGAAAGCAAGGGATTATCCCCAAGGAAGATGCCGATTTGATTGTGAAAACCCTGGGCGAAATTCTTGCAGATATTGAATGTGGCAAAGTTGAATTCACCATTGATGCAGAAGACATCCATATGAATATTGAAACAATCCTTATTTCACGAATTGGTGATGTAGGAAAAAGACTGCATACAGGCAGAAGCCGAAACGATCAGGTGGCTCTTGACGGAAAGCTTTACCTCCGCGACGAAGCAGAGGAACTTTTTGCTATGCTCATCGACTTACAAAAGACAATTCTCAATCTCGCGGAAAACAATCTCGATACCATTATGCCGGGTTACACCCATCTGCAAAAGGCTCAGCCTATCACCTTCAGTCATCACATTATGGCATACTTTGAAATGTTTTCACGTGACTTGTCAAGACTCGCTGACTGGAAAAAGCGTATGAACATTATGCCACTTGGCAGTGGTGCCCTGGCTGGAACAACCTATCCCCTTGACCGCGACTTTGTGGCAAAGGAACTGGAATTTTCCGACATAACCAAAAACAGCATCGATGGCGTCTCTGACCGTGACTTTGTTTGTGAAATGGCTTTTGTTCTTTCCATGATAATGGTGCATCTCAGCCGTTTTTCTGAGGAAATCATTCTGTGGAGTTCAAACGAATTTGGTTTTGTCACCCTTGACGATGCATACAGCACCGGTTCAAGCATAATGCCACAGAAAAAGAACCCCGACATTGCAGAGCTTGCAAGGGGCAAGTCAGGCAGGGTATTCGGAAGCCTTATGGGACTTCTCACTATGCTGAAAGGACTCCCTCTTGCATACAATAAGGATATGCAAGAAGACAAGGAACAAATTTTCGATGCCCTTGACACAGTGAAAATGTGTCTCCCCGTATTTTGCGGAATGCTCAAAACCATGACAATAAATAAATCTGCTATGGAAAAGGGTGCAAAGGGCGGCTTCACAAATGCAACAGACGTGGCCGACTATCTTGTAAAGAAAGGTCTTCCTTTCCGTGATGCCCACGCCGTTGTAGGAAAAATGGTTGCCTTTTGTCTTGACACTGACAAGTTCATTGAAGAGCTTTCAATGGCAGAATTCAAAGACTTTTCACCTCTTTTTGACGAAGACATTTATGATGCCATATCCCTTGAAACCTGCGTAAACCAGCGAAAGATAATTGGCGGTCCGGCAGCTGAAACAATGAAAAAGATAATCACAGATTACAAAAAGAGCCTTTAATTTTTAGACAGCAAAAAGCCCTTGGCAAAATGCCAAGGGCTTTTGTTATGTATATTTTAGATGTTATACATTGTGAGATATTCTTTGGTGTTTTCAATCATTTCATCAAAGAGAGCTCTTGCTTCAGTAAGGTTGAGGCGTTTAACCTGAGGATCCTTGCAGAATGCCTGGAAAGCAAGGTCAAGGTCACGTGTAACAGCAGCTTCAACAACCATTTCCTGAACAGCAACATGGTCGATTGTGAGAGCGAATACTGCGGGAGGAAGGTCACCAACAGTAACAGGAGCAACTGTGTTTGATGTAAATGATGCATTTGTTTCAACAACAGCACCCATGGGAAGGTTTGTAATCTGACCGCGGTTTGGCATATTTACGTTTGTAACAAAGCTGCCAAGACCAAGTATCGCCTTCATCTGCTTTACACCCTCTTCACCTGATGGCTTGAGTTTAAACTGTTCCTCACCTGAAATATACTTGCTGCGTTTTTCAAGAGACTGTTCAAGAAGTGCATATCTGTGGTCAACACTTGTAAGACCGAATCCCCATTTTTCAACACATTCAGGACTTTCGAGATACCATTTTCCGGGGCAAGCTTCAGCCAGGTGACGGTCACCTGCTGCTGCAATATAACCATAACGGAGGAAAAGATCCATCTTTACCATCTGCTTTGACTGGAATACGCGGTTGAGCCAGTTATCATCAGGAGCTTCAGTAAATCCTACCTTTGCATATTCTTCGCAGAACTCTTTGTAAATTGGGAAAATATCAATATCCTGATAGTAAGCCTTCTTAAGCCATGTAAAGTGGTTAACACCCATAACTTCACAACGGATATCTTCACGCTTGATGTCCTTTATGCCAAGCTTCTTTTCAAGAACTTTTGCAAGGAACTTCTGAGTGCTAAACACTTCGTGACAGCAACCAAAAGCTTTGATTTCAGGAAATACCTTGTAAAGTGCTCTTGTACACATTGTCATTGGGTTTGTGTAGTTGATAACCCAAGCATTTGGACAGTTTTCACGAATTCCGTTTGCCATAACTTCGTACATAGGAATTGTACGAAGAGCACGGATGATACCACCGGGACCCATTGTGTCACCAACTGACTGATAGATTCCATACTTTTCAGGTGTATGAACGTCGCTTCTCATTTCTTCGAATGTACCGGGAAGAATTGAGATAACAACAAAGTTGGCACCTTTAAGAGCATCTTCAAGCGTGTCAGAAACAAAATATTTCCAGTTAGCAAGTTTGCCATCAATGTCGCCAATACTATTTCCGATTTGCGCATTCAAAATTGCGGGTTCTTTGTCTATATCATAAAGATATACTTCACCGCTCATCGCACTTTCTTCAGCAAGGTCACTCATAAGATTCCAAGCCCAACCCTTTGAGCCGCCGCCAATGTAAGCAATTTTTATGCCTGTAGCTTTTCCGTTTTCAATTTTCATTTTTCTTCACTCCTATATAAATTTTTTAATTTATTTCTTATTAAAGAACTATACCGTCCTTGAAAATCGAGATTTCACTGTAACCGTTTCTCTCGTTTGCTGTTTCTTCGCCTGACGCCACAGAAATTATGTAATCAAGGAATCTGTCAGTAAGTTCGTCCATTGTTGTACCACAAAGCACGGGAGATGCATCAAAGTCAATCCAGCCCTTTTTCTTTTCAGCAAGATTATGATTTGTTGCAACCTTGATTGTAGGAACAGGTCCGCCCACAGGTGTGCCTCTGCCGGTTGTGAACAGAATCATATGAACACCGGCAGCCGAGAGGTTTGTGATTGCCACAATATCATTCCCCGGACCATTGAGAAGAGAAAGTCCGTTCTTCTTGAGCACATCGCCATAATCGAGAACGTCAACAACCTCACTCATTCCGCCCTTTTGAACACAACCAAGAGATTTTTCCTCCAAGGTTGTTATTCCACCGGCTTTATTTCCCGGTGACGGATTTTCGTATATAACCTGATTATGTTTTGTGAAATAATCTTTGAAATTGTTAATAAGTGCAACAGTTTTGTCAAACAGCTCTTTTGTTGGGCAACGCTTCATAAGAAGATGCTCTGCACCAAACATTTCAGGAACTTCAGAAAGCACACAGCTTCCGCCAAAAGAAATCACCTTGTCAGAAAGACTTCCCACAAGTGGGTTGGCACTTATTCCGCTGTAGCCGTCACTGCCTCCGCACTTAAGTCCAATTTTAAGTTTTGATACGTGAACTGGCTGACGTTTAAATGTATCCGCATATTTCTTAAGTTCTTCAATTATGCGAACGCCTTCTTCTATTTCGTCTTCCACATCCTGAACATTCAAGAACTTGACTCTTTCCTCATCATATTCCCCAAGTACCTCTTTGAAAACAGGGATATTGTTGTTTTCACAGCCAAGACCAAGCACCAGAACTGCCGCAGCATTTGGGTGATTGATAAGTCCTTTCAAAATAAGCTGGGTAATCTTCTGGTCATCCCCAAGCTGAGAACAGCCAAAGGGATGCTCAAAATGTTTCACTCCGGTAAGGTCAGCAAGACGTTTTGAAATCTTATTCACGCAACCAACGGTGTTGATTATCCACACTTCGTTTCTGATACCAACGTCGCCGTTTTTTCTGACATAACCCATAAAAGTCTTGTCGGTATCAACCTTTTCGATGGGCGTAAAATCAGGTTCATACACATATTCAAGGTTCCCCGAAAGGTTTGTTTTCATATTGTGGGAATGAATATGTTCACCTTTTTTTATGTCACACACAGCGTGGCCTATGGAATTTCCGTATTTGATAACATTTTCGCCGTTTTTAATATCTCTAAGGGCATACTTGTGGCCATTCTCAAGATTTATTTCGACATTATCAAGCCTATTGATTATCATCTACCCATTCTCTCCTTCACTGCATCAGCAAGGAATGACAAATCTTCATCCCAGAGACTTACGTTTGCCAAAATTTCTTCAACAGATGCATTTTTCATAAATTCCATAACAGCCTTATCATCATTTGGCATATCAGTCTTGTAAAATTCAATAAGCTTTGCAAAAGATGTAAGAAGTCTGTCGGGCATTTCGTTCTTGCGCTTAATGTATTCAAGGATTGAGGGCAAAACCCTAACCTTAAACTTGCTCACTGAGTTGAGTGAAATTGATGCACAAAGATGCTTAATGTAAGGATTGCAGAATCTTTCGAATACATTGTCTGCATAGTCCACAAGTTCTTCATTTGAAAGGTCAAGAGTCGGAATTATTTCGTCATAAACACATTCCTTCACAAACTTGCTCAAAACCGCGTGTTCCATACAGTCACCCACAGTTTCAACCCCAAGAAGCATAGCATATGGAATCATTGATGTGTGTGCGCCGTTTAAGATGCGAACCTTTCTTGTTCTGTATCTTTCCAAGTTATCGGTAACGATTATGTTGAGACCTGCTTTGTCAAAGGGGAATTCCTTTGTTATACTATCTGGTCCCTCAATGACCCAAAGATGGAAAATCTCACTGGTATTAACCATATTATCTTCATAGCCAAGCTCCATATCCTCGCCCTTGGGGTAACCAGTAACAATTCTGTCAACCAAAGTGTTACAGAAAATGTTTTCTTTTTCAACCCAAACCTTGAAGTCTTCACCAAGTCCCCATAAATCCGCATATTTCAAAATATACTTTTTGAGGGTTTCGCCATTTTTGTCAATGAGTTCACAAGGCAAGAATATGAATCCGCCAAGTCCCAAATCAAAACGTTTTTTGAGAAGAAGCGTAACTTTCGCAGGGAAAGTCACATTTGGAGCGTTATCAGGTGTATCATTTTCTGAAAAAGCAATTCCCGATTCGGTTGTGTTTGAAACAACAAACCGAAAATCAGGGTTCTTAGCCAATTCAAGATATGCATCAAAATTCTTGTAGGGTTCAACAGTTCTTGAAATCACGTCAATAATCTTTTTGTCAACTGTTGGAACGCCGTCCTTTATTCCACGCATAACGTGGGTATAAACACAGTTCTGTGCTTCAAGCATATGGCACATTCCGTTTTCAATAGGCTGTACCACAACAACTCCTGCATCAAAATCAGAGTTTTCGTTTGTGAGCTGTATAATCCAGTCAACAAAGCCTCTCAAAAATCCGCCCTCACCGAACTGTATAAACTTTTCGCATCTTTGTGGTTTTGTAAACATAAAAAACTATTCCTTTCGAGTATTCTTACAAAGCTATTATAAATCAAAAATATCTTGTTTTCCTTTAAATTTTTGCTGTTTTTCATTTAAAATACGAAAAAAATGATTGATTTTGGTGAAAATATATGTTAAAATAATTTTGGTGATGATAAAATGGAAATTGAGAGATTCAAAGACCGTGAATTTTCGCATACAATAATTTCAAACAAGAGAACGGTTTCAACAGCACATTATCATGATGAATACGAACTTTATTATCTTATACGTGGCGAAACAAATTACTTTATCCGCGATGAAATTTTTAAAGTCAAAGCGGGTGATTTTGTTTTTGTTCCAAAAGGTGTAATCCACAAAACCGACAGTGAAGAATGTCTTAATAACGAGCGTATCCTTTTAAGTTTCAGCGACAGCATATTAACCC
>JAFVTM010000034.1 GCA_017503225.1 Clostridia bacterium
GTGCCTTAAGTTCTGTGATTTTGTCTTCGGTTTTAAATGCTTCGCTGAGCTTTGACGGAGTTTTTCCTGTGTGTCTGGTGCTGCCGTGAATTTGTTTTAGCGGTTTTGAAAGGAGGTCTTCAAATACAGTATAACAGTTGCTGCAACCGGGTTTTCCTGTTTTCAGGAACTGACTTCTTGTAGTGCCGCACATTTTGCAGTTACTTTCTTCATAGAGAGTTTTGGATGCGGCAGGTGCACTCCAAAAGCTTCCGAAGAGACTATCAAATTCGTGGTCAATGTTTGGCGCAAAACTGAAAATATCAGCGCTTTCGCCTGCACAGCTGCTGCACAAATACATTTCGGTTTTAATGCCGTTTATAACCTTAGTTATGTGAGTTGTTGCATCATTTTTGTTGCATTTTTGACATTTCATAGAAAAAACTCCTTTCTAAATAATATTTATCAAAACATTCTTGAAAATACTGGCTCTTACAATATCTCTTTCGGGACGCGGAAGAATAATGGAATTGTCGCTGAGTGCAGCAATAAGCATTTTTACTTCTTTGTGAGACAGAAGCCCCATATTATAGAGATTGCCAAGAATGGCTGTGCAGCTTGATGCTGAAATGCTGTCGCCTATTGAATTGATTGTGTGGAGAATATAGTTTCCGTTGTCGGGAACGGCACGTGTGATTTTGATATAACCACCGCTGCCTCGTCGGCTTTCAACGAAGTAGCCGCGCTCGGGGGAAAAACGAGTGGCAATAACATAGTTAATCTGTGACGGAACACAGTTGAAACGAGTTGCCAGTTCATTTCGCTGAAGTTCAATTTCACGCTCATCGGAAAGCATTTCCTTTATAAATTCTTCTATCATATTGCTTAATCTCATATTAAATAACCTCACAAATTTGACTTTGACTATCTTTGACCTTTACCTTTATTATAACACTGGAAAAATAATTGTCAAGATGTTTTTTAAAAATTTAATAAAATCCCTCGCTTGCTTGACATTGAAAGCGGAAAGTGATAAAATTATACGGTACTTTTGCAGATAAAGATGGGGATTAAAATGACGGATATAAAAAGTCAAAATTCATATATATATGGTCTTTTGAAAGGTCTTCCCATTGCCCTTGGATATTTGTCGGTTTCCTTTGGATTCGGGATTTCGGCATTGGGACAAGGGATATGGGGGCTTGGTACAATTCTTATTTCACTTACCAATCTCACCTCTGCAGGACAGGTAGCGGGGGTTGCGATTATTGCAGCAGGAGGGACTTTCTTAGAGATGGCTCTCACTCAGCTGGTTATAAATATAAGATATTGCCTCATGGGGCTTGCTCTTACCCAAAAACTTGATAAAAGCTTTACGACAATCCACCGCATGATTACATCTTTTGGTATAACGGACGAGGTTTTTGCGGTAGCGGCGGCAGAAAGAGGGATGATAGGCAGGCGTTTTATGTATGGGCTTATTACCTTGCCATACTTTGGTTGGGCACTTGGAACAACCCTTGGTGTTTATGCAGGACAGATTTTGCCACAGAATCTTTGTGCGGCGTTGGGTATTGCTATTTACAGTATGTTTGTTGCCATAATTGTTCCGCCGTCAAGGGACGATAAAGGAACGCTTCTGGCTGTTTTAATTTCATCGGGCATCAGCTGTGCATTTTATTTTATTCCGTTATTTGCTGGAATTTCTCAGGGCTTTTCTGTGATAATCTGTGCGGTGGTGGCTGCGGGTATTATGGCATTTGTTGCCCCCAAAGACCTTGAGACTTAAATAGGAGGGGAAAGACTATGACAAGACAGTTTTTTGCCTATCTTTTGGTTATGGCACTTGTTACATATGGTATAAGAATGATACCCTTTACTTTGATGAGGAGTAAGATAAAATCAAAATACATAAAAAGCTTTTTGTATTATGTTCCGTATTCGGTCCTTGGTGCAATGACATTTCCGTATATTTTTTATTCCACGGGAAATGTTTTTACTGCAGCTTTGGGAACAGCGGTTGCATTTGTACTTGCATTTTTCAGATGCTCGCTTATCGTTGTGGCAATATGTGCATCTATGGCTGCATACCTTGCGGGATTGATTTAGAATTTGAAAGGGAGAATATAAATGGATATTAAAGAACTGGCACTTAAAAAACATTATGAATGGAACGGCAAGATTGAGGTGGTTTCACGTACACCTGTTAAAAGCAGTGAGGATTTGTCAACAGCATATACACCCGGTGTGGCAGAGCCTTGTCTTGTTATTCGTGATGATATTGATAAATCATACGAGCTCACACGCCGAAACAATCTTGTGGCGGTTGTGACAGACGGCTCAGCTGTTCTTGGGCTTGGAGACATAGGCCCTGAGGCAGGGATGCCAGTTATGGAGGGAAAGTGTGTTCTTTTCAAGGAATTTGCTGATGTTGATGCATTTCCCCTTTGCATAAAAACTCAGGATATTGATGAAATAGTAAAAACTGTTTACAACATTTCAGGCTCTTTTGGCGGAATCAATCTTGAAGACCTAGCGGCACCACGATGCTTTGAAATCGAAAGAAGACTGAAAGAAATTTGTGATATTCCGGTTTTCCACGATGACCAGCACGGAACGGCGATTGTATTGGCTGCTGCACTTCTCAATGCTCTCAAGGTGGTTAAAAAGGATATAAAAAACATGAAAATAGTAATAAACGGCGCAGGCTCAGCGGGAATTGCCATTGCCAAGCATATTTTGAAGCTTGGCGCAGAAAATATTGTTATGTGCGACCGGTTTGGAATAATTTGTGAGGGAATGGACGGACTCAGTGATGCCCACAAAGAGATGAGCCTTGTTACCAATCGCGAAAAAATCACAGGAACTTTATCTGATGCTATGCGGGGGGCAGATGTGTTTATCGGCGTTTCAGCTCCAGGGATTGTGTCAGAGGAAATGGTTTCTTCAATGGCTGAAAAGTGCATAGTATTTCCTATGGCAAACCCAGTTCCTGAGATTATGCCTGACTTGGCACTTGCGGCAGGAGCTGAGGTTGTGGGAACAGGTCGCTCTGATTTCCCAAATCAGATAAACAACGTGTTGGCGTTCCCCGGGATTTTCAGAGGTGCTCTTGATGTGAGGGCCTCAGACATCAATGATGAAATGAAGATGGCGGCATCTTATGCCATAGCAAGCCTTGTTTCAGACGAGGAACTCAAAAAAGATTATATATTGCCAAAGGCGTTTGATGAAAGAGTAGGAAAGACCGTTGCCGCAGCTGTTGCAAAGGCGGCAAAGGACAGCGGTGTTGCAAGGATTTAAATTGTACTGTCTTTAGCCTGCCGCAAAACGCGGCAGGCTTTTATGCAAAAATATTTGGGAGGTGTCTTGAAATGACAAAAAGGATTGTTTTTGTGTCTTTGTTGGTTATACTTGTTGTAAGCATTCTTTCGGGGTGTGGTGCAGTTGAAGACACAAGGGATAAAACCAAGATAGTCACCACCTCTTTTGCGGTATATGACTGGATATGCGAAATTTTGGGCGAAGAAAACGGGAAGTTTGATGTGGAATTGCTTTCAAACGGCGGGGATATGCACAGCTATCAGCCATCGGCTGCGGACATTGCAAAAATCCATAAGTGCAGTTTGTTTGTTTATGGGGGCGGAAGCTCGGATGAATGGACAAAAAAACTTCTTGAAAATACCGAAATAAATGCTGTAAATTTGTTCCAGCTGGTTGGTGAAAGTAACTGGCTTATGGCAGAACCGCACAAACATCTTGATGGACACAATCACGAAAGTCATTCGGACGATGCGTATGACGAACATCTGTGGCTTTCACCAAAGCTTGCTGAAAAAATTGTGGTTGGACTTTTGATAAAAATTCAGGAACTTGACGTGCAAAACAGCTCTGTGTATCAGAAGAACGCAGAAGCCTATATCCAAAGACTTGATGCACTTAGCAATGAATATCAGAAATCGGTGGATGAGTCGGAGGATAAGACGGTTATTTTTGCGGACAGATTCCCGTTCCTTTATCTCGCAAAGGATTATGGAATAAATTATTATGCGGCATTTCCATCTTGCTCATCTGATACAGATGCAAGTTTTGATGTGGTGATAGAGCTTGCGGAAAAAGCAAAGGAGCTGGAAAAGGAAACCTTACTTGTTCTTGAAAACCCGACCCAGAGCATTGCGGAAGCGGTAATCAAGGCATCGGGATGTGAAAATATAAAAACTTCTGTCCTTGATTCCTGCCAGTCAATAGCAGGAAAGGATGCGGGAAATAACGACTATATTGAAATAATGACAAAGAACTTGACTTCACTTAAGGAAGCGCTGAGATAAAACGGAGGTAGGAAAAATGCCGGATATTGTGTGCAAGGGGATATCCCTTGGTTATGGAGGAAAGGTGATTGCAGAAGACATATCGTTCACCGTTGAAGAGGGTGACTATCTTTGCATCGTGGGTGAAAATGGTGCAGGGAAAAGCACTTTGGTTAAAACTCTTCTGGGACTTGAATCTCCCATAAAAGGCGAGGTCATTGTGGACAGCAAGATTTCAAAAAACAGCATAGGATATCTCCCTCAGCAAACAGAACTTCAGCGTGATTTCCCTGCGACTGTTTGGGAAATAGTCCTTTCAGGATGCGGTAAATCTCTGTTTTTTGGAAAGAAACAAAAGACTATTGCCACAGAGAATATGAAAAAGCTTGGAATTGATAATTTGAAGAATAAGTGCTATCGCGAACTTTCAGGAGGACAGCAGCAAAGGGTTCTTCTTGCAAGGGCGCTTTGTGCTGCAAAAAGGCTGTTGCTTCTTGATGAGCCAGCGGCAGGGCTTGACCCGGTGGCTACAAACGAGATGTATCATCTTGTTATGGATTTAAACAAACAGGAAGACATAACGGTTGTTATGGTTTCTCACGATATAAAGGCGGCTGTCAGACATTCAAAGCATATATTGCATCTGGGTGACGGAGAAATGTTTTTCGGCACAGCGGAGGAATATTCGCACAGCAAGGTAGGCATCAGATTTTTAAATTCTGACAAGTGTGGGAGGTGCGGAGAATGATTTCTTATTATTTCCAGTTCGATTTTGTACGTTATGCATTTCTTGTGGGAATTCTTATAGCGCTCTGCTCAGCACTTTTCGGCGTTATACTGGTGCTGAAACGTTTTTCGTTTATTGGTGACGGGCTTTCGCACACTGCATTTGGTGCCTTGGCTGTAGCAACAGTCTTGAATGTCTCAAATCCGCTTTATGTGGTCCTTCCCGTGACGGCTGTTCTTGCGGTTTTGCTTCTCAAAGCAGGACAAAACCGAAAGATAAAGGGCGACGCTTCTCTTGCTATGGTTTCGGTGGGGGCGCTTGCCGTGGGATATCTTTTACTAAACATATTCCCCACATCCACAAATGTGGCAGGAGATGTGTGCGGAACACTTTTTGGCGCCACCTCAATCCTCACATTGTCAACATTTGATGTTTATCTTTGCGTGGCTTTAGCTCTTGTGGTGACGGCACTATTTGTCATTTTATATGGAAAAATTTTTCTTATTACCTTTGATGAAAATTTTGCCCGTAGTATGGGGATACATACCGGTGCATACAATACGGTTGTGGCAATAATTACCGCTGTGATTATTGTTCTGGCAATGAATCTGGTGGGCTCACTGCTTATCTCGGCTTTGGTGGTCTTTCCTGCACTTTCGGCAATGCGGGTTTTCAGAAGCTTCAAGGGCGTGGTGCTTGGCTCTGCGGTTTTGGGAGTTTCTTGCGCCGCAATCGGAATTTTGGGGGCAGTTATTTGGTCAGTGCCCGTGGGACCTTCGGTGGTAGCGGTGAATATAATTGCTTTTTTGTTGCTTTTTGCAATTGGAAAGGCTTTGAAACGATAAATCGGTTATAATAGTATAAAAGGAGTGAAACAGTTGAAAACAGATATATATGAAATTTCAAAGGGTATAAGCCTAAGGTTTATTGAAACCGACAAATTCAAAACAAATGTTTTGAGTGTGTATTTTTGTATTCCCTTGTCAAGAGAGAATGTTACACGTGCAGCACTAATCCCCCGTGTATTAAAACGCGGCAGCAGAAAATATCCCACAATGGCACAGCTTTCAAGACGTGCCGAAGAACTTTATGGTGCTTCAATCGGTGCGGATATCCTGAAAGAGGGCGACGAACTGCTTATTCGTGCATCAGCCCAGTTTGTAAGCGACAAATTCATTACAGAAAGCATAATAAAGGATATTACAGAACTTCTTCACGAGTTTGTTCTTTGTCCCATCACCAAAGATGGAGCTTTTGATAAGAATTATGTAGAACAGGAAAAAGAGAATGCAAGAAACTTTATAAAAGGGCTTATCAACGACAAAAAGGAATACGCTCAGGTAAGGTGCAACGAAATAATGTTTGAGAGCGACCCTTATGGAAACTTTTCGTATGGTTACATCGAAGACCTTGATTTGATTGATGAAAAAAATCTTTATGAGTTTTACAAGGAAATCGTCGGAACTGCTGATGTGAATATTTTTGCCAGCGGCTCTTTTGATAAAGGAGCAGTGAAAACAGAAATTGAAAGGACCTTTGGCAAATCACTTTCACCACGAAACCCCAAACGCACAGCTACAAAGCTTGCGAAATTTGAAGAGAATATAAAGGTTAAGTCGGTTACCGAAGAAATAACAGCATCACAAAGCAAGCTCTGTATGGGCTTTAACTGTGGCATTGAGCCTGTGTCAGATGAATGTTATGCAGTGGCGGTATTTTCTTGCATATACGGAGGTAGCCCATTTTCAAAGCTTTTTAACAATGTCCGTGAAAAATTAAGCCTTGCTTATTACGTTTTCTCGGCATTTAACAGGCAGAAAAGCTTTATGAAAATCAGTGCGGGGATAGAGGCGGCGAAATTCCAGGATGCATATGATGAGATTTTTGTTCAGCTTGATATGATGAAAAGCGGTGACTTTTCGGATGATGAAATAGTGTCTGCAAAAAAATATCTCAAAACTCAAATCGGCAGTATAAAAGACAGCCTTGTTGCAACAGAGGATTTTTATATGACACGTGCGATGATGTCGGTTGAGGAGTCGCCTGATGAGTTCCTGGAAAAAATCAACAAGGTGAGCCGTGAGGAAATAATTGCTGTAGCAAACAAGATGCAGCTTGATACAGTTTATTTTCTGAAAGGAGTGAGCGGCGATGAGATTTGAAAAAACTGAAAACAAATTCTTAAACGAAAGTGTGCTTTTCGGCGTTCACGAAAGCGGACTTCGGGTGTATATTGTTCCGAAAAAAGGCTTTTCAAAGTATTATGCAATTTACGGCACAGAATATGGCTCAATCGACCGTGTGCTTAAATTTGACGGTCAGGAGGTTCTGCTGCCTGATGGGATTGCCCATTTTCTTGAACATAAGCTGTTCGAGGAGGAAGACGGAAAGAATGCTTTTGACAAATTTGCAATTACCGGGGCAAGCAGCAACGCATTCACAAGCTTTGATATGACGGCATACCTTTTCTCTTGTACCGACAGTTTTTATGAAAATCTTGATATACTTCTTGAGTTTGTGAACAATCCATATTTCACCGATGAAAATGTGGCAAAAGAGCAGGGGATTATCGGTCAGGAAATCAAGATGTATGATGATGACCCTGATTGGAGATTGTTTTTCAATATGCTTCAGGGGATGTATCATGCAAATCCCGTGAAGACCGATATTGCAGGTACAGTTGAAAGTATAAGCCATATAACCCCAGAGCTTCTTTACAAGTGCTGCGAGGCGTATTATAATCCGTCCAATATGATGCTTGTTATGGTGGGGGACATTGATGAGGAGAAAGCAGTCAGCTATATTGACAAGCACGTGAAAAAGGACAAAGACCGTGGCAAAATCGAAAAAAGTATCTGCAATGAGCCATCTGGTGTAGTTGAAAGAATTGTCAGACAAAAGCTCAGCGTTTCAAAGCCTTTGTTCCTGATGGGATTTAAGGAGAAAGAAGAGGGTATTGACGGCGAAAAGCTTCTTATGAAACAGATAAAAACAGATATTCTTATGGAAGTTCTTTTTGGAAAAAGCAGTTCGTTCTTTACCGAGTTGTATGGAGAGGGCTTGATTGACGGAAGCTTTGGAAAAGATAGCGAGCTTGAACGCAGCTATGGTTTTTCAAGTATAAGCGGTGAAAGCTCTGAGCCTGAAACAGTGTATAAAAGAGCTCTTGAATACCTCAAAGAAATGAAAGAAAAAGACCTTGATAAGACAGCTGTCGATGTAGCAAAAAGAGTGCTTATAGGCAGAGACTTAAGACGTTTCAACAGCGTGGAAAGAATGGGTAATGATTTCATACGTTCCTTTATGAATAACATCAATCCCCTTTTTTACAGCGAGCTTGTTGAAAGTGTGAGCCTTGATGAACTCAAGGAAAGACTCTGTGAGCATTTTGATGAAGAATGCTGCACACTCTCTATCATAGAGCCTTTGGAGGAAAACTGAAAATGATAAATAACATTTCTTTTCCAGGGCTTGGACTTGAATTTAGTGTGAACAGAGCTCCCTTTTCTGTTTTTGGCTTTCCTGTTTATGCATATGGACTGATTATTGCACTTGGACTGGTGATTGCCTTTGTGTATGCGTCAAGAGAGGCAAAAAAGACAGGAATTTCCGATAATGATTTTTTTAATATGTTCTTAATTGGTCTTCCCGTGGCGGTTTTATGTGCAAGAATTTATTATGTAATTTTCAGTTGGGATTATTACAAGCATAATCTTTCTGAAATCCTGAATATCCGAGAAGGCGGGATAGCGATTTACGGTGCTGTGCTTGGTGCGGCACTGGTTGTACTTATTTATTGCAAGGTGAAAAAAATCAACATAGGAAAGGTTCTTGACGTCCTCTCTGTGTCACTGCTTATCGGTCAGGCGGTGGGACGTTGGGGGAACTTTGTAAACGGCGAAGCATTTGGCGCGGAGTGTAATCTGCCGTGGGCGATGACTATTGTCAGGGGAATGCGTACCATAGCGGAGTCGGTTCACCCCACCTTTTTGTATGAGTCACTCTGGAATGCGGCAGGAGTAGGCGTTCTGCTGCTGTTTAAACGGAAAAAAGTATTCGAGGGAGAACTTGCCTGCTGTTATATGGTATGGTATGGAATAGGCAGAATGTTCATTGAGGGCTTGAGAGCAGATTCACTTTATTTAGGCACTTTTAGGGTGTCGCAGATTTTGTCTGCGGTGCTTGTTTTGGCAGGACTAATTTTGATAATAAAAAATCATAAAAAACACTTGACAATTGGCAGATAATGATGTACAATGATTGGGTTGTAAAGTGAAAATACTTTACATTGCGGAAAGGAGAGAACCCTGAAATGGAAAAAAACGTTGAAATTTCTCTTCTTCTCAGTTTTTACAAAAATATGCTTACCGAGCGTCAGGCGGACACAGCAGAGCTTTATTACAACGAAGATTTGTCACTGTCTGAAATCGGAACGGAGCTTGGCATAAGCCGTCAGGGCGTCAGGGACAACTTAAAGCGTGCCGAAAGCACTCTTTATGATGTGGAAGAAAAACTTGGCCTTGCAAAAAGGTTTCTCGGTATCAAGTCAAGCCTCCGCGAGATTGACGCTATCATTTCACAAATTGAAAAATCACCTGAGTCAAGGCTTTTGCCAAACAGTATAAAGCATCAGATAAACGATATTCTCACCATTGTGGCGGGAATAAATGAAATAGAAATTTGATTTTGAAAAATTCCTGAAAGGGGTGTGCATATGGCATTTGAAAGCTTGTCAGATAAACTGCAAAGCACCTTCAAGAAACTCAGGGGCAAGGGCAAGGTTTCGGCCTCTGACCTGAAAGAAGCAATGCGTGAAGTTAAGCTTGCACTCCTTGAGGCAGACGTCAACTTCAAGGTTGTAAAAAACTTTATTTCAAGCGTTTCAGAACGTGCTTCGGGTGCTGAGGTGATGGAATCACTTACCCCCGCACAGCAGGTTATTAAAATAGTAAACGAAGAGCTTGTTGCTCTTATGGGCACTGAGGAAAAAATAAAGATTTCTTCAAAGCCGCCCACTGTCATTATGATGGCAGGACTTCAGGGTGCCGGAAAGACCACCACTGCGGCAAAACTTGGTGGACTCCTCAAAAAACAAGGAAAAAGACCTCTTCTTTGTGCCTGCGATGTTTACAGACCTGCGGCTATAAAACAGCTTCAGGTGGTGGGTTCGCAGCTTGAACTTCCGGTTTTCACTATTGAGGGAAATCAAAACCCCGTTGAAATTGCGGAAAAAGCATTACAGCACGCAAGACTACATTCAAATGACGTTTTGATTGTTGATACAGCCGGAAGACTTCACGTTGATGAAGAACTGATGGACGAACTCAAAAACATCAAGGAAAAGATTGACCCCACAGAAATTCTTCTTGTGGTGGATGCAATGACCGGTCAGGATGCTGTCAATGTGGCAGAGGCTTTCAACAGCCAGCTTGAAATTGACGGTGTTGTTCTTACAAAGCTTGACGGTGATACCCGTGGCGGTGCGGCGATTTCGGTTCGTGCTGTTACACAAAAACCCATCAAGTTCTGCGGCATGGGTGAAAAGCTTACTGATCTTGAGGTGTTTCATCCTGAACGTATGGCTTCACGAATTTTGGGTATGGGGGATGTCCTCAGCCTGATTGAAAAGGCGGAACAGGTGATTGATGAAAAGAAAGCTATGGAGCAGATGCAGAAAATGCGGAACTCCACATTCACATACAGTGACTTTCTTGAACAGATGGACCAGATGAAAAAAATGGGTCCTCTTGAACAGCTTGTTGGGATGATACCTGGGGTTGATACAAGGGCACTGAAAGATGCGAACATTGATGAGAAAAAGATGCTTCACACAGAGGCGATTATCAAGTCAATGACCAGGGGCGAGCGTGAAAACCGCGACAAGCTCACACCAAAGCGTCGTGAGAGAATTGCAAAGGGCAGCGGGACAACTGTTGCTGAGGTAAACGCTCTTGTGAAGCAGTTTGAACAGATGCAAAAAATGATGAAAATGATGACCGGCGGCAAATTTGCAAAGCAGATGGGCCGTATGGGCAAGATGGGAAAGATGAAATTTCCTTTCTGAGCCCTCGGGTTTTAAAATTTAAAAATTATTAAATTTATATATTTTTTTGGAGGTAATTTATTATGGCAGTAAAAATTCGTTTGAGAAGAATGGGAGCAAAGAAGGCACCTTTTTATCGTGTAGTTGTGGCTGATTCAAGATATCCCAGAGATGGCAGATTCATTGAACAGGTTGGAACATACAACCCCATGACAGAACCCGCTGCAGTTGAATTTGATGCAGAAAAGGTTGCAAAATGGATTTCAAACGGTGCACAGCCCACAGACACAGTAAAGCGTCTTTTGAAAGAAAAGGGCATTATCTAATCTGAAAAGGACTTCGGCGGTTTGCCCTTTTTGGACAAGCCGTCCGTTACCTTTGGGTTTTGGAGGAAGAAATGAAAGAACTTTTGGAATTTATTGCAAAATCAATGGTTTCAGAGCCTGATGCAGTTGAAGTAAAAGAAACCGAGTCAGGTGATTCTGTTGTACTTTCCTTGCACGTTGCCGAGGGTGATATGGGCAAGGTAATCGGCAAGCAGGGCAGAATAGCAAAGGCTATACGCACTGTTGTGAAAGCTGCAGCAAGCCACGAAAACAAAAAAGTGACGGTTGATATTGTATAACTTATGCGAGAGACTGTATCATCAAAGGCGATTTTGGCCGTTTGATTTGGTACAGTCTTTGCTTGCTTTTTAAAAGAGTGTTTGAAAGATAGGAATTAACGTGAAAGTTCCTTTCCCGTTACCCATCTGGGTAGATTTGATTGCCCGTGCGAAAGTTTTTTCGCATTCGCGAAAAAACGCACATGGGCGTAAAAATCTCTTATCATTCCTTGCCATACGGATAAGCGATTTTTAATTACTATTTGTGACGGCGTATGGCTGCGGAATGGAGATTTTTATGAAAAAAGAACTTGAAATTGGAAAAATAGTGAATACGCACGGACTCCGTGGTGATGTCAAGGTTATGTACTGGTGTGATGACCCTGAAATTTTTCACGAGCTTGCGTATGTTAACATAAATGGTGAAGAATTTGACATTGAAAAGTCAAGAATTCACAAAAATATGGTGATTTTGAAGCTTCGCGGCATTGACGATATAAACGATGCGGAAAAATACCGCAACAAAATTCTCACAGTTCCAAGAGAGGAACTTGGTGAGCTTCCTGAGGGTGCATATTACATTTGCGACCTTTTGGGTTGCAGTGTTGAAACTCTTGAGGGCAGGATTTTGGGTAAAATCTGTGATATAATCAAAACAGGCAGCAACGATGTTTATGTTGTTGAAAATGAAGATAAAAAACAGGTGCTTATTCCCGTTATTGACGATGTTATAAAGAAAGTAGATATCGAGGAAAAGCGGATTTTGATAGAACCCTTAAAAGGATTGATTGACTGATGGCAAATTTGAGAGTTGATATTTTAACACTCTTTCCCGAAATGTTTGATGCAGTGCTAAACAGCAGCATAATCGGGAGGGCAGTGGAAAACGGCATACTTGAAATAAATTGTGTGCAGATAAGGGATTTTGCTTTCAACAAGCACAGACAAGTGGATGATTATCCTTACGGCGGCGGTCAGGGGATGGTTATGCAGGCAGAACCCATATACCTTGCTTATATGAGCGTGTGTGAGGGGCTTTCCTATAAGCCCAAAACCATATATTTGTCCCCTCAGGGAAAGACGTTCAGACAGTCAACAGCAAAAAGACTTTCAAAGGACAAGCATCTGGTGCTTATCTGCGGACACTATGAGGGAGTTGACCAGAGGGTGCTTGATGAGATTGTAGATATGGAAATTTCCATAGGCGATTTTGTGCTCACTGGTGGCGAAATCGGGGCTATGGCTGTGGTTGATGCTACTGCCAGAATGATTCCCGGTGTGCTTGCCTCGGAGGCCTGCTTTTCGGATGAGTCACATTTTGACGGCCTTTTGGAATATCCCCAGTATACCAGACCTTCTGTGTGGCACGAAAGAGAAGTTCCTGAGGTGTTGCTCAGCGGAAATCACAAGCTTATTGAAGAGTGGAAACGCTTTTCGGCTCTCAAAAATACCTTTGAAAAACGAAAAGGAATGCTCAGTCGGGCAAAGCTTTCAAAAAAAGATTTGGAAATGGTAGAAAGGCTCAAGAAAAATTAACAGGTAAATTGTTTAAAATTTCAATATACTGTTGTTTTTTGACACAATTTATGATACAATTATCTTATTGATAATTTGACAATCAGAGAAGATATAAATTAAAAAAACGGAGGGATCCTGATGAAATGTTTAAACTGTGGAGCAGATATTTATGATGGCATCAAAAAATGCCCATACTGCAAAACCTTGACCCCGGATGTGAATGAAGACGAAAAATTTAAGAACTTTGACTTTAAGTATACAATCACTTCAACTGAGCAGGTAAGAAAGCTTCATGATTCGGTGAATGAGGTGAGAAAGGAAAACAAAAAGAACGCGCTCGAAAAGTTCCTTGCTGCAAGACGTGCTAAAAAACGTGCTGCAAGACGTGCTGCAAGACGCGGTGAAATTCCTGAGAAAAAACCTTTGTTTGCAAAGAAAAAGTTTGCGGATAAGTCAACCGCAAAGCCGAAAAAGGATGTTATAAAAGAGAAAAAATCCTTTATGCCAAAGGATATGAAAAAATTCACAAGACGTGCTGTTGGACTTGTGACTGTTGCAGCTTGCCTTGTTCTTTTGGTATGGGGAGTTGTGGGCTTTGCCAATATGCTTTCAGGGGACGAGACAGTTCCATCATACACATATGCAAAGGATAACTCACTTTATATGGTGTATAAGGGCAAGAATATTCTTTTGTCAGAGAGCGTTATTACAGACTCTTACATCAGAATGCTTGATGAAAACAACAATCTTGTATCCGCTGAACGTGCTGCGAAAAATGCTGGTATTATTCATACGTCAAAGGATGGAAAGACAGTATTTTTCTTTGAGAATTTTGACCCCGAAACAGGAAGCGGAAAGCTTTGCATGATAGAAAATGGAAAGGCAAAGAAAGTAAAAGAAATTTCCGACGCAGTACATAATTCACTGGTTATGACAAGCGACGGGAACAAGCTTCTTTACCTCCAGACCGCTGACAAAAATGGCGATATGGGTGTTCTCTATTATTGGGAGGACGGCATAGAAGAACCTTTTAAGATTGCAACAGACATTGACCACGGAACATTTGCATTTTCAGCCGACAGCAAATGGGCAATCTTTTTGCAGAACCTAAATCGTGTTACTATGCACGGCGATATGTATGCAAAGAGCCTTGAAAAGCTTAAGGATGAAAAGATAAAGATGGATACCGATGTGTGCAAAATCTTTGGTTCAAACAAGGATGGCAACACAAGAATTTACGGAAAAGATTATGACGAAACAGACGGTTCATTTGATGTTTATGCTATGAACGAAAAAGGCCGTTCAATAAGACTTGGCGAAAGAACAACAAAAGCACCTCTTATTCAGAAAAAGAAAAACAATCTGTTTGTTTACGGAATTTCTGATGACAAAACAAACAACCTTTATACAGTGGAAATTGCGTCAGGCAAGAAAGAGAAGATTGCAAGCGGCGTAAACAGCATCCTTATGATGTCAAAGGACGAGAAGACTGTGATTTATGACAAGGTTTACACAGGCAAGCTTGCAGATTATTATGCATACACAAGAGGGAAGCAGCCACTCAAAATCGCAGGCAACGTGGTGGTTGACTATGAAGTGGTAGCGGGCAAACCCCAGATGGCTGCAAGCTATGATTGCCGCAAGGTTATCTATATTTCTGAGTTTGAAAGCTTCAAGGGTGGCGGAACCCTCACTTATTGCGAATACAAAAACGGACGAATTGTTTCAGAGATACAGGTTGCGGAAGACGTATACTCTTGTTATCTCGCCGAAGATGACAAGTTTATTTTCACAAAGGATTACAGCCCATCACGAAAGGTATTTGACGTATATCTCTTTGACGGAAAAGAAATGACACTCCTTCGTGAAGAAGTTTCACCAGAAATGTTTGGAGTTTCAAAAAAGGGAGATAATATATTCTATATCTCAAATTATAACGTAGAGGGTGTTTATGGAACCCTTGAAAAAATGGACCTCGAAGGCAATGCTGAAGAAATTGCATCAGAAGTGGTTGACTTTGATTTGACCTCTTTTTCGGATGTGCTTTTCTACAAGAATCAGAATGCCGAAACAGGACTTTTTGACGTATTTCTTGCTAAATCAGGTAAGTCTTCGTGGACACAAATCAATACATCAGTAAACGAAATTCTCACATACTAAAGGGGAAAAGGAATTGCGAATAGGAATTTTTGGCGGAACATTCAACCCGCCTCATAACGGACATATTCATCTGGCAAAAGAGGCCCTTAGGAAAGCCGCTCTTGACAAAATGATTTTTATTCCGTGTGCCATTCCGCCCCACAAACCAAACCTCGAAATCCCAAGTGGTGAGCACAGACTTAATATGGTGAGACTCGCCATAGGAGAGGATGAGAGGTTTTCGGTGTCCGATATAGAGATAGAGGCAGGGGGAAAAAGCTATACCGCAAAGACCCTTGAAACCCTTGAAGAAATTTATCCCGATGACAGGCTATGCTTTATCGTGGGTGCAGATTCTCTTTGTGAGATGGAAACGTGGTTTTGTCCTGGTGAGATTTTTAAACGGGCAGAGATAGTTGTGGCTATGCGTGGCGGTATGAAAGAAAGATTTCTTGACGCCGCAATTGACCTTTTGAGACAGAAATACAATGCGGATATAACGAAAATTTCTATGACGGAGATGGAGATTTCTTCGTCAGAAATAAGAGACCGTATCAGAAAAGGTGAAAGTATAGCTGATATGGTGAACAAAGAGGTAATTGACTATATAGAAAAAACACAAATTTATGAAGGATAGTTTTTACTATGCAAAGTTTTGACGAAATACGTGAATTTGCAAAGAGTGTCTTGAGTGAAAAGCGTTTTTTGCATACGCTGAGTGTTGCGGAAGAAGCAAAAGAACTGGCCATTATTTGGGGGGCAGATAGCGACAAAGCTTATCTTGCGGCACTCATACATGATATAGCAAAAGAAATGTCATTTGAAGAATCAAAAGAAATTCTCAAAAAAGCAGGATTACCAAACGATTTCAGCAGACCTCTTATTCACGGTCCTGTGGCTGAATATATGGCGAGAGAAAAGTTTGGCATTGATGATGAAGATGTGCTTAATGCCATAAGGTATCACAGTACCGGCAGGGTGGGGATGTCACACTTGGAAAAAATAATTTTTGTGGCAGATTTCACCGAGCCAGGAAGAATCTATCAGGATTCGAAAGAGGTGCGGGAGCTGTCAAGGAAAGATCTTGATGACGCAATGCTCCTTCAATGTGACAGATGCATAAAGTTCCTGATAGATACAGGAAAAATTGTGGATACATTGACAGTAGACTTGAGAAACAGTTTGATCAAGCAGCAAAAAAGAGGAAAAGATAAATGAGAGTAAAGTCACCACTCAGGCTTATAGTTGCAATACTTATTTTGATTGCCCTTATTTATGTGGGGTTTAGGGGGGCAATGTCAATAATTTCAGGTGAACCCATAAAATTTGGATTCAGCAGCAACCGCATTTTTGGTTCTGATAAAGTTCAGGACTTTGTTGTTGCCGGAATTGACGAAGAGGGCTACCGCACAGATTTGATACTTTTTTGCAGGTATAATCTGTCGGACAATTCAATAAATGTGTTGCAAATACCCCGTGACACCAAGGTGGAAACGGATCGATACGACAAAAAGATAAATTCTGCATATGGAAGCAAGGAAAAGGAAAAGGCACTTTTTGATGAGATTGAAAGTGTTATTGGCTTAAGACCTGAAAAGTCAGTTATTGTAAGTTTCAAGGCTTTCAGGGAACTTATTGATGCAATCGGTGGAGTTGAGGTGAATGTCCCAATCAGGATGTTTTACAATGACCCTTATCAAAACCTTTCCATTGACCTTTATCCCGGTAAGCAACTGCTTAACGGGAGACGTGCCGAGATGTTTATGAGATTTCGCTACAATGATGACGGTACGGGTTATCCAAATGGCGATATTGACAGAATTGCGGCGCAAAAAACCCTTTATAATGCGGTGATGGACAAGCTTATCAGCGGAAGCACAGTTCTTAAAGCCCCCAAAATTTTGGGGATAATTTCGGATAATGTAAAGACGGACTTTTCTATTGATGAGATTGTTGGATATATGACACGTATTCCAAAATTCAGTATGGAAAAGGTTAATATATACACGCTTCCTGGCGAAGGAGCATATGATTCGAACGGCGTTTCGTATTTCTTCCACAATGAAGAAGAAACCGAAAAGTTGATAAAAGAAAGCTTTTCTGCAAAAAGAAAGACTGAGCCAAGTGAACAGGGTTATACAGGTTCTTTCAAAAATCGGTTTATCAAGGTGAGAATTGTTGATGCAAGTGGGCTTTCTGAATCACAGGCGGATATGTTAAAAATTGTTTCAGATGCCATCTCTGATTATGGTTTTAAAATTGTTTCGACCGAAAAATCAGACAGGATTTCGGATAAATCAGTTTTCATAAATCACAATGAAAAACACGCCGCAACAGAGCTTGAAAAAGTGTTTGGCGCGGTTGAGATTTCGGAAACAATAGAAGAATATGTAGTGGAAAACGGCGAAAAAATGGCGGATGTAACGCTTAGAATCGGCAGTGATTTTTCGTTTTAGATAAGACCTTATGAAAAAGGAGAATTTTATGAGTTGCGAAAATAATTATGTAAATACAGTGGTTAAAGCGATTGACAAGAAAAAAGGGCGGGATATACAGGTCCTTGACCTTAGCGGACTTACCACGCTCACAAACTATTTTGTTATCGCCACAGGCGGTTCAAACAAAAATGTTCAGGCGATTTGCGATTTCGTTGAAGAGGAAATGCAAAAGATTGGTGCAAAGATGTGGACAAAAGAGGGTTATGACAACGGCGAATGGATTCTCTTAAATTATGATGATGTTATGGTTCATATTTTCCAAGAAGAGCCCCGTGAATTTTACAAGCTGGAGCATATCTGGAAAGACGCACCTGATATTGACGTTTCAGACCTTATTGAAGAAGACTAAAAAACCGAAAGGATTGATAATAAATGAAATACGATTTTAAAGGAATCGAAGAAAAATGGCAAAAGAAGTGGGATGAAAACAAAACTTTTGAGGCGTCCAACACGGATAAGTCAAAGCCTAAGTTTTACGGCCTTGTGGAATTTCCCTATCCGTCAGGACATGGTCTTCATGTAGGTCATCCGAGAGGCTACACTGCCATTGATATTATTACCCGAAAGAAACGCTTGGAGGGTTATAATGTGCTGTTCCCTATGGGTTGGGATGCGTTTGGTCTCCCTACAGAGAACTTTGCCATAAAAAACAACATTCACCCTGCTGTTGTTACAGAGAAGAATGTTGAAAACTTCAAAAGACAGCTTAAAATGCTTGGCTTTGGTTTCGATTGGTCAAGGGAAATAAATACAACAGACCCCAATTATTACAAGTGGACACAGTGGATTTTTTTGAAGCTTTTTGAAAAAGGTCTTGCTTATAAAACAAAAATGCCGATTAACTTCTGCACAGGCTGCAAGGTAGGTCTTGCCAATGAGGAAGTTGTAAACGGCGTTTGTGAACGTTGCGGAAGTGAGGTTGTGCAAAAGGAAAAGAGCCAGTGGATGCTTAAGATTACCGAGTATGCACAGCGTCTTATTGACGACCTTTCTGACCTTGATTATATCGAAAGAGTCAAAATTCAGCAAACAAACTGGATTGGCAGAAGCGAGGGTGCCGAAGTAGACTTTAAGATTAAGGGTACAGACGATAAAATCAGGGTTTATACAACACGCCCTGACACTCTCTTTGGTGCTACATATATGGTTCTGGCACCAGAACATCCGTATGTTGAAAAATATAAGGATAGACTAGAAAACTATGCAGAGGTCGAAGCCTACAAGCTTGAAGCTTCCAAAAAGAGTGACTTTGAAAGAGCCGAGCTTGATAAAAACAAAACTGGAGTTATGCTTAAGGGCATAACCGCAATTGACCCCGTAAACAATGCAGAAATTCCGATTTGGATTTCTGACTATGTACTTGTTACATATGGAACAGGTGCAATTATGGCGGTTCCCGCACACGATACTCGTGACTGGGAGTTTGCAAAGAAATTTGATATGCCGATTATTGAAGTTGTAGCAGGAGGTGAGGATGTTCAAAGTGAAGCTTTCACAGATGTTGAAACCGGTGTGATGGTGAACTCAGGCTTCCTTACAGGCATGCAGGTTGAGGATGCAAAGAAAGCGATTATTGATTTTCTTGAAAAAGAGGGAATCGGTAAGCGAAAGGTAAATTACAAGCTCCGTGACTGGGTGTTCTCACGTCAGCGTTACTGGGGCGAGCCTATTCCGTTGGTTAACTGTCCCAAGTGTGGATGGGTGGCTCTTCCTGAAAGCGAACTTCCCCTGCAGCTTCCTGACACAAAGAATTTTGAACCGGGTGAATCCGGTGAATCACCGCTTATTAAAATCAGAGACTGGGTTGAAACAACTTGTCCAAAGTGCGGCGGTCACGCAGAACGCGAGACAGATACTATGCCTCAATGGGCAGGTTCTTCATGGTATTTCTTGAGATATATTGACCCAAGTAACTCTGACTTCCTTGCAGGCATGGAAGAACTTAAATATTGGCTTCCTGTTGACTGGTATAACGGCGGTATGGAGCATACAACACTCCACCTTCTTTACTCAAGATTCTGGCATAAGTTCCTCTATGACATTGGCGTTGTTCCCACAAAGGAACCTTATCAGAAGAGAACCTCACACGGTATGATTTTGGGTGAAAACGGCGAAAAAATGTCCAAGTCAAGGGGAAATGTAATTAATCCTGATGATGTTGTTAATGAATACGGTGCTGATACATTCAGAACTTATGAAATGTTTATTGGTGCATTTGACCAGGCTACACCGTGGTCTATGAACGGCGTTAAGGGGTGCTATAAATTCCTTGAAAGAGTATGGAATTTACAGAATATCCTTGTTGATGGCGACGCCTATTCAAAAGAACTTGAAAGTGCTATGCACAAGACAATCAAAAAGGTAACTGATGATTATGACAGAATGAAGTTCAATACCGGTATTGCGGCGCTTATGGCGTTTATCAATGATGTGATGAAAGTTGAAAAAATCAACAAAGCTGAATTTAAGACATTCATTACACTTTTAAACCCTGTTGCTCCACATATTACAGAAGAACTCTGGCAGATTGCCGGCTTTGAGGGTAACTTGTCTGATACAAAGTGGCCCGAGTACGACGAAGCAAAAACTATTGACGATGAAATTGAGGTTGTTGTTCAGATTAACGGCAAAATCCGTGACAAGATGATGATTTCTGCTGACCTTGACCCCAAGGGTATGCAGGATACGGCACTTGCAAGCGACAAGATTAAAGAATTGATTGACGGCAAGCAAGTGGTAAAGGTTATTGCTGTTCCCAAAAAGCTTATAAACATTGTGGTGAAATAAATATGAGCGCAAAACAGGAATTTATCGAGATTTATCAAAACTGCATAAAAAGAGAGGGAGCTGAAAAGCTCCTTGCTCATCTTATGTCCCCTGCAAGTGATTTCTTCACGGCACCTGCCAGCACAAGATATCACGGCGCATACGAAGGGGGCCTGGTTGAGCATAGTATAAATGTTTATGAATGTTTAAAAGATTATCTTTCAAGAGAAAGGGTTGCAGAACTCTATGGCATTGAGGCAAGCGAAGAAACCATTGCAATAGTTGCACTTCTTCACGACCTTTGCAAGATGAATTTTTACAAACCCTCATTCCGCAATGTGAAAGATGAAAATGGTGTGTGGCAAAAGGTTCCCACCTTTGAGATTGATGACAAGCTCCCCTATGGGCACGGCGAAAAGTCGGTTTATATAATTTCAGGATTTATGAAGCTTACCCGTGAAGAAGCTTTTGCGATAAGATACCATATGGGTTTTTCAGGAAGCGAAGAACCAAGAAATGTGGGCAGTGCATTTGAAATGTTTCCGCTTGCGTTTGCGCTTTCTACCGCTGATATGGAGGCTACATATTTCCTTGAGGGAAAAGATTAAAGAAAGAAAAGGGAGAAATGACTTGTGAAGCACGGATTTATAAAGGTTGCAGCTGCAACACCTGAAATTGCAGTGAACAACACAAAGAAAAACTGTGAAAACATAATAAATCAGATTTCGAATGCGGCAACGAATGGCGCAAAGGTTATTGTTTTCCCTGAACTTTCGATTTCAGGATACACTGTTGGCGATTTACTTTTCCAAAGTTCACTTTGGGAAAGGTCAAAGGTGGCACTTTGTGAAATCCTGAAAAAAACAAAAAAACTTGACATTCTTTTTGCGGTGGGAATTGCCGTTCCGCATTTTGACAAACTCTACAATGCGGCTGCGGTCTGCAAGGGTGGAAAGGTTTTGGGCTTTGTTACAAAAAGTCATCTTCCAAACTTTGGTGAGTATAACGAAACCAGATATTTTCAGACCCTTGGAAAAACAGTTGAAGTATCCTTTGACGGATACAGTGTCCCTATGGGTGAAAAACTGATTTTCTGCTGTGAGAATATGAAAAATTTGCGAATTTCCTGTGAAATTTGTGAGGATATGTGGGTAACCAATCCTCCGTCAATGAGCCATGCTCAAAATGGGGCAACGGTCATTCTCAATCTTTCTGCCTGCAACGAAACTCCAAACAAGCAGATAGCACGAAAGATGACTGTTGCATCAAACAGTTCGAGAGGACTTTGTGCTTATGTTTATGCGGATGCAGGAGATGGAGAATCCACAACGGATTTGGTGTATGCAGGAAACAATATGATTTATCAATTAGGCTGCTGCATAAAGGAAGCACCGCTTTTTGAAAACGGAATAATTTATGGCATACTTGACCTTGAAAAAATTGGTCAGGCAAGAAAAATGCGCACAACTTTTGTTCCTGAACTTAGTGAAGAATATACACGGGTATATTTTGATTTGGAAATATCAGAAACAAGCCTTGAAAAAATTTCTTCCACACCTTTTGTGCCAGGAGAAAAGGCAAGACTTTTTGAACATTGCGACAGAGTCTTCAAAATGCAGTGCGCAGGACTCAAGAAAAGGATAAGGCACATAGGTCTAAAAACTGTTACCATTGGCGTTTCAGGCGGGCTTGACAGTACCTTAGCACTTTTAGTTGCGACTAAGACTTTTGATTCTCTTGGTCTTGACCGAAAAGGAATAATTGCGGTTTCTATGCCATGCTTTGGCACTACTGGCAGAACTTATGAAAATTCCAAGAAAATGGCAGATGCTCTCGGTGTAACCTTTAGAGAGGTTTCCATTGGGAAATCTGTGGAGCAGCATCTCATTGATATAGGTGCATCAAAGGATGACCATGATGTGACATATGAAAATGCGCAGGCAAGAGAACGCACTCAGGTGCTTATGGATATTGCCAACAAAACAGGTGGCATTGTTATTGGAACCGGCGATTTGTCGGAACTTGCTCTTGGATTTGCCACTTATAATGGTGACCATATGTCAATGTATGGTGTGAATGCAAGTGTTCCTAAAACTTTGATGCGTGAAATTGTGAGATTTTTGGCAGATGATTTTGGTGGTGAAATTAAAAATATCCTTATTGATGTGGTTGAAACACCAATAAGTCCCGAACTCCTTCCCCCCGACGATATGGGCGAAACCAGTCAAAAAACCGAGGATATAATAGGTCCCTATGAAATTCACGATTTTATACTTTATCATTTTATAAAATCAGGATTTGAAAGAAGCAAGATTTTGCGTATGGCAAAATGTGCATTTGATGGAATGTATGATGAAAAACTGATTGAAAAATGCCTTGATACTTTCTACAAGAGGTTTTTTGCAAATCAATTCAAACGTTCAGCTGTTCCTGACGGACCAAAGGCGGGTAGTATTTCATTGTCTCCAAGAGGCAGTTGGATAATGCCGTCGGATGCGATTTTTGAAGAATAAAATACGGGCGGAGAAATCCGCCCTTTTGCATAGGAGAAGAAGATGCTTCACATAAAAGAAACAATCGTTGTCGAAGGTAAGTTTGACAAAGAACAACTGAAAAAAGTTACGGATGCTCCAATTATCTGTACCGGCGGTTTCACCCTTTATACTGATAAGAGCATAATAAAGGCAATTCGAACTATGGCGAAAAAGACGGGGGTAATTGTTCTTACCGACTCTGACAGCGCAGGCTTTCGCATAAGGAATTACATAAAGCAATGTGTGGGAAACGAAGGCACAGTGAAACACGCGTATATACCAAGCGTTGAGGGAAAGGAAAGACGCAAGGAAAAACCGGGCAAAGAAGGTCTTTTGGGGGTTGAGGGAATAAGTGAAGAACGGCTTTTGAAAATTCTCGAAAGCGTCACCGAGGTGTGTGATAAACCAGAAAAAGCCGAGCCCAATATAACAAAGGCAATGCTTTTTGAAGACGGACTCAGCGGTGGTGCTGAGAGCCGCGAAAAAAGAAAAAAGCTTGCAAAAGTTCTTGGACTTCCTGTCAGAATCTCGGCAAATGCACTCCTTGAGGTTTTGAATGCTACAGTGGGATATGAAGAATATAAAAGCATAATTGAAAAAATTTAACAACTAATAAAAGCAACATTTTTGAAAGAAAAGAGGTTGCTTTTTTTGTTTTGTTATGCTATAATTTTATGGTATTTGTGCGAAAATAAAAAGATAATTTCGCAAAAGATTCAACTGTCTGTGACTTGCTTATTTTGAAAGATACGGACAATATATAGTTGGGGGGATTTTTATGGAAAACAAAAATTTCAAACCATATATTCCGGCAGATAAGGTTACACCTGAAATTACTATTACATCTATTGTTATGGGAATCTTGCTTGCCGTGATATTTGGTGCGGCAAACGCTTATCTGGGACTCCGCGTTGGCATGACGGTTTCAGCGTCAATTCCTGCGGCTGTTATTGCTATGGGCGTTATCCGCGTTGTTATGAGAAAAAATTCAATACTTGAAAGCAATATTGTTCAGACAGTTGGTTCAGCCGGTGAATCTGTTGCAGCAGGTGCAATTTTCACACTTCCTGCGCTTTTCCTTTGGGCAGCAGAGGGAACAATGAACAAGCCCGGAATTCTGGAAATTACATTGATTGCTCTCCTTGGCGGACTTCTTGGTGTGTTCTTTATGGTGCCTCTTCGCAATGCACTTATTGTGAAAGAACACGGCGTTCTCCCTTATCCTGAGGGCACTGCTTGCGCAGAAGTTCTGCTTGCAGGTGAAGAGGGTGGTGCAAATGCATCAACTGTTTTTGCAGGCATGGGATTTGCTGCACTTTTCAAATTTATAATTGATGGACTCAAAGCTGTTCCAGGTGAAATTGCGCTTCGGTTCAAGGGCTATGCCGGTGAAATAGGGACTCAGATTTATCCTGCGGTAATGAGTGTAGGTTATATTTGCGGACCAAGGATTTCGTCATATATGTTTGCAGGCGGTGTTCTTAGCTGGATGGTGCTCATCCCGATGATTGTTCTCTTTGGAAAAGAAATTGTCCTTTATCCAGGTACAGCGCCTATTGGTGAAATGTTTGCATCAGGCGGTGCAAGTTCAATCTGGGGTTCTTATATCCGTTATATCGGCGCAGGTGCTTTGGCTGCGGGTGGAATAATCAGCCTTATCAAGTCACTGCCCTTGATTGTGCGTACCTTTGGCGATGCACTTAAAGGTTTCGGCGGCGCTGGAAATGGTGGTACATCGCGTACAGAAAAAGATTTGAGCATGAAAACAGTTCTTATCGCAATCGCTGTGCTCACAATTCTTGTATGGCTTGTTCCTGCGATTCCGGTGTCACTTCTTGGGGCTGTTATTGTGGTTGTGTTTGGCTTCTTCTTTGCCACAGTTTCATCACGTATGGTTGGACTTGTAGGAAGCAGTAACAATCCTGTTTCAGGTATGGCAATTGCTACACTTCTTATTGCAACACTTATATTGAAACTCACAGGTGACGGTGGTGCACATGGTATGCAGGGTGCTATAGCTATTGGCTCGATTATCTGTATAGTAGCGGCGATTTCAGGTGATACATCACAGGACCTAAAAACAGGTTATCTTCTTGGTGCAACGCCCAAAAAACAGCAGATAGGCGAAATAATCGGCGTTGTTTCAGCAGCACTTGCTATCGGTGGAACGCTATATCTCCTTGACAGCGCATGGGGTTTCGGTACAGATGAGCTTGCAGCACCTCAGGCAACCCTTATGAAAATGATTGTTGAGGGTGTTATGGATGCAAATCTACCCTGGGGATTGGTTCTTATCGGTGTATTTATTTCTATCATTATTGAAATAATAGGAATACCGGTATTGCCCTTTGCTATCGGCATATATCTGCCGGTACACCTCAATGCCTGCATCATGGTGGGCGGTCTCGTAAGACTTGTCATGGATAAATTGAAGCGTGAAAAAGCACAAAAAGACGCTATAATCAATGATGGTATTCTTTTCTGTTCAGGCATGATTGCGGGTGAGGGTATAATTGGTATCGTTCTTGCTCTCCTCGCTGTGTTCGGCGTGGACAAGGTTATTGATCTTTCAGGGGTTTTAAACCTTTCACCAATAGCGTCAAGTATTTTGAGCGTGGTAGTTTTTGCACTGGTTATTCTCAGTGTGCTTAAATTCTCACTTTGGAAGAAACGTACACCATTAAACAAATAAAATGAAAAAAGAAAAAATATCAAAAAATTATCTTGAAAAAATTCCATTCCCGGATGAAAATATTAAATGGGAAACGGCAGAAGATGGGAAAGTAACTCTGTTCGTTGAAAACAAAGGATTATTCAACAATATTGCTCAAAGGCTTTTCAAAAAGCCAAAAATTAGCTATATTCATCTTGATGAAAATGGCAGCTTTGTTTGGCCGCTTATGGATGGCGAGCGCAATATAATTGAAATTGGAAAGCTGGTTGATGAAAGGTTTGGGGAAGAAGCGCAGCCTCTATACCCGCGATTGGCAAAATTCTTCCAGATTCTTGACAGCTATGGTTTTATTGAATGGAAATAAAAAAAGAGAACGGATTTTCCGTTCTCTTTTTTTGTCAGTTTATTCAAATATAACAACAAACCCCGCAAAGCCTTATGCCTTGCGGGGTTTAGCTGGTGAAACGTTCCCTTCGAAATCCGAATTATTAAGCTCGTCCAATGTGATGATTGAACTGCCTTCCCTACCATAAGGATTTGTTTACTTAATATTATGACTTAAATTCTCTTTCGACCGGTAATTTATTCTCTTCGGATGGACTATGTCCAAAATATGAAACATAGCTGCGGAAAAAGGTTGTATATTCACTGAATCCACACGCCAGATAGATGTTAGTTGGGGATTCTCCCATTCTGATTAAACGTTGAGCTTTGGCAAGCCTTTTGATATTTATGAATTTTTTGGGGCTTATTTGCAGATTTTCCATGAATAAGTAATGCAAATGGCTTTTGGCGACACAGAGGTGTTTGCTTATATCATCAATTTTAATATTTTCTGTATAATGAGAGTTTATATAATCCACGGCTCTGTTTATAACAGGATGTGTGATTATTAAATTGTTGTTGAAGTCATTGGCAGGGAGCAGTGATATATTGAATAAAATCTCCTCGATAAGCTTTGTTATAAGTATTTCCAAATCTTTTCCTGTAAAATGCTCATAATAATAGTCTAACTTTTTAAATGAATCAATTATATAATTGTTGCCGTTGCAATTTATCAGGCAAATATTTTTGGGAAGCCTGTAAAAAATTTTGTTTGCCAATAACTTTTCATCAAACAGAATGTCATATCGTTCATATTCAGTATCGTCTTCTATTTGAATTCGGTGCGGAATGCCGGCTCTAAATATCAATAAACAGTTTTTGGTGGGTTTATATGTTGTAGCATCAATAATTCCGGAAATATTTCCGCCTTTTAAAAATATCATTTCACAAACATCATGAGTGTGCAAAGGAAAATGATAATTCACCAATGGTTCCACAAACTTTACGTGATTGTAAGTTAATGTTTCATCGGTATATGATGATATAATTTTGTGAATATTTGCCATGTATATGCACCCCTTTTTGTATTGTTGTTATTATTATAAACCCGAAACAGAATTTTTGCAATAGGAAATAAGAAATTTCGCTATTTTATTTTCAAATAGTCCGTGATATATGTAATTATATAAAGAGAAGTATTAAAAGGAGATGTGTCATTATATGAAAAAATTAAATTTAGCCATAATAGGCCAAGGCCGTAGTGGAAGAGATATACATGGCAAATTTTTAAAATCAGAAAACAACACTATGTTTAATATCGTTGCTGTGGTTGAGCGTGATCCACAAAGACGTGAAAGAGCTTTGGAAGAATATCCGGGATGTGAAGTTTTTGAAAGCTATACAGAACTTTATGGCCGCAAAGACATAGACCTTGTTACAAACGCATCATATTCGAGAGAACATTTCGAGGTAACAAAAGACCTGATTGAAAATGGCAAAGTCACAACGCGTGCAGCAATCGGTGTTTCCATCGTAGATGTTACTGATGCAGAAGCAGCGATGCAGTATGGCGTAAGATACACTGGTGTATATATCCAGGAAGTTACTTCCAAGAAAGCAAAGAAGGCTGGCTTGCAGGCAGGAGACATGTTCTACTA
>JAFVTM010000035.1 GCA_017503225.1 Clostridia bacterium
GGAGGATTTTTCAATTTTTTCAAAAAGCTGTTCATCAAGAATAACTCCGTATTTAATTGCCTCAGCCATACCGTCTGAAAAGATTTCGTCAGACAGCGTATCAAGACAAAGTGGGTCAATAAGTACAAGCTTTGGCTGATAAAAAGCACCAACCAAATTTTTGCCTTGAGGGAGGTTTATTGCCACCTTCCCGCCAACGCTGCTGTCAATTTGTGCAAGGAGGGTGGTGGGTATCTGGACAAAAGGAATTCCGCGAAGAAGTGTTGAAGCACAAAAACCTGCAAGATCCCCCACGATTCCGCCGCCGAGTGCTATAATCAAATCGCTTCTTGTGATGCCGAACTCAAGCATTTTGTCATAGAGAACGGAGAGAGTTTCAGGTGATTTTGAGCCTTCGCCCGGGGCAACTGTAATAAGAGTAGTGGAAAAACCATTTTCCCTAAGCGAAGATATAAGAGTCTCGCTGTAAAGGGGTGCCACGTTGCTGTCGGTGACTATTGCCACTTTGCAGGGGCTTATCAGTTCTTTGATGAACTTTCCGCTGTTTTTCAGTATTCCTTTTTCAATTTTTATTTCATATTCTCGACCGGGAAGGTTTATACAAAGATTTTGCATATCTGTGAAAATCCTCCTGAATATACAATACATTTCATTTTAGCATAACATCAAAAAAATTTCAATAATTTTCGGGCTCTTTGTTTTGCATTGTTAGTTTGTTTTCCTTGACTGAAGAAAGAAGTTTTATAAGTTCTTCCTTGTCGTCGTTTGCTATTGCTGTTTTGAATTTTTGAAGAGAACATAAAAAGGTATCAAGTTCATCAAGCAAAAAGTTCTTGTTTTCAAGGAAAAGCTGACTCCAAAGCAGTGGGCTTATATTGGCAATTCTGGTACAATCCCGAAAGGCACCGGCTGTATATGCCTGATTCATTTTGGTGTTATAATCAAGGCAAAGAGCCGAGGCGGATACATGCATCAAATCGCTTGTATAGGCAATTATACTGTCGTGTTCCTCGGGAGTGCTTTCGGTAATCCTCGTTGAACCGATATATTTTGCCATTTCTTTAATTAATGCTATTGAACGGGGTGAAGATGAGGAAATGGGGGTAACAATAAATCCGCACATACGAAAAAGCTCAGGTGCGGCACTGTCAAAACCGTCGGTTTCTTTTCCTGCCATGGGGTGCCCGCCTACATAGTCGCAGCCGTCAGGTAAAATTCTGGCGATTTCCTGAGAGAGTTTGGTTTTTACGCCGCATACATCGGTTATGACAGCACCTTTTTTGAAATGAACACGGTTTTCTGCAATAATTTTTGTTATAAGCTCAGGATATACACAAAGAATAACAAGGTCAGCATTTTCGATTGCAGGAGCAGGATTCCCCCAAACCTCGTCCACAGCATTTTTTGAAAGTACTTTTCTTCGGGTTTCAGGGCATATGTCACACCCTGAGATTTTTGCATTTTTAAATCCGTGCAGCGCATAAGCCATAGAACCACCGATAATGCCAAGACCGATTATTGCGATTTTAAAGTGGTTTTCCTCCATAACAAGATACCTTTACCTTTCAAATATAAACTATTTTATTTCTTTCCCAAAGTGGACGCTCATAGCCCTGAGCTTGGTCATAAGACTTTCGTACTGAGAAAGGTCAAGAGATTGAGCTCCATCACAAAGAGCATTTTTGGGGTCATTGTGAACTTCTACAATGATGCCGTCAGCACCTACTGCAAGAGCCGCAAGAGAGAGAGGATTGACCATCCAGCTTATGCCGGCAGAGTGAGAGGGGTCGATTACAACAGGCAGGTGACTCATCTTTTTCACTGCTAGGACAGCACTGAGGTCAAGGGTGTTTCGTGTGTAGGTTTCAAATGTCCTTATTCCTCGTTCGCAAAGAATAACGTTGTGGTTTCCCCCTGCCATGATATATTCGGCTGACATCAGCCATTCTTCAATGGTTGCCGAAAGTCCGCGCTTCAAAAGTATGGGCTTTTGGATTTTGCCAAGTTCTTTGAGGAGGTCAAAGTTTTGCATATTTCTTGCGCCAACCTGGATGATGTCAACATTTTCGTTGAAGGTTTCAACCAAGGAGGGACACATTATTTCGGTTACAATGGGGAGATTGGTTTCGTTGCGTGCTTCTTTCAAAAGCTCAAGACCCTCAAGCTCGAGCCCCTGGAAAGAATAAGGAGAAGTGCGGGGTTTGTAGGCACCGCCGCGGAGGAATGATGCACCGCTTTTCTTTACGCCCTTTGCAACTGTGAGAATCTGGTTTTTTGATTCAACGCTGCAGGGACCTGCCATAACCACAAAGCTTTTGCCATCACCGATTTTTGCATTGCCAACTTCTATTACTGTGTTGTTGGGATGGAATTTTCGGTTTGCCTTTTTGAATGGCTCCTGAACACGCATAATGCGTTCCACATCAGGGTCAAGAAGAAGACGGTCGGCATCCAGGGCATGGGTGTCGCCCACAAGACCCATAACAATGCTGTCTTTTCCTCGGATAAGGTCAATGTCAAGGCCTTTTTCTCTGAAATCTGCCATCATCATATTCAGCTTTTCTTCTGCGATTGTTGTTTTTGTTACGATTACCATAATTATCAAGACCTTTCTTAAAAAAATAAATAAAAAAGAGAGCCCGTTGTATAACGAGCTCTCTGATAAAGTTTCAAATTGTGCTAAATGGTGGTTGCACATATCAGCCCATTATACCGTAAATTTTTGGCAAAGCAAAAATAACCGTAGCTAAAATAAAAGCTAAGGCTGATAAAGTAAAAGAAATATTTAACTGCGCAAATAAGATTTTCTGCAAGTTTCATATTCCAAAAGAATCCTTTCACCATTTTCTAAATATTTTATCACAGTAAATCGATAAAGTCAAGACTTTTTTAAATTTTTTATAGACAAAATTTTTTTCGGTATTCGGTGGGAGAAAAACCGGTGTTCTTTTTAAAAATGCGGCTGAAATAAAGAGAATTTTCGTAACCCACGATGGAAGAAATCTCAGAAACATTATATTGAGTGTTTTCAAGAAGATATTTGGCGTTTGTAATTCTCATGGATAAAATGTATTGCATAGGAGAAAGACCGGTATATTTTTTGAAGCTTCTTATAAACCAGCAAAGGCTTATATGTCGTGATGCGGCATATTCTTTGATGTCTATGTCTCGTGAGTAATTCTCGCTGAAAAACTGTATGGCAAGTTCTATTTCCTTTTTTGTTGTGTTTGCTTTGGAAACGGAGCTTAATGCATAACGCTCTATAAGACAGAGTATATTTTGCAGAATGAGTGGTGTTATTTTGCAGGAACCAGATTCCGAGGATTGTATCTCACTTATTATTCTTTGAAAAAGGAGATTGAAATCGGTTGAAACTCCGGTAAAGAAGATATTTGATTTGAGGTTAAGCGCGGCTAAAATATTTTCTGCGTCGAAACCTGTAAAGTGTACCCAAAAGACTTCAGGCTTGTCTTCAAGATAGTATGTATAATTCTGTTCCTCATCAGGTCGGTAAAGAACCATAGTTCCGGCGGGAAGCAACTTTTCTTCATTATTAAAAAAGAAATGTGCCTTTCCTGAGGCGATATAAAGGAGCTGAAAATCACGTCTTCCTGAGGGTCGATAAGTAACAAAGGATTTGCGGCTCAAAAGACGATAGTTTCCGCAACTTTTTACCACAAGGGGCTCGCTCAAATCGGCTGTGTCATCAAGGGAGTTGTTGAGATATGCGGCTTTTGCGTACAAAATAAATCCTCCTTTATATAATAAAATGCATATATGTTTTCTTTGAAATACAGTATAATACAATATTTCACATTATGCAATATTAAAAAGTATAATTTTGTGCATATTTTGTATTATTATTTACATAGAAGAGCGTGCCGAGGTTTTGTATAATAAAAACATGAAACAACAAAGGGACGTGATATATCGTGAAAATAAATGAATTTTTTGAGATGTTGGACAGCGGAAATTTTGACGAAAGGCTGAAAGCTGTTTACGGAAATGACGAGAAAACTCTTGAAAGACAAAAGAACAGATATAAAGAGGCTGTTTCAAAATTTTCCAAGACTTACCCACATCATACCGAAATAGAAATTTTTTCTGCCCCCGGCAGAACCGAGATAGGCGGCAACCACACAGACCATCAGCATGGATGCGTGCTGGCTGCGGCTGTTGATGTTGATATTATTGGGGTTGTCGCTTTTCATGACGGCGGCGTTATCAGAATTTTATCAGAAGGCTATGACGAGATTTCAGTTAAGACTTCGGAAACCGACATTTGCAAAGGTGAGGGAGGAAGCGTGGCCATCACGAGGGGTATTCTTTCAAAGTTCAAAGAAGAAGGCATAGACATTGCCGGCTTTGATATGTATGCGGTGTCGGATGTTTTGAGTGGAAGTGGAATCTCGTCTTCAGCAGCTTTTGAAACCCTGATAGGAACTGTTATGGATAAGCATTATAACGATGGCAGATTGGGTGCTGTTGAAATTGCAAAAATAGGACAGTTTGCTGAAAATGTGTATTTTGGTAAAAAAAGTGGACTAATGGACCAGATGGTATCATCGGTTGGCGGATTTGTCTTCATTGATTTTGAAAATCCACAAAAACCCGTGGTGAAAAGCTGTGAATTTGATTTTGAAAAGTCAGGATATTGTCTTTTTATTACCGATACAAAGGGAAGTCACGCAGACCTCACTGATGATTATGTGGCAATAACAGAGGAAATGCGAGAGGTAGCGGCTTGCTTTGGCAAAGATGTTATGAGACAGGTGGACAGGACAGAGTTTTTTGAAAAGTTGCCAGATTTGAGGGAGAAATGTTCGGACAGAGCGATTTTGCGTGCTATTCATTTCCTTGGCGATAATGAAAGAGCCTGGCTTGAATTCAGCGCTCTGGAACACGGCGATGTGTCAAAGTTTTTGGCTCTCGTAAATGAATCCGGAGAATCGTCGAAAGGACTTCTGCAGAACTTGTACTCCTCAAAGAAACCAAAAAATCAGGAAATCCCACTTGCTCTTGAAATAAGCCGCAGAATTGTTGGCGAAAAGGGTGCTGTGAGAGTTCACGGTGGAGGCTTTGCGGGAACGATTCAGGCGTTTGTGCCGGTTGAACTTGCAAAAGAATATCAAAAACAGATGGATAATTTGTTTGGAGAAGGCAGCTCAAGACTTATGAAAATCAGACCATATGGTGGAATTGTTGTTATAAAATAGGGTTTGTTAGCCAGAAAAAAGGCGGTTGTATGCAACCGCCTTTTTCTTTTTACAATATTTCTTCTATGCTGAAGCCTTCCTGATGAGGAATATGGTCAAGGAGCATAGAAAACATAATGAATTCACCCATAAACTCTGACTTTGCGTGAAGAACGGCAAAGGCTCTGCTTTGCTTTAGTGATATTTCGATTTCTTCTATATTTTTTGTGGATATAGTAAGGGATGCCCAAAGCCGTTTTTTATCCCAGCTGTTTTGAATAATGTCTATATTTTCGATGACCTTGTCCCACTGTTCCGCACTTGCAAAGTGGACAGTTTCCTGACAAATTGGGTTTATGCGTTTGGTAAGATTTATCATTATATAAGAATGTATTCCTATGAATATACATATCACCAAAAAAATTGTGATTGCCACAACAAGTGCTTTCATTAACTTTTGTTCTCCTTTTTGGCGTCTTTTTTGACAATAACAATTTCACCGGTGCGGTCAGCAGTCATGCAGAAAACCTGGGAAGCATTCCGGATTTTTTTTGCTGTCAGTTGTTTGATGAGCCATTCGCGGTTAAAGCCCAGGCGGCTCAGATTATTGTCATTTATATGTCCGTTGTCAATCAGCACATAACTGATAAAGTTCTGCGAGACAGGTGGGATTTTTAAATCTCTCGGAGTAACAGGCGCAAAGTCAGGTTTTGGGATTACACTTACGTTTCCGTTTGTTTCCATAATTATATAGTCTATTTCCGAAAGAGAGGTTGCCCCTGTGTTTCTCACAGTTTCCATAAGGTCATTTAAGTTGAACCGTTGACGAGCCATTTCCTTTTGATTGATTTTTCCTTTTTCATAAAAAACGCTTGGTGTACCGAAAAATATCTTTCGCAAAGTGAAATTTTTGTATGCACCGAAGGAAAGCGTAAGTTCAAGAACCAGGAGCAAAGCAATGGCGATGAGACTGCTGATTATGGGTTGGGATGTGTCCTGAATAGGCAGTGCTGCCACCTCTGAAATAACAATAGTAACTACGAGTTCTGAGGGTTCAAGCTCTCCTATCTGGCGTTTTCCAAGGGTTCTCAGGGAAACAATAACAAAGAAATACATTATTATGGTACGAATAAATGTTACGAACAAGCTATCACGTCCATTCAAAGCTTTTTGAGGATATTGTTTCCTTAAAAAGCTTTGGGTATACAGAGGACTTTCACCAAAAAAGTTTTTGCGCATACAATATTTTAGTAAAAGTGAAAGGAGTGTATATTGTGCCGGAAGGATATATTGTTGTTCAGGTGTACACGGCAGACCAGGCCATACCGCTTCCAGATGCGAATGTCATTGTGTCAAGACCAGTTGAAAGCGGTGAAGAAGTTGTAAGGATTATGAAGACTGACCGAAGCGGGAGAACAGCGATAATTGCTGTGCCCACCACACCCGCCGCAAACTCCCAGACGCCGGAGGGGACGGATAGATTTTTTAAATATAATATACGGGTGGATTATCCGGGCTACGAGGCGGTGGAAAACGTCAATGTTCCGGTTTTTGAGGGTCAGACTTCCATTCAGCCCGTAGGTATGATACCACTTGCCGACGGAAAAGAAAATGGAAAAACAGTCACGGTTATTGAGGAAGAACCCTTTGAAAGTGAATGAAAAGGCAGGTGATTTTTTGTGGTAGGAAGACCTTTTATTCCTGAAACGATAACAGTGCATCTGGGAGCGCCTGATTCCAATGCGGAAAATGTGACGGTGAGCTTTTCGGATTACATAAAGAACGTTGCGTCAAGTGAAATCTTTCCCACTTGGCCCGAGAGCGCCTTGCGTGCAAACATCTATGCTCAGATTTCTTATGCACTTAACAGAATTTATACCGAATGGTATCCATCAAGAGGCTATAATTTTGACATAACAAATTCCACGGCTTTTGACCAGTCCTTTGTTAAAAACCGCGATATTTTTGAAAATATAAGCCAGATAGTTGACGAAATATTTAACGATTATATCAGGCGTCAGGGAAATGTGGAACCGCTTTTTGCGGCGTTTTGTGACGGACGGGAGGTTACCTGTGACGGGCTTTCCCAATGGGGGTCGGTGGAGCTTGCAAATCAGGGACTTGGACCATATGATATTCTTACATACTATTATGGTGACGATATTGAGCTTGTGCAGGATGCTCCCATACAGAATGTGACGGAGACCTATCCGGGCACACCGCTCAGAGTGGGCTCATCTGGTCAAAGCGTGCGGACAATACAGACTCAGCTCAACAGAATTTCAAGAGATTATCCACTTATTCCAAAAATTTCATCTGTTGATGGGGTGTTTGGGGAAGAGACCCTTGATGCAGTGAGAAAGTTTCAGGAAATTTTCAATCTGACTCAGGATGGCATAATAGGAAAAGCCACGTGGTATAAAATAAAATCTATTTTTGTAGCGGTGGCAAGGCTCGGGGCGCTGAATTCAGAGGGAATAAAGCTTGCGGATGTTCCGAAAAACTTCGTTACGGAAATAAGACCTGGGGAAAGCGGAAATCCCGTCAGGGTTATACAATACTATCTGTCGGTAATTGCTGCATATGACAATTCCGTACCTGCTGTAAACATTGACGGCGTATTCGGTCCTGCAACCGAAAATTCGGTGAGGAGCTTTCAGCAAAGCAGAGGTCTTCCTGGGACCGGTGTGGTGGATGAAGCGACATGGAATGCACTCAGCAGCGCCTATCTTGGAATTTTGGAAAATTATCCGCCACAATTTTTAGAGGAGGATTATTCGCCGTATCCAGGCACGCCCCTTACTTTGGGAACAAGTTCTGATGCGGTCAGGGTGATTCAGTCCCGGCTCAATTTTATATCAGGAGTTTATGAAAACATACCGTTGGTGGAAGTTACCGGATATTTTGGCGAGCAGACCCAAAACGCAGTGAATGCTTTCGCTACCGATGTGGGTCTCCCGCCAAAAGGCTTTGTAGGACCGGGACTTTGGAATTTGATTGAGGATACATACTTCAATCTGAAAAACGGTGATTTGAAAACCCCCGGTCAATATCCGGGGTATACGGTTCAAGGTTAAAAGGAGGAATTCAAATGGAAAATAAAATTTATTTTTCATACCGTGACAACCCCCAAAATATTCGGGAAATTCAAACATATCTGAGGTTTATATCAAGGCACATAAGAGATATTCCTGATGTAAAGCCGGACGGAATATATGGACCCGAAACAGAGAATGCGGTCAGAGCTTTTCAGCAGAAGTTTGGGATACCTCCAACGGGAAAGGTAGACTTTGAGACTTGGACAAATATTGTCGAGGTTTATGATGATTTGGTGCTGAGACGGAAAACCATGAGACCGGTGTATGTGTATCCTGTCGGGATTCCTAATTTCAAGGAGGGGGATGACTTTGAGGAGATTTATGTTCTTCAGGTGATGCTAAGCCGTCTTGCAAAAATATTTGGAAATATCCATCCGGTGAAAATTACGGGCATCTTTGACAGTGATACAAAAAAAGCGGTTGAGGATTTGGAAAAATATTATAACAGGGAAACAAAGGGAATGGTTGACAGAGAACTGTGGAATATTCTTGCTGACGTTTATAGCGGATTTACATTCAACGATTAAGTTGACTTTCTAAAGTTTTTTTGATAGAATATCAAAGAAAAAAATCACCTTGGGGCAAATCGCCTCAGGGTGATTGCAGATTACGAAGTGGAGAAGATTTTATGAGAATGCGAAGAAAAAAACATAGGGAAGAACGTATGGAAAACTGTTCTTCTCTTATGATAAGGGATATAATGGAATATAAAAAGGATATAAAGGCTGCGTTTGAAAATGATAAACCTTTGCATCTTGAAATAGGCTGTGGAAAGGGTGGATTCATCCTTGAAACTGCAAGGAGAAATCCGGATATAAATTATCTTGCTTTTGAAAAGAACCTTGATGTTCTGGTGCTTGCGATGGAAAAAGTCAAGGAGGCGGGGCTTTCCAACGTGAAATTTGTTCCGGGGAATGCAGAAATATTAGAACAAATGGAAAGTGCCACCAAGGCGGACAGACTTTACATAAATTTCTGTGACCCATGGAGCAAAGAAGGGTATAAAAAACGCAGGTTGACACACGAAAGGTACCTTTCAATATATGAAAGATTGCTTGGTGAAAATGGAGAAATTCATTTCAAAACCGACAATCAAGGACTTTTTGAGTTCTCACTCAATTCTTTCGCAGAATTTGGACTTAAATTAAAAAACATTACCCTCGATTTGCATAACAGCAAATTTGAAGGTAATGTTATGACCGAATATGAAAAACTGTTTTCGGAAAAAGGACAGCCTATATACAGGTGCGAGGCTAAATTTCCTTCGATACGGTAAGGGGGATATAAAACAAAACTCCGGCCGTTATAGCGTGCGAAACAAGTACAGAAATGAATGCATATTCAGAGTTGAGCATGGGCTCCAAGAAACGTGTATGCTGAAAAAGCCATCTAAAAATGAAACTTACCTTAAGACCCCCAAAAACTGCTGAGTTGTTTATGTACAGAAGGACTGAAAACAGTGCATAAATAAAAAATGAAACAGCGGCAGGAACAGCATATTCCGCCAAAGAGAATGTGTTTTTATAAAATTTAGTCCAGTTGCGGCGGTAAAAGAAGAGAAAAAGCAAAAAAGCCGCGACATTGAGAACAAAACAAACGTAACGATAAATAACAACATTTTCACGGAAAATCATAATAGAAAAAATTATGGAACAAAGAATGGACAGGCACAGTGTCTTGATTGTTTCAATCACAGAACTTGCGAAAATATACAAGGTTATCATCCTTTCTTTATGGAATATCAATTATTTTAACATATGTTTTAGAAATATTCAAGAGGGAAGTGAAAAGTTTTGTGATTTTACAATAAAAAGTACTTGACAAAGGAAATTTTGTGTGGTATACTCGCAAGGTAAAGCAGAAGGTCCGCTTCTCTCCTTAGCCACAGGCAAAAGGGTATTGAACTTGTTTTTTGAGTGCGGAGTTTTATGCTTTTCGCACTTTTTTATTTTTTAAATGAGTGCAAATTATTTTGGAGGTGTTTAGGTATAGCTAAGCAGGAATTGATGATTAACGAGGAAATCCGTGACAAAGAAGTTCGACTTATTGGACCTGATGGTGCACAGCTTGGTGTTGTTTCAAGCAAAGAGGCGCTCTCTATGGCTGATGAGCACAACCTTGATCTTGTCAAGATTGCTCCCCAGGCAAAACCGCCGGTATGCAGAATTATGGATTACGGAAAGTACAAGTTTGAGCTTGCCAAAAGAGAAAAGGAACAAAGAAAGAACCAGAAAGTCATTGACATTAAAGAGGTTCGTCTTAGTCCCAATATCGATGAGCATGATTTTCAGACAAAGGTTAATCAGGGAATTAAGTTTTTAAAGTCCGGTGACAAGGTGAAAGTTTCGGTGCGTTTTCGTGGCCGTGAGATTACTCACAGTGCAAGCGGAAAGGAGTTGCTCCTCAGAGTTAAGGATGCAATGGCTGAGGTTGGCGTTGTTGAAAAGGATATTAAACTTGAGGGAAGAAGCATGGCTATGTTTGTATCACCCAAGAAAGCATAAGATTTTGCCTTGGATAGGACAAAAGCTTTAAAAAGTTATTTATGGAAGGAGTATGAAAAATGCCTAAAATCAAGACACACAAAGGCGCAGCAAAACGTTTCGGCGTTACAAAGAATGGAAAAATCAAAAGAGGTAAGGCTTACAGAAGCCACATCCTCAACAAGAAGTCAACAAAGAGAAAAAGAAAGCTCAGAAAGGGCGGCTATCTTGCAACAGCAAATGCTGCTACAATCAAGAGCATGATGCCTTATAAATAAGAAGGTAAATTCAAAAAAGATTTTTCGGTCCTATTCAGGACAAATTGAACTGCAGATTAGTCTGCAAAAAACACATTAAGATATGAAAGGAGTCTTTAGACATGGCAAGAGTTAAAGGTGCTATGCACACAAGAAAAAGACGCAAGAAAATATTAAAATTAGCTAAAGGTTACAGAGGAGCAAAAAGCAAGCTTTTCAAGACAGCCAACCAGGCAGTTATGAAATCACTTACTTATGCTTATCGTGACAGAAAACAAAAGAAGAGAAACTTCAGACAGCTCTGGATTGCTCGTATAAATGCGGCAGCTCGTGCTAACGGTATCAGCTATAGCAAGTTTATGAACGGTCTCAAGAATAATGGTATCGAAATAAACAGAAAGATGCTTGCTGAAATCGCGGTTTCAGACCCTGCTGCATTTGCGAAACTCGTTGAAAAGGTTAAATAAATTTTGCATCAGAAAAGTTATACCGCATAAGGTATAACTTTTTCCTGCAATAAGGGGAATTAAAGTTTTCATCAGGAATTTATATGTTAGGGGATGTGATTTATGGGAGAAGAACAACTTTATAATCCTGTGGAAGGGATAAATCAAATGATTACGGACATTGAAAGTGTTGTGACGCCTTTGGTGTTTAAATTTCAGCCGCTACTCAGAATATTGAGCATACTGAACATTTATCTGGTTATTATTTGTTTTGTGACGATGTTGTTGTATTTGGTTTTGAAGAGAAAGCATCGTATAGGGGACAAACTTAAAAAATCTACAAACTATTTCATGGCTGGTTTCTTTCTGCTTCTTTATATTTTGCTCACCGAAACACCAATCAGGCTTGGTCCTTCTATAAGCCTGAATTTTGGACTTGTGGTTATGCCTATGGCGGCAAAAGTGTTTGGACCTCTTCTTGGGGGTGCATTTGGCATTGTTCAGTATGGTGCGTCTTTTGCTATGCATTCAGGTGAGGCTTTTAACCTAAGTTCTGTTTTGGTTGCGGGACTCAGCGGTATGATTTACGGAAGATTTCTTTATGCAAGACATGTGACATATCTCAGGTGCCTGTGGGCAAAACTTTTGGTAAATATTGTGTGCAATATTTTCCTTGTACCTATGGTGAACACATCTGTTATGACCTCAGAGCTGGCAGACGGAATTACCGGAAGCATAGTTTCAAACGTGTTGCTTGCACCTCTTCAGGCTCTTATTATTTATGCTGCAATTATTATTATGAAAAAAGCCCGCGAGGCTCTCAGCGAGGTTTCATGGGGCGTTGCAAAAAAAGATGATTAAAATAACGGGAAAAGACAATAAGACACTGAAACTTATAAAGTCTTTAAAAAAGAAAAGTAACCGCACAGAACACGGATTATTTGTGGCGGAGGGAAAGCGCCTTGTCAGCGAGGCTTTGCATTATGCTGGAGAAAGAATCAAAGTGGTGGTTGTCACCGACGATTTTTTAGATAGGGAAGCTGATTTTGTAACGTGGGCAAGTGGTGTTTGTGAGAATATATTTGTAGTGACAAACCCTGCATTTGATGAAATTTCAGACACCGACACGCCTCAGGGAATTCTGGCGGTTGTTGAAATGGCTGACAAAGCGGTACCTGATTTAGAGTCAGCAAAAAGCATTGTTGTTTTGGACGGGGTATCGGAACCCGGGAATATGGGAACAGTCATAAGAACAGCCGAGGCGTTGGGCTTTGATGGTGTATATGTTATGAAAGGCTCCGCTGATATTTTTGGACACAAAACGGTTCGTGCTACTATGGGTTCTGTTTTCAGAATGAAGTTCAAAACCGATTGCACTCTTCAAGATATAAAAGAACTTAAGGATATGAATTTTACAGTGATTTCCACTACGCCTTTGGGGGACACGGTTCTTGAAAAAATGGACGTGCCAGAGAAAACGGCTGTGGTTATTGGAAATGAGGCTCATGGTGTCGGTGATGATGTTTTGGCAGTTTCTGATTTGAGGGTTAGAATTTCTATGGATGGACTTGCTGAGTCGCTTAATGCAGCAGTTGCCGCAGGGATTGCTATGCACTGGATTAAAAATTCTTCAAAGAAAGATTGAAAGTGCAAACAGCCAAAAACAAGGAAAGAAAAAGTATGAATGTTTTATATGAATTATGGCTTCAGAGCATTTGCGGGTTTGAACCGGAAATAGTGGAAAAAGCAGTGTTTTTGTTTGAGGGAAAGAAAAACAAGTTTTCTTCACCCGAGATGGAAGAACAACAGCTTTGTAGACGCGGAGTTTCTAAAGAAATATCAAAACGTGTATCAGACGGAAAATATCTGGAGCTTGCAAAAGATGTTGAGGAATACTGCAATCAAAATGGGATACGGATTATAACTCAGGAGTCGAATGAATACCCTGATCTTCTCAGGCATATAAAGACTCCGCCTCGAATATTATTTGCAAAAGGAGAAAAGCTGAACTTGAATTCAGGAGTTTCCGTTTCGGTGGTTGGGGCAAGAAAACCTACGCTTCAGGGGAAAAGCATTGCAAGACAGATTGGTTGTGATCTGGCAGAAAACGGAATTACTGTGATTAGCGGTATGGCTGAGGGAATAGATGCAGAAGGACACAAAGGTGCCCTTGAGGGCGGCGGAAAGACGGTGGCTGTCCTTGCTGGTAGCGTGGATGCTATCTATCCCAAAAGCAATGAGAAGTTATATTATGAAATTTTGAAAAACGGCACTGTGATTTCTGAACGACCTCCCGGTGCTGTGGTTAAACCCTATTTTTATCAGCAACGCAACAGAATTGTTGTGGGCTTGTCCCAAGGGACGGTTGTGGTAGAGGGAAAGGCGAAAAGTGGAACGGCGATTACTGCGCGTCTTGCTCTTGAAAACAACCGCGATGTGTTTGCGGTTCCCGGCGGCCTTCTCAACTGGCAGTCTGAACTGCCAAATATTCTGGCAGGGGACGGCGCTATAGTTGTTGACAAAATCAGCAGGGTAAGTGAATATTATAAGGAAATGCGGCCTGAACTTTTTGAGGTAATACGTGTTGAGAAAAAGGCAGAAAAAGTGTCAGGTTTATCAGCAGAGGATGAAAAGATTCTGGAATTTATTGTCCAAAGCGGTGGAGTGTCAGGCAGTGAAGAAATGCTTGAAGAACTTGGATTTGCGCCAAATGTACTGAGCAGCAGGCTCACAATACTTTGTATAAGAGGAATTCTCAGGCAGGAAAGCGGAAATCGGTATGTGTTGTTAAAGTATTGAACAAAGCGGAGGTAAAGATGGCGAAAACAGTTGAAAAAACAGCGAAAGTCAAGAAAAAAAACCTTGTAATCGTTGAGTCACCTGCAAAGGCTAAAACAATAAAGAAATATCTGGGAACGGGCTACGAGGTAGTGGCATCAATGGGACACCTCAGGGATCTTCCCAAAAGTCAGCTGGGCATTGATTTAAGCGATAATTTTGAGCCCAAGTATATTACCATACGCGGCAAAGGTGATTTGATTTCAAAGCTCAAAAAGGATGCGAAAAATTCTGCAAAAATATATCTCGCAACCGACCCTGACCGCGAGGGCGAAGCAATTTCGTGGCATCTTGCAACTCTTCTGGATATAGATACAGAGGACGAGTGCCGCATTACATTTAATGAAATAACAAAAAATGCAGTGAAAGACGCTGTCAAAAATCCAAGAAAAATAGATGAAAAGTTGGTTGACGCACAGCAGGCAAGACGTGTTCTTGACAGAATTGTGGGCTATCAGCTCAGTCCTTTACTTTGGAAAAAGGTGAAAAAAGGTCTCAGCGCAGGCAGAGTTCAGTCTGTTGCTACCAAACTTATTGTGGATCGCGAACGTGAGATAAATGCTTTTTCCGAGGAAGAATATTGGACTATTGATGTGAAGCTTACTGACCAGAAAGGCAAGAAGCCCTTTGTGGCAAAGTTTTACGGCAAAAATGCAAAAACAAAAATGAAGCTTTCTGACGAAAATACTGCAAGTGAGGTTACTCTAAAACTGAAAGAGTCTGAGTACACGGTGGACAAGGTGGTTAGAAGCCAGAAAAAGAGATATTCTGCTCCGCCATTTACTACAAGTACGCTCCAGCAGGAAGCGGCAAGAAAGCTTAACTTTACAACAAAGAGGACTATGGCGACGGCACAGCAGCTCTATGAGGGAATTACCCTCAAAAGCGGCGGAAGTGTCGGTCTTATCACATATATGAGAACGGACTCTCTTAGGATTTCTCTTGAGGCACAGAGCGAATGCAGAAAATATATAGGAGAAACATTTGGTGAAAAATATGTTCCCTCAAAGCCCAAATTCTACCGTTCCAAAAAGACGGCTCAGGATGCCCATGAAGCAATAAGACCCACGTCGATGCTCTATGACCCTGAAAAAATAAAGGATTCGCTGAAAGCTGACCAGTATAAGCTTTATAAGCTTATATGGAACAGATTCCTTGCAAGCCAGATGACCGATGCCGTTGTTGACACGGTTCAGGCGGACATCAAAGGCAGGGATTTCGTGCTCAAGGCAAGCGGATCTGATGTTAAGTTTGACGGCTTTATGGCGGTTTACGTTGAGGGGAAAGACTTTGCAGAAGAAAAAGAGGGAAAGATTCCTCCGATTCAGGAGGGTGATGTTCTTCTTGTGAAAGATGTTGACCCAAAACAGCATTTTACACAGCCTCCCGCAAGATATACAGAAGCATCTCTTGTTAAGAAAATGGAGGAAGACGGCATAGGCAGACCAAGTACCTATGCTCCGACTATTACCACAATAACAAGCCGTGGCTATGTGGCAAGAGAGGGCAAAGCACTTTATCCCACCGAACTTGGAAATCTTGTTACTGGGCTTATGGAAGAATATTTCGAGGATATTGTGGATGTTGAGTTTACTGCCAATATGGAAGAAAAGCTTGATGGCGTTGAAGACGGAAAGACACAGTGGAGAGAAGTAATCGGTGAGTTTTACACACCGTTTTCAAAAACCCTTGAAAATGCTGAAACTGAAATCGGCAAGATTGAGGTGAAGGACGAAGTTTCGGACGTTCCTTGTGAAAAATGCGGAAGGATGATGGTGTATAAGCAGGGCAGATTTGGAAAGTTCCTGGCTTGTCCGGGATATCCTGAGTGCAAAAACACCAAATCCATTGTGGAAGCAATAAATGCCAAGTGCCCCAAATGCGGAGGCAGTGTTCAGGTCAAGAAATCCAAAAAGGGTGCGACATATTATACCTGCGAGAAAGGTACAGACTGTTTGCTCTCATGGGATGAACCAACTTTAATGAGTTGCCCCGAATGTGGAGGAACCCTTATGAAGAAAAGAGCTTTTAAGGGCAGAGGTCCGATAAAGTATGTTTGCTTCAATGAAAATTGCGATTATATCGAAACTCCATCAAAAACCAAAAAGAAATAATTTATAAGACCTCGGGTGATTTGCCCAAGGTCTTTTTTTTTGAGTTGATGAGTTCCTAAAAAATGAATACGGCTGAAAAATAAGCAATAGAGATATGAATTTTTTGTAAAAAACCAACAAAAATCTTGCAATTTGTAAAAAAAAGATGTATAATACAAAATGAATGTGTGTAATTTATTGTAATTTATATTTACAAACGCAATATAACGGAGGTATGGAAATGCAAAACAGAATATTTCAGAGTGCCTGCAATCAGCTCAGAAAGGACATCCAAAGAAAACTGGGCATTATGGATGAAAGCGGTCTTGTTATCGCTTGCAGTGATGAAAAGCTCACAGGCCATCAGAATGAGGCGGTGGCGGTCTATTTCGAGACTAACAATGAAGATTTTGTAAGCGGAGGCTATACATTCCGTAAAATCGAGACCTGCAACAAAAATGTTTATATCGTATTTTGTGAAGGTAATGACGAGGTCGCAGGAGGCTTTGTGTCATTTTTGGGCACACACTTTTTGACCATAAAGCAATATTATGACGAAAAGTATGACCGAGAAAGCTTTATGAAGAATGTTATTCTTGACAATGTTCTTCCCAGCGATGTTTTGTACAGAAGCCGTGAACTCAAGCTTCCTATTGAGGCAGAACGTGTGGTATTTCTTGTGAGAGCACACAAGAGTGCAGAGAACGCACCCATTGATATTCTTTACAACATTTTCCCTGACAAGACAAAGGATTTTGTTATCCGTATAGATGACCGTGATGCAGCAATTGTCAAAGAAGTCAAAAATGACACAACAATGAAAGAAATCGTGAAGATGGTTCAGGAAATGCACGATACAATTAACTCCGAGGCAATGGTTAAAGTTTCAATTGGTATTTCTACAGTGGTTGAAACAGTTCAGGATTTGGCAAGAGCATATCGCGAGGCTAGAATTGCCCTTGAGGTAGGAAAGGTGTTTGATACCGAAAAGAATATAATCAGCTATGATAATCTTGGTATAGGAAGACTTATTTATCAGCTTCCCACCACACTTTGTGAGCTGTTTCTCAATGAGGTTTTCAAAAAGGAATCCATTTCGGTGTTGGATGGTGAAACAATTTACACAATCCAGAAATTTTTTGAAAACAACCTTAACGTGTCAGAAACTTCAAGAAAGCTTTTTGTTCACCGAAACACTCTTGTTTACCGACTTGACAAAATCAAAAAGCTAACTGGTCTTGACCTTCGTGAGTTTGATGACGCAATAATCTTCAAGGTGGCTATGATGGTAAATAAATATCTCACATCAGAGCCTACAAGACTGTAAATTCTTTATATATTCCGACCGAAATTTCGGACAGAAAGGTAACAGAAGATTATGATTGAATTTAAAAATGTTTCCAAAACCTATGAGGATACCGGAGTAAAGGCACTGAGCGATGTTTCCTTTTCGATTGAAAAGGGTGAGTTTGTGTTTCTGGTAGGTCGTTCAGGTGCGGGAAAGTCCACACTCAGTAAGCTTATCATAAAGGAAGAGTCTCCTGATGAGGGCGAAATCTTTGTGGACAAGTTTGAACTTAATACTCTTGCAAAAAAAGAGATTCCTTATCTCAGGAGAAGTGTAGGAATGATGTTTCAGGATTTTCGTCTTCTCCCAAACAAAACGGTATATGAAAACGTTGCCTTTGCAATGCAGGTTATTGGGGCATCAAGGGGCGAGATAAGAAGAAACGTTCCAAACGTTTTGAATCTTGTGGGGCTTGGACACAAGGCGAGGATGCTCCCCTCACAGCTTTCGGGCGGTGAACAGCAAAGAGTTTCGCTGGCGCGTGCACTGGTGAACAAACCACCGGTTATTATTGCCGATGAGCCTACTGCAAACCTTGACCCTGACACATCTGTTCAGATTATGGAGCTTTTGGCTGAGGTTAATCAAAGAGGTACTACTATGATTGTTACCACTCATGCCAAAGACTTTGTTGATACCATGCACAAGCGTGTTCTGGAATTCAGAGACGGTGTTTTAATCCGAGACGAAAAAGAAGGGGCTTACTGATATGATATTTAGAAATGTGAAATATTTCTTTGTTCAGGGCGTTAAAGGGCTTGTTTCAAACAGCCTTATGACCCTTGCATCCATCGGTATTGTGATTGCAAGCCTTGTGTTGTTTGGCTTTTTTCTGCTTTTTGGTATGAATCTCAATGCTGTTGGCGAACAAATAAAAGAGCAGTGCGAAATAAACGTTTATATGCCCAACGAAATGAGTCGTGACGGTGTTCGTGAAATAGGCAGTGCACTTAGCGAAATTGAATATGTGAAAGAGGCTCAGCTTTATACCAAAGAAGAACGTCTTCAGAATTACAGAGAGGGCGTTTATCAGGAGAGAGCTGAGGTTATCGATACTTTGGAAGAAGACAATCCTCTTCGTGATGCCTATATTCTTGTGCTTGAGGATGTAACAAAGGCAAACGAGGTGGCATCCGCTGCTGCAAAGATTGAAGGTGTTCAGGAGGTTGTCAACCGACAGGATCTGATACAGCAGATTTTGTCCATAACCAATACGGTGAAGCACGTAAGTGTGTGGCTGCTTTTGATTCTGGCATTCATTTCGGTGTTTATTATTTCAAACACCATAAAGCTTGGAATGTTCTCACGCCGCAAGGAAATCAATATTATGAAATTTGTGGGTGCTACCAACTGGTTCATACGCTGGCCCTTTATCATTGAGGGAATGCTTATTGGTGCTGTTGGAGCCGCGTGTGCATTCTTTATAGTTATGATCGGTTATGGCTCGGTGCTCCCCACTGTTCAGGAGTTTATGGGAAATATTGAGCTTCTGACATCAGCAGAGGTTATAAATATGGTTATTGCTCTGTTCCTTGTGATGGGAATGGGCATTGGTATGACAGGAAGCGGTTTGTCAATAAGAAAGCATTTACACGTTTAAGTCAGGAGGGTTTGTTTTGAGCAGAAAAACAGTTAAGTGGGTTTCAGTCGTTATTGCTTTGGTGTTTATTTTTGGCATCGTAGGTTCTTTGGCTGTTGAATTTGTGTATGCAGATACAGCACAGCAAAAGATAAATCAGGCTCAGGAAAAAAAGAACAAGGCACAACAGAGCCTTAATTCAAACCAGACAAAACGTGCAAAAACCCTTGCGGAAATGGAAAAACTTGAAAAAGAAACCGGTGATATTCAAGGGCAGATAGATGCTATTGATAAAAAGATTGCCGAAACCGATAAAGAGCTTCAAATTCAGCAGGAAAAACTGGACATTGCTACAAAACGGGCAGAAGAAAAATATAACATTTTCAAAGAACGTTTTCGTGTTATGTGTGAGCAGGGAGATGTGAGCTTTATTGAGATGCTGCTTTCTGCAAAAAGCTTCAGTGATTTCGTTGACAAAACCGAAATTGTAAAGGAAATTTCCCAGTATGACAAGGTTATATTTGACCAGATGGAAGCGGTACGTGCAGAAATAGAGGTTTCAAGAGATGAAATAGCAA
>JAFVTM010000036.1 GCA_017503225.1 Clostridia bacterium
CATACGTTTTGCCACGCAGCTTAACTTTGAAATTGAATCAGACACCTTTCACGCTATGAAAATATGTGCAAATCTTCTTGAAAATATTTCTGCCGAGCGAATAACATCCGAATTTTCTAAAACTCTTGTGACGGAGTCTTTAGGGAATATTTTGGGCAAAACCTTTGATATAACCAGCCCATTGTTTTTTGGCGAAAGCTCAAAAAAGGATTTTGTGGGGTTTGAAAACGTCCTCGACAGCATTCCACAAGATGCAGCCTTGCGCCTTGCTGCATACATTATTCTGGCGGTCTCAGGACTTGACAAAGATTGTCTAATACTCGCAAAAAGCTTTTTTGACCGAATGAAATTTCCAAACAAAGTCAAAAGCGTTGTCTTATCCGTTCTGTCTCACTGGAATGGGACATTGCCAGACGATAAAATTTCTGTCAGGAAAATGATTTCGCAAACGGGATTTGTTACATTCCAAAATCTTCTGACACTTAAGTTAGCTTTCAATCCTGAAGAAGCCGCTCATACAAAAGACATTTTTGACAGCATTATTAAAAACAATGATTGCTGTGACCCCAAAAATCTTGATATAAGTGGTCATGATTTGTCAACATTTAATTTGTCAGGCAGGCAAACAGGCGCAGCGCTTCAATTTCTTCTGGATGCTGTCATATGTGAAAAATGCGAAAACAAAAAGGATGTTCTTTTCGAATATCTAAAAGAAAACTTTCTGTAACAAAAACCCCCAAAGCTTTGCTTTGAGGGTTTTATTGTTGTTTAAAAATTTATCACTTTGCTTCGGTATCTTACATTCATCACAAGCCCTATGGCAATAAGATTTGTAAGAAGTGACGAACCACCATAGCTGAAGAACGGCAGCGGTATTCCCGTAACAGGCATAACTCCTATGCACATACCCACATTTTCAATAACGTGAAAGGTGAACATCGCCGCAACGCCAAAGCATATATACATTCCAAGGTTATTTCTGGCATTTATTCCGATAATAATACAACGCACAATGATAGCAACAAGCAGGGCAATGGCGAGCACACCGCCAATAAACCCAAGCTCCTCACACACAACCGAAAAAATGAAGTCCGTGTGTCTTTCAGGGAGAAAGTTACTGTTTTGGCTTCCGCCCTTATAAAGTCCGCTGCCGAAAAGTCCGCCGGAGCCGATTGCAAGCTTTGATTGTGCCACCTGATATCCCGTCCCTGATGGGTCATTTTCAGGATGGAAAAGATTTATTATTCTTTCCTTTTGATAGGGCTTAAGCACCAAAAACCACGCAAGCGGCAGCGCAAGAGTCACAGCACCAAGTCCGCAGCCGATATATTTCCAGCTTATTTTTGCCACAAATAACATAGTAATCATTATGCAACCAAAAACAACAGCTGTTCCAAAGTCCGGCTGAAGCAAAATCAGTCCAATAAATATCCCTGCGTGAAGCACAAGAAAAAACACATTCTTGGGTCTGTCGATTAAATAATCAACCTCGGACAAATGCTTTGCAAAGGTAATAATAAAGGCAAGCTTCACAAACTCCGCGGGCTGGATACCTATAAGTGAACCAAACCGAAACCAGCTCCGTGCACCGTTTTCATAAGTCCCAATCCCCGGAATAAGCACCAAAACCAATAGTGCGAAAGACCCAAGATAAAGGTAACCCCAGATATTTGCCAGATATTCATAGTCAAGAACCATCAAAATTCCAATGGCAACAACACCCAAAACAAGAGCCGCAAATTGCACCGCCACATATCTCGTGGCAGACGGCGCCGCACTTGATATCATAAGCATACCAAAAACGCTTGTGACCATTGTAAGTCCAAACAGCCAAAAATCAAAGTTTTTCCTGAAATCCTTGTGCTTATTAAGATTGTCACTTTTCATCAGCACGTTTTGTTCACTCCTTAAAGCTGAGAGCAACGCCATCACCAATGGGCAAAAGCGCTGTGCTGAATTGCTCGTTGTTCTTCAGCATCTCAAGATAATTCCTCAGTCTTCGCACTATGGTAATTTTTCGTCTTACCACAAGCTCATCATTGGCGGTCATTCCTTTGTATAAAACATTATCCGAAATAAGCATTCCGCCTTTTTTCAAAAGCCGTTCACAGTGGGGGAAAAATTCCATATACTGTCCCTTTGCAGCATCCACAAATATGACATCAAACAGTTCCTCTCCTTCCATATCAGAGACAACCTCCCGGGCATCACCTATGAGAAGAGTTATTTTATCTGTGCATTCTGCCTTTCGGAAATTTTCCGTTGCAATTTTCGCCATCTCCTCAGAAATTTCCACCGTAACAACATCTGCACCTGATGCCCGTGTCATTCTTATGGCAGAATATCCAATCGCCGTACCAAGTTCAAGAATCTTCTTCGCTCCCGCAATTTTGAGAAGCACCTCCACAAACCTGATGCTTTCAGGCTGCGAAATGGGAACCTCGTGTTTCTTGGCGTATTCCTCCATCTCAAGAATTAACCCTTCGGGCGATGGAATGGTATCCCGAAGATACCTTATTATATATTCATAATTTATATTGTCTTCTTCAATCCACGCTTTCATTTCAAAAGCTTCCCCTTTTTAAATCAAAACTAATTCTGCAAATTCCTTACATTGTCAAGATGTTCATTGTGCGTTTTTGAAAAAACGTTTTCACTGCCGTCTGCTCTTGCTGCAAAATACAAATAATCCGTATCCTCAGGATAAAGTGCTGCCTTTACGGAATTTACCCCGGGCGATGCAATGGGGCCTATGGGAAGTCCCGTATTGATGTAAGTATTATAGGGCGATTTTATCCTTGTATCAGCATTGCTCAGAACATCTTTTCGTTCCTTTATTATATATTGAACTGTTGCGCAAGAGCCAAGTGCCATGTTTATCCTGAGACGGTTTTGAAAAACCGATGCCACCTTAGAGCGCTCGCTGTCGTTTGCCGCCTCACGTTCAACGATTGAAGCAAAAGTCACAACTTCATCAAGTGAATATTTCGTGTCCGCCTCTTCATAAATCGGAACTATATAAGTTTCAAAAGCTTTAAGCATCTTGTTTATTATATCCCATTCTGTCTCCCAAAGACCTATTTCATAGGTGGCAGGGAACAGATATCCCTCAAGTCGATTTTCTTTTCTGTCTATTTCTGAAATAAAATCAAAGTCAAAATCGCCATTTTCCAAAAGCTCCAAAAAACGTTCTTTGTCAACAAGTCCGCGCTTTTCCAAAGTTTCGGCAATTTGCACCGCTTCATACCCCTCAGGGATAAGAACATCTATTGTTTCATCCTCGCTGACGTCAGGCACGCTGCAAAGTTCTTTTGCAATTCCAAAATAGCTCATGCCCGTTCCAACAAGGTGTCCGCCCTGCTGAAAAATATAGCCGTCTTTTGAGAGTCTTGCCTGAATTTTAAACAAAAGCGAAGACCTTATCGCCCGTTCTTCTTTCAAAATATCTGCTATTTCGCTGACACTTGCACCTTTTGGAATATTTATCATAACCTCCCTGCCACGTCCGGGAGCAAGCCCGAAAAAGTCCCCTGCAACAAGAATAACCCATACGCAAAGAACAAGTGAAACAACTCCAAATAAAACTTTCTTTGGAGTAAACCATTCAATTTTCGAAAACA
>JAFVTM010000037.1 GCA_017503225.1 Clostridia bacterium
GGTTATTGATACACCCAGGAAAGATGAGGTTTGGCTGTATTTCCGTTCAAATACAGGCGTTGTTACATACTATAAATCCTTTGACAATGGAAAAACGTTTGATACTACACCATATTTTCAGGACTTCAGTCGGTTTGTTCGACATTTACCATACATCGTGATAAGAAAAATCCAAATACATATTATGCGGCGTTTATGTATGACACAGAACCTGCGATGATAATCACCAGCGGTGGCCCAAGAAACCGTGCATCAATGGCAATTAGTCGCGACGGCATGGAAACATGGGAATTTGTTTCTGATCTTGTTACCACAAACAGTGTTCCTGGTCTTCATATGAGTGACCTGAATGTGTGGTCTTTCCAAGACGGATACTTGTATTGGAAGATAAACAGTCTCCAGGGGCCAGGAAGTAGGCATATAGGTGTTCAGGATGTTAGCAAAATAAAATCTGCCAAGAGAATGCCCGAACATCATTTTAGATATTTCCTTGGCTATGAGCCTGTTAAAATGACTGCAAACAGACAATGCGTGGTGTCAAAGACAAAAGGCATTTCGTGGATATATGGCAACTATTATGTGTCTGATGTGAAGAGTGGCGGGATTGATATCCCAACAGCTGAAAGAATTTTCGGCGTTACAGCTACTGTGTCAGGTCAGACTGTGACTTTGAAACTTGGTAGTGGAAGTGTTACTGTTACTGCAAATTCGGCGGGATATCTTGATGCAAAAACTCTTTGCGAAAAGTTTGGAAAGTATTTCCGAGAAACCGAAAATGCATATGTAATTATGGATAAAGCTTCGGTAGTTGATGAATATCAAAAAGTAATTGACAATTTAGTATAGGCCAGAAGTCAAATATGTGATTGAGCCTTTTATTCAGCATAACAAATTTTATTTAAAAAGTAAAAAACAGCTGCATTTTGTGGCTGTTTTCTTTATTTGTTCTAAAATTGCATTTAAATTTTTTATTTACGCGATTATTTTATTTATAAAAACATATACTACTGTCAAAGGAGATGAATATTTTGAATATAAAAAAAGTAATGACATTGACAGTTACAGTTATTTTGCTTGTGTGCCTTTTGACAGGCTGTGGTGCAGCAGAGACAGGCAAAAATGCCGTAAAGAATGGCGCACAGCAGGTGGAAAAAGGTGCGGACGCCCTTGTAAATGAAGGAAAAGCCATAATGAATGACGGAAAAGCTATGCTTGAGGGCAATAATTCAATGAACAGCGGAAACTCTTCAATGACAAACGGCAAAAGCACTACTGCGGGTGGTGACAACTCAATGAATGGTGAAAATTCTTTGATTACTAACCACGAAAACTCTATGAATGATGGCGACCGGTCCGGAAAAGGCGGGAACGCCTCACCAACAAATGAAGAAAAATCGAAATTCATAGGCGAGGACAGAGCCAAAGAAATAGCACTGAAAAAAGCCAACGTAACAAATGAAAGCGTGATTTTTGATATCATCCAGCTTGAAAAGGAAAATGGAGTATGGCAATATGAGGTGGATTTCAAAAAGGACACCACCGAATATGATGCAAAAATAAATGCCCTTGACGGAACAATTTTAGAGTGGGAAATGGAAAAAGACTAATAAAACAGAGCTTGCAAAAATGCAGGCTCTGTTTTTTTGAAAAAACCTCTTGACAAGCAGGAAAACCTATGCTATATTAACTGTATTAATACAAATAGTACAGTTGAGTTAATGGGAGGTGAAAATATGATAAATCTGGACTATAAGGACGGCAAATCTTTGCACGAGCAGATAGAGAAAGGGTTTCGGGAACTGATTATAAACAAAATACTCGTGAAGGACGAACAACTGCCATCGGTGAGGGAGCTTTCAATCAGCCTTACGGTGAATCCCAATACGGTGCAAAGGGCATACAAACAGCTTGAACAGGACGGATTTATTTACAGCGTAAAGGGAAAGGGCAGCTTTGTGGCAGCGGTTTCTGATGCACTGGCAGACAAACGGCTTGAGGAACTGTATGATGCACTGACACTTGCTGCAAAGGAACTGGCATTTTTGGGAGAGGATGAGGAAACTCTCAAAAACGTCATACGAAATATATATTCAGAAAAGGAGGGAGCTTTGTGATAAAGGTAAACGGAGTTACAAAGTATTTTGACGAATTTCGGGTGCTTGATGATTTTTCACTGAATGTCAGACGTGGCACTATATATGGTCTTATTGGTCCAAACGGGGCAGGAAAGACCACTATTATAAACCATATAAACGGAGTGCTTTTGCCAAACAGTGGCACTATAACCATAAATGATGAAAAGGTTTTCGAAAATGAAAAAGTAAAGCAGAGGGTCTTAAGTATTTCGGATGACTGGTTTTATTACAGCACATTTACCATTCGTGAAATGGCGAAATTTTATAAGGCGGTATATCCGGCTTTTAATGTTCATAGGTATGAATCCATAAAAAAGATTTTCAATATCGATGAAAGACGACAGATAAGAAAGCTTTCAAAGGGTATGAAAAAGCAGGTTGCATTCTGGCTTTCACTTTCTGCTATGCCCGATGTTCTTATTCTTGATGAGCCCCTTGACGGACTTGACCCTGTGATGAGAAAACAGGTTTTGAATCTTGTAATTGCGGACGTGGCTGACCGGGAAATGACAGTGCTTGTTTCATCTCATAATCTTCGTGAACTTGAGGACATCTGTGACTGGGTGGGGATTATACATAAAGGTAAGATGATTCTTGAAAAGCCTCTTGATGACCTGAAAGGTGCTGTTCATAAGTATCAGTTGGTTTTAGCTGAGGAACAGGGAACTTTGCTTGAATCAATGGAAAACGTACTGCATATTTCAAAGACAGGCTCGGTTTACAACGTGATTGTACGGGGTGATTCAACGGAAACTGACCGGCAGATGAAAGCACTTATGCCTGTCCTTTGTGAGAGGATAAGTCTCACCTTGGAAGAAGTATTTATTTATGAACTTGGAGGGCTTGGTTATGATTTCAAGAACATCATTATTTAATAAAGGTATATTTTATTCCACTCTCAAGCGCTATATGTGGGGATCGGTACTTTATAGCATTATTCTGTTTGCTCTTACCTCGCTTATTATTCTTCTTGGAGTTGATGTTGAAAATTCGTGGTACAGAATGAGCGACAGACGTGTGGCACTGATACTAGGTGATCACTATTTGATTTTACCGGTGATTATCGGTCTTTTTGTGCCTACTGTTGTGGCTCTTCTGACTTTCCGGTTTCTGCATTCAAAAAAGACGGCAATATTTGTACACAGCCTGCCTGTTACAAGAACGGCAAATTATATTTCAACGGTGCTTGCGGCATTTGTTCTTATGGGTGCGCCGGTTGTGCTCAATGGCGTTATCCTCGCGTTTCTCAGTATTTTTAAATACGGAGAGTTTTTCACTGTTACCTCTTGCCTTATATGGACCGGGCTAAATCTTCTGACGCTGTTTTCAATGTTTTCAATTGCGGCGTTTGCGGCAGGGCTTACCGGAAACAGCTTTGCTGCAGTTGGACTCAATGGCCTTATCCACGGGATTGTTCTTATATTTGCGGCGGCTTTTTCGGCTATCGCAAAGTGCTTCCTTTATGGCTATCACGATTTGAACAGATTGCTTTATGGGGCTATGAGATGGAACTTTGTATCTTATCTTACGGAAACGGCAAGTGCTATGAGCATTAAAAATGCTCCGGGATTTGACTTCTTGAAGATTGGTACAATAATTCTTATATCCCTTATGTTCTACGTTTTTGGATGGCTCATTTATAGGAAGCGCAGAATGGAAACAGCGGAGGATGTTGCGGCATTTCGGTGTCTCAATCCAATTTACAAATATCTTCTTTCATTTATTTCGGCGCTTTCCACATTTGGGATTTTGAGTGGTGCTATTGCGGAAAAACCGCTTGTTCCGGTGATTTTTACAATTATTGTGAGTCTTGTGGTTTATTTCGCTGCAGAAATGGTGCTAAAAAAGAGCTTCAAGGTATGGAAGGCGTACAAGGGTTATCTTGTTTTTGTGGCAGCCTTTTCGGTGATGATATGCATTTTTGCCTTCACCAGCTTTTTCGGGTTTGAAACACGTATTCCAAGCCGCAGTGATTTTGACGAGGTTGCCATATACGAATATTATTATCAGGACGATATGCCATGGATTTCGGATGAGGAGATTATAGACTACACCACAGCGGTCCACAAGATGCTGACGAAAAAGGAAAATATCTATACGGTGAAAAGAGATGATGGTAAGTATACAACGGCAATAAACATAAGGTATAAGCTTAAAAACGGAAAAACCATGGTAAGACGTTATCCCGTAACCGAAGTGATGGCTTGCGAAATTCTTGAAAATCTTTATAAGCACGAAATCTATAAGAAAAAGATTTTTGAGGTATTCGGTGAGCAAGTTGGCGAGGTTTATCGCATAACGGTGAATGAAGGAAATATCGAACTTGCCGATAAAGAAAAGATAGAGGAGTTCTTTGAATGCCTGAGCCGTGATATTTTGGAACTTGATTACACCCAGATGTGTGACAGTAATGCATGGCGTACCAGTGTTATGATTGAATATATAAGGACGGAGGATTTGATGGACGATGATAAGCGCCATATGTGGAACATTCATCAGAGTATAAATGCTAATTTCAAGCACACTCTCGGCTGGCTTATAGCGAATGGATATCAAAAACCTCTCTTCAATGCAGGAAACTGGGACCTTTGTATACTTAATAGAGAACAATGGGAAAAGTACAGAGAAATTGAAGAAGTAACAATGGCGTCCCATAAAGGACCGATGGTCGAGGTGGCAAGACTTCCTCAAATTCAGGAGCTTTCTGATATTGGCATAATTTCCGACGACCTCAGAAAAAACAAAATTGATGATTTTGTGATTTTCAGGGGAGTGAGATTTGTACCTGAAAAGGACTATTCATATTATGTCTGCGGAATAGATAACGGCGGATACCTCAATGTTTTGGCGGCGTTTTATGAAGACGGAGAGGATTTGTTAAATCTCATTGATTAAAAATTGATATAGGCATCCAATGTTTTGGATGCCTATATTTTTTTTGAAAAGCGTACAAAATAATAAATATTTACAAATCTTAAGAATTATGATATTCTAAATTTTATAAACAGCAAAGCAGGACGGAGATTTTTATGATTATTGATTTTCACACACACGCTTTCCCCGAAAGAATTGCAAAAATGGCAATGGAAAGGCTGGCATATGCATCAGGAGGGCTTATTCCACAGCATAATGGAACCCTCGAAAGTCTCAAAACGGAAATGGACAAGGATGGCGTCAATATTTCGGTGGTGCTTGGAATTGCTACAAACCCGGCTCAACAGCAAAATGTGAATAATTTCGCTGCGGAAATAAATGCTGATTTCCGTTTTGTTGGATTTGGCTCGGTTCATCCTGATGCACCTGACGTTTTTTGCGAGCTTGAAAGAATAAAGGCACTGGGACTAAAAGGTGTCAAATTTCATCCTGAGTACCAAAGTTTTTTTGTTGATGATGAAAAAATGAAACCGATATACAAAAAAATTTCACAACTTGGATTAATCACTGTGTTTCATGCGGGACACGACCTTGGTTACAGTGAGCCTTTTCACTGTATGCCCGAAAATCTTGAAAGGGCTTTAAAATGGTTTTCGGCCCCGGTTGTTGCGGCGCATTGGGGCGGTGCAGGTTGCGCAGGGCTTGTAATAAAGCACTTAGCGGGACGGGATGTATGGTTTGACTTGTCCTTTGGATATGGGACAATCCCCAAAAGCTTTGCTCAAAGAATTGTTGACACACACACACCTGACAGACTTTTGTTTGGCTCGGATATGCCATGGCACAGACCAGAGTGGGAAATGAGGCTTATTGAAAGCCTTGATATATCAAAGGAAGATAAAGAAAAAATATACTGTAAAAATGCTCAGAAATTATTGGGTTTGTAAAAAAGGAGACGCTATGAAAGTTGTTGTTGCAATAGATTCACTGAAAGGAAGCCTTACGTCGCTTCAGGCAGGCGAGGCGATAAAAGAGGGTATAATAAAGGCAAACCCTTGTTCCGAGGTTTTTGTAAGGCCCTTGGCAGACGGTGGAGAGGGTACCGTCGAGGCACTCACTTTGGGACTTGGCGGAACATTAGAAAAAATAAAAGTTACGGGACCATCAGGCAGGGTGGTTGCTGCAGAATATGGAATAATAAAGGAGACAAAAACCGCAATAATTGAAATGTCTGCTGCGGCAGGTATAACCCAGGTCAGTGGGAATGAGAAAAATCCGCTTTTCACCACCACCTTTGGCGTGGGCGAAATTATTTGTGATGCTATGGAAAAGGGTTGCAGAAACTTCATAATAGGAATAGGCGGAAGCGCCACAAATGACGGTGGTCTTGGGATGCTTACGGCGCTTGGCTTTGAGTTTTTTGATAAAGACGGAAAAATGATAGGAATATACGGAAAAGACCTTGAGAAAATTAGTATCATATCAAAGGATAATATGAATCCATTACTTAGAGAATGTAAGTTCAGCATAGCTTGTGATGTCAAAAATCCATTGTGCGGTGAAATGGGATGCAGCAGTGTATACGGACCGCAAAAGGGTGCGACACCCGAAATTGTTGAAAAAATGGATAAATGGCTTTCGATATATGCCTGTGTTGCAGCAAAAGCCTTTCTTGATTGTGACCCTGATTTTCCGGGATCAGGTGCGGCAGGTGGTCTTGGCTTTGCATTCAGAACTTTTCTTTCGGGAGAACTTCTTGGCGGAGTCGAACTGGTTCTGTCAAAAACTGACCTTGAAAATTACATAAAGGATGCGGACATTGTTGTGACAGGTGAGGGAAGACTTGATTTCCAGACTGCTATGGGAAAAGCTCCGATAGGTGTGGCAAAACTTGCTAAAAAATATAACAAGCCGGTTGTTGCCTTTGCCGGATGTGTAACAAAAGAAGCGGTAGAATGCAACAAAGCAGGAATTGATGCGTTCTTTCCTATACTTCGTGAGGTTGTTGATTTGGATACTGCTATGGACAGCAAAAATGCTGCCGAAAATATGGCAGCAACAGCGGAGCAGGTTTTCAGAGCAATAAATATAAATCTTTAAAATGAAAAAAGCCACCTCAAAAGAGGTGGCTTTTTGATGCTATTTTTTTACCACAAAGGAATCCTTTGAAAAGTCGATTTTGATGCTGTCACCGGTTTTTATTTCTCCGGCAAGCATTTTTTCTGCAATCATATCTTCGATGTCTGATTGGATAGCGCGTCTTAACGGTCTTGCACCAAAGGTGGGGTCAAAGCCAATTTCTGAAATACGGTTGATTGCTTTGTCTGTGAATTTTGCGATTATGTCGTTTGATGAAAGTCTTTCGCTGAGAACAGAAAGCATTTTTGCAGAAATTTCGCGTATGTCATCTCGGCTAAGCTGACGGAAGACGATTATATCGTCAATTCTGTTGAGGAACTCAGGACGAAAGGCTTTTTTCAGTTCACCCATGACGTCCGACTTTATTTTTGCGTAGTCCTTTTCTGCATTTTCGTTTTCCGTTGCAAAACCGAGGGATTTATTTTCTGTTATCAGCCTTGCACCAAGGTTTGATGTCATAATGATTACAGTGTTGCGAAAGTCCACACGTCTGCCTTGAGAATCTGTTAGAATACCGTCATCAAGGATTTGAAGAAGAATGTTAAATACATCGGGATGTGCCTTTTCGATTTCGTCAAAAAGGATGACGGAATATGGTTTTCTGCGAACCTTTTCGGTGAGTTGACCGCCTTCGTCATAGCCGACGTAACCAGGGGGCGAGCCAACAAGCCGTGACACCGCGTGCTTTTCCATATATTCTGACATATCAACACGTATGAGTGAGTCCTCGTCACCAAACATCGCTTCTGCAAGGGCTTTTGAAAGCTCGGTTTTTCCCACGCCCGTGGGACCAAGGAAGATGAACGAGCCGATGGGACGTTTCGGGTCTTTGAGTCCAACTCTTCCGCGGCGGATTGCCTTTGATACCGCCGAGACTGCCTCGCTTTGACCAATAACTCTTTTGTGAAGTTCGTCTTCAAGGCGGAGGAGCCTTTGGCTTTCGCCCTCTTCAATGGCTTTCACGGGAACTCCGGTCCAGCTTGACACGATTTCTGCAATTTCATTGGGAGTTACTTCGGTACTTTCGTTCCGGCTTTTTGTTTCCCAGTTTTCTTTCTGGGACTTAAGGCTTTCGCAAAGATTTCTTTCATCATCACGGAGCTTTGCAGCCTTTTCATATTCCTGAGATGCGATAGCGGCTTCCTTTTCTTTGCGAAGCTCCTCGATTTTTGTCTCAATGTCCTTGACATCGGGAGGAGCTGTGAGAACCTTTATTCTTATGCTTGATGCTGCCTCGTCAATAAGGTCAATGGCTTTGTCTGGAAGGAATCTGTCGGGGATATAGCGGATTGACATTTTTACTGCCGCCTCGATAGCACTGTCGGTGATTGTTACCCTGTGATGTGCCTCGTATTTGTCACGGATACCTTTGAGAATTTCTATGCTTTCTTCGGGAGTAGGTTCTTCAAGGAGAATGGACTGAAATCTGCGCTCTAAGGCAGAGTCTTTTTCGATGTATTTTCGGTATTCTTCTAAAGTTGTAGCACCTATAATCTGGATTTCGCCTCTTGACAGTGCAGGTTTTAAAATGTTTGCTGCATCAATAGCACCCTCTGCTGCGCCTGCACCCACGATGGTGTGAATTTCGTCGATGAAAAGAATGATGTTTCCCGCCTTGTGAATTTCCTCCATAACGTTTTTGAGACGTTCTTCAAATTCACCGCGGTATTTCGCCCCTGCGACCATTGAGGAAAGGTCAAGGTTTATAACCTTTTTGTCCTTTAAGATTTCAGGAACAGCGCCGCTTGTAATTTTTTGTGCTAAGCCCTCTGCGATAGCGGTTTTTCCAACACCGGGCTCGCCAATAAGGCAGGGGTTGTTCTTTGTGCGGCGGCTGAGAGTCTGTATTACACGTTCGATAACAGTATCACGACCGATTATCGGGTCGAGCTTCAGCTCTCTTGCCATTTGAGTCAGGTCACGGCCAAATTTGTCAAGGGTGGGTGTCTTTTCGGATTTTGGTTTTTTTACATTGTTTACGGAACTGTCAGCGGACGTTCCGTCACTTTGTAGTTCACCAAAATTATTTTCGTTCATAAGCCTCAAAATATCCCCATAAAGCTTTTGTGGATTTATGTCAAGGTCCGACAGGATGCGAACAGCAAGGCTTTCGTTTTCACGGAGCAGTGCGATTAAAATATGTTCTGTTCCAATATAGTTGTGACCAAGGCGTCTTGCTTCGGTGTAGCTGTGCTGAAGTACACTTTTTGTTCTTGGGGTAAAGCCGATTTGGGGATTATTTATGGGGAGGTCGGAGCCTACGAAAAAGTCAATTTTGTCAATTATTCTGCTTGGAGTTATGTTGTTTTCAGCTAGGACCTTAGCTGCGACACCGGTACCTTCTTTTGAAAGACCAAGAAGAAGATGTTCGGTGCCTATATAGTTGTGGCCCAGTTCCATAGCACAGTTTCCAGCCAGGTTTATGGCGGTTTTTGCACGCTGTGTAAGTTTTTGTTCAAACATAAAAAACATCCTTTCTTTTTTGAATTTAAGCCAAAAGACTTGATTTGATGATTTCTGCTCGTTTCAGGTCACGTTCTGCCGCAGATGAAAGATTGTAATTTTGTGTAATGGTGGCAGGAAGCGTATTATAAAACGCAGCACTTAAGGTTTCTAGGTTTATATTGGTTATTATTCCCAAGTTTATTGCCCATCTTACATCTGAAATGAGATTTATGGTTTCAAGGGAAGAAAGAAGTCTTGCATTTGTGAGAATCCCGAATGACCGCATAAGTTTATCTTCAAGGGAGATTCTGTTTTCTTCATAAAGTCTTCGGCTTTGGTCACGCTCTTTCTCAATAAGATCAGTAACAAGAAATATAAGTTTTTCGAGAATTTCTTCTTCGGAGATGCCGAGAGTCACCTGATTTGAAATTTGATAAATATTTCCAAGAGCCTGACTGCCTTCACCATAGAAACCTCTCACGGCAAGACCAAGCTTTGAAAGGGAGCGGATTATGCTTTCCATTCTGCCACTTTGGGTGAGGGCGGGAAGATGCATCATAACCGATGCCCGAAGGCCTGTGCCAAGATTTGTAGGGCACTGAGTGAGGTAGCCAAAATTTTTGTGAAATGCATAATCTGATTTTGATTCAAGAATATCATCAATTCGATTTGCTTCTTTTATACAAAGTTCAAGGTCGAGACCTGGTGCCATTGTTTGAATTCTTATGTGGTCCTCTTCGTCAAGCATTATGCAGTTTGAACAGTCACTATTTACCAGAATTCCGGAACGTTTTTTGCTGTCTGCCATAGCAGGACTTATGAGGTGGCACTCTGAGAGGGATTGTTTCTGGACAGGCGGCATCTCAGAAAAATCTATAAACTTCATATCAGAAAGAGCCTCGCGGCAACGAGAAATAACAGTGTTTTGATGTTCAATTGTCATATGTTTTCCAAAGGGAATATCAGAAAAGTTTCGTGCAAGGCGAACCCTTGAGGAAAGAACAATATCCCCTGAGGGACCAAATTTTGTGTACCACATAGAAAAGGCTTTACTCATTTATGTTCACCTCTCAAGCTTTTGATTTCATCGCGAAGACGTGCCGCTTCTTCAAAATTCTGCTCAGCAACTGCGGTGTCAA
>JAFVTM010000038.1 GCA_017503225.1 Clostridia bacterium
AGGCCCTCCGACATCGTGGATGTAGCCCTTAAAGTTAGGTTTTTGCGTCAGCTTTTCAGCCTCACGCAAAATTGATTGGTGACTTCTTGGAATAACGGTTCTTCCCTGATGAAAAGCAAGGGTACAGAAATTACAAGCACCAAAACAACCTCGGGAGGAGGTTATGCTGAATTCAATTTCTGAAATTGCCGGAACACCGCCAAATTTTTCATAGCTTGGGTGATATGTTCCTTCATATGGAAGCTCATAAACCGCGTCAAGCTCTTCGGTGGAGAGGGGTGGTGATGGCGGAAGCTGAACGATATACTTGTCGGCATTGTCAGCCTGGATAATTGTTCTTCCACGAAAGGCATCTTGTTCTTCGTGTTGAATTTTTGAAGCCTTGGCGTAAAGCTGTTTATCACCTGAAACCTGGTCGAAGGATGGGATTTCAATATAATTTTCGGGAAAACTCGCACCGGCATTTTCAATGTATACTGTGCCCGCAACACTTTTTATTTCGTTTACGGGAACCCCCATTTTGAGAAGATTTGCGATTTCTATGATTTGGTGTTCACCCATACCATAAATGAGCAAATCAGCACCACTATCAATAAGAATACTGCGACGGACTTTGTCTGACCAGTAATCATAATGAGCAAAGCGTCTGAGGCTTGCTTCTATTCCACCTATTATGATAGGTATTTTTTTGCCAAAAGCCTCGCGAATGCGGTTGCAATAAACAATGGTAGCTCTGTCGGGACGTTTGCCGATTTCGCCGCCTGGGGAGTAAAGGTCGGTGGACCTCACTTTTTTTGAAACAGTGTAGCGGTTCACCATTGGGTCGAGATTTCCACCTGACACAAGAAAACCAAGCCGTGGCTCCCCAAGTTCGCAGAATGCATCAGGGCTGTGCCAGTCAGGTTGGGAAATAATTCCCACTGAAAACCCGTTTGCCTCCAAAATGCGCGAAATAATGGCGTGACCAAAACTTGAATGGTCAACATATGCATCGCCGATTATATAAACAAAATCAAACTGTGTGATTTTGCGTTTTTTCATATCGTCTTTTGATATAGGAAGAAACATATCAAAATCCTCACTGTAAAATGGAATTATATTCTATATTTTACCACGAAAAAGAAAATTTTTCAACAGATTTTTTAGCTAAATTTTACTTGACGTAAGTTTCATAGGGATGTATAATAAACTAGTGTAATATTTTGTGTTAAATTGGCACAATATACAGATTCAAAACACGTTAGACAATAAAACTTAAGGAGTGTTACGAAAGATGAAATCGGTAGTTACAGTTATGGGGATTGACCGTTCCGGAATTATAGCAAAGGTTAGCAATTCGCTTTTCGAAAACGGGGTGAATATCCTTGATATCAACCAGACAATTATGCAGGATATTTTTACAATGGTTATGCTGGTTAAAATGAGCGAAAAGACAGATTTTTCTGTTGTTGTTTCTGATCTTGAGAAAATAGGTGCGGAAATCGGTGTTGATATAAGGGTGCAGAATGAAGAGATTTTCAATTCTATGCACAGAATTTAAGAGAGAGAGTTTCGGAGGCAGATATGATTAACACAAGAGAGATTATGGAAACAATCAAGATGATTGATGACCAGCATCTTGATATAAGAACTATTACTATGGGCATTTCTCTGCTTGATTGCATTGACAGCAGTGCAGAAAAAGCCTGTGAAAAGATTTATGAAAAGATTACTCGTCTTGCTAAGGACTTGGTGAAGACAGGCGAAGACATCAGCCGTCAGTATGGTATTCCCATCATAAACAAGAGAATATCGGTGACCCCTATTTCCCTGATTGCCGGGGCAAGTGATGCAAAGGATTATGTTTGCTTTGCGAAAACCCTTGACCGTGCAGCAAAAGATACGGGCGTAAATTTCATTGGTGGTTTTTCTGCCCTTGTTCACAAGGATTTCACAAAGGGCGATAAGATTCTTATTGAATCAATTCCTGAGGCACTGGCGGTTACCGAAAGAGTTTGTTCTTCTGTAGGTGTTGCTACCACCAAGTCAGGAATCAATATGGATGCAGTGAAGCTTATGGGTGAAATTATAAAGAAAACTGCTGAAAGGACAGCGGATAATCAGTCATTTGGCTGTGCAAAGCTTGTGGTGTTCTCCAATGCGGTAGAGGACAATCCCTTTATGGCAGGCGCATTCCACGGCGTGGGCGAGGGCGATGCGGTCATTAACGTAGGTGTCAGCGGTCCCGGTGTGGTTAAGGCGGCACTTGAAAAGGTCAAAGGTAAAGATTTTGGAACTGTTGCTGATGTGATAAAGAAAACGGCGTTTAAAATTACAAGAATGGGTCAGCTTGTGGCTCAGGAGGCGTCAAGACGTCTTGGAGTACCTTTTGGAATAGTGGATTTGTCACTTGCGCCGACACCTGAGGTTGGTGACAGTGTTGCGTATATATTGGAAGAAATGGGTCTTGAGAAATGCGGAACCCACGGTACAACAGCGGCACTTGCACTCCTTAACGATGCTGTTAAAAAGGGCGGAGTTATGGCGTCCAGCTATGTTGGAGGCCTGAGTGGTGCGTTTATTCCCGTAAGTGAGGATGCAGGTATGATTTCTGCAGCAGAGTGCGGTGCGCTTACACTTGACAAGCTTGAGGCGATGACCTGCGTTTGCTCTGTTGGGCTTGATATGATAGCTGTTCCCGGGGATACTCCGGCAGAAACCATTTCAGCGATTATTGCAGATGAAGCGGCAATCGGTATGATAAACCAGAAAACAACAGCGGTAAGAATTATTCCGGTGGTTGGCAAAGGCATTGGCAAAATGGTTGAGTTTGGTGGCCTTTTGGGATATGCGCCTATTATGCCGGTGCACGAATATTCAAGCTGTGAGTTCATAAATCGCGGTGGAAGAATTCCTGCTCCAATTCATAGCCTTAAAAACTAAATAATGGCAGAAAAGGATATTGACTTTCCTGCAAAAATAATATATAATTATCTGGTTACATTAAGTTGTTTACAATTATGACTTCACTAAGGAGGATTATAAAATGTTAGTTAATATGAACGAGGTTTTAAGACCTGCCAAGCAAAATAAATATGCTGTTGGTCTTTTCAATGCTGTAAACCTTGAACTTGCACGCGGAATTATCAATGCGGCTGAAGCAACACGCTCACCTGTTATTATGGGTACTGCTGAAATACTTCTTCCCTATGGACCGCTTGATGAGGTATCTTACTATCTCATCCCCATGGCGAAGAAAGCTTCTGTTCCAGTTGTTGTTCACCTTGACCATGGTCTTACATATGACACTTGTGTGAAAGCTTTGAAACTTGGCTTTACATCTGTTATGTATGACTGCTCTACAGATTCATACGAAGAAAACGTTCGCAAGGTTAAGGAAATGGCAGACATTGCACATTCTTATGGTGCAACAATCGAAGGTGAGCTCGGTCACGTTGGTGACAACGAAGGCTCTGCAGAGGGCAGCTCGCATCTTGAAGACCCATCAAAGTTCTTCACCGACCCGGCTCTCGCAAAGGATTTTGTTGAAAAAACTGGCGTTGATGCTTTGGCTATTGCAGTGGGTAATGCTCACGGTGCATACAAGCTTCCGCCAAAACTCGACTTTGAAAGAATCCGCACAATAGCAAAAACAGTTGATGTTCCCCTTGTTCTTCACGGTGGCTCAGGTCTTACAGACAACGATTTCAGACAGGCTATCCACGAAGGTATCAGCAAGGTTAACATCTTCACTGATATAAACGTTGCAGCGGTTGAGGCTGAGTTCAAGAAGTTCTCAAGTATGGACAAGGGTCTTATCGACCTCATCCCTGCCGCAGTTGAAGCTGTTAAGCAGGAAAGTATGAAGAAGATGGAACTCTTCAGCAGCAACGGAAAAGCTGACCTCACAAAGGGTGCTTCAATGTCTTCAAATGACATTGAGATGGTTACAAAGCTTGTTGCACAAGAAGTTGCAAAGTATTTGAACAAATAAAAAATGCACATAAATGAGTCGGGTTTTCCCGGCTCATTGTTTTTTATAAAAGTTGTGATATTTTATAAAAAGGGAAGATTAAAAAATAAAATCATAATGCAACCTTTCAGGGCTATTTCTGGTATTATTACTGAAAGGTGTTTTCGTGCAAGAAAAGGACGCTTTGGATGGAAGAAAAAAGACAGATTGTTGAAAAATATTTTGATATGGTTTACCGCCTTGCCTTGTCTCAGACCAAGAACCGCGAAACAGCGGAGGATGTGGTTCAGGAGACATTCCTAAGGTTTCTCAAAACAGACCGCAGCTTTGAAAGCGATGAGCATATAAAAGCGTGGCTTATTCGTGTTGCAATAAATTGCAGTCACAGTATTTTTTCATCAAGCTGGCACAAAAAAACGGTGCCTATGACAGAACTGAAGGAAGAAATACCCTTTGAAACAGAGGAAAAAGGGGACGTCTATTATGCGGTTTTGGAGCTTGCACCAAAATACAGAGCGGTTATTCACCTTTTTTATTATGAGGATATGTCCATAGAGGAAATTTCCAAAGCGCTTAAGATTAACCAGTCAACAGTTAAATCACAGCTCAGCCGTGGAAGAAAGATTCTTCGTGAAAGGCTCAAAGGGGGATATGATTTTGTTTAGGAAATATTATAAGGAAGCAAATGACTCACTTGAAACAAGACGTGAACTTATTGACGAGATTTTTGAAAAAGCAACAAAAAAACAATCAGGAAAAGTTTATAAGCTTGCGGTGAGATACGGCGGGGCAATAGCGGCAGTTCTGGTCATTTCAGCAGCAGCAATTTTTTATCCGCAGATTCAAAAAATGAATGAAAATGTTCCCGTAACTGTGTCAGAAGTGAAAAATGGAGAGACTGCTCTTGGTGGAAACGAGGAAAGCGTAGACGATTTGGCTGAAAAGGTGATGCCTGCAAAAGAAAATCATACCCAGGATAAGACAGTGTCAGAGGTTGACAGTGATATAGAGCAAAAATCTTTGCGCGCTACGGCAACAAATGAAATGAAAAAAGAAGCCCGTGCCATAACAGAAGATTCTGCAGTTATCAGAGGACAGGTTTTTTTTGAAAATGTCTGTGATGTTGACGATGCAGAAAAAGAGGTTGTTTCATCCTTTTTGTATTCGGTTTTCGGTGAGGTGGACGGCGAAACTCAAAATCAGCATATATTTGAAATTGCAGGAAAGTTTGAGAATAACGGTGAAACCTTTTACCTTGGGAGATGGCGTTGGTGGGTCATTGACCACAGCTCTTTGCTTACCGAATTTGTACTTGATGAAAAGCTTTCAGAAATGTATGAATGCAGGATAGAAGAAGGCGAAATCATTTGGACGACCGAAAATAATCTTCTTGAAAAATAAAAGATATAGCACACCCTGAAACTTTGGGTGTGCTTTTTGTTGACTTATATGGGACTTTGGGTTATAATGACAGTTGCGTAAAATTTGATTCAAGGAGACGTCTTAAAAATGAAGAATTTTAAATCCCTTGGGATATTGCTACTTACCGCTATGATTTGGGGCTTTGCCTTCGTGGCACAGCGTATGGGCGCAGATTTTGTTCCGGTCTTTACTTTTAATGGTATAAGATTTGTTCTTGGCGGTTTGTCGCTTATTCCGGTTATTTTATTTTTTGAAAAGAAAGAACCAGACAAGCAAATACATACACAAAAAACGAAAACTACCGTTCTTGCAGGTGTCCTTGCAGGACTTGCTTTGTTTACCGCATCGGCACTTCAGCAAAAAGGTATTGAGATTACCCAAAGTGCAGGGAAAACTAGCTTTATGACGGGTCTTTATACGGTGATTGTTCCGATTTTTGGCATTTTTCTTGGCAAGAAAACAAACCTCAATATTTGGCTTGGAGCTTTTTTGGCAGTGATAGGAATGTTTTTTCTTTGTGTCGTAGGAGAAGATTTTTCGGTAAGTTGGAAAATAAGCTATGGCGACGTTATTCTCTTTTTGAATGCGGTGTTCTGGGCGGTGCATATTCTTATAATTGACCGTTTCGTTGACAAAATTTATTCTCTTAGGTTTGCCTCAATACAATTCGTTTTTTGTGCAATTTTGAATTTCTGTGTTGCTGGCGTGTTTGAAAGCACGGCAATAGAAATGATTCAGCAGGCGCTTGTCCCCATTCTTTATTGCGGACTTTTGTCGGTAGGTGTTGCGTATACGTGTCAGATTATTGGACAGAAGAACGCTGACCCCACATATGCATCAATTATTCTTTCCACAGAGTCAATGTTTGGTGCAATAGGCGGTATGCTCATACTCAAAGAAAAAATGAGTACGCCTGGATATATTGGCTGCATTTTGATTTTTTCAGGTGTGATTATCTCGCAGCTGGTTTTTAAAAGAGACAGCAAGCCCGCTAAAAACGCTGTTTCAACAAAAGACATCAGTGCCGATGATTGTCGGTGAAATAAGACGGTATCTTCGGGATAATACATCCATTCGTGTAAGCCGTTCTCTTCGTGATACTGCATACAAGGCGTTGTCTGCAAAGGAAAGATTGGTAAACAAGAATTTGAAAGAACCTACACTTGATGAAATTGCAGCTGAAATCGGAGCAAGTCACGAGGAGGTCTCGTCAGCTCTTGATGCAATTATGGACCCGGTTTCCCTTTATGAGCCGGTATATCACGATGGCGGAGATGCAATTTTTGTTATGGATCAGGTAAAAGACAACAAAAACAATGATGATTTTTGGCTTGAGGAGATTGCTATCAAGGAAGCCATGAAAAAGCTCAATAAAAGGGAAAGAAATATTTTGAAGTTGAGGTTTTTTATGGGCAGGACCCAAATGGAAATTGCCAATGAAATCGGAATTTCTCAGGCGCAGGTGTCACGCCTTGAAAAAAATGCCCTTGGGCATATGAAAAAGTATTTATGAATTTTGAAAACTTCTGCTTTGTAAGGTTTAGGGCAGAAGTTTTTTTGATTTTTACACTATTTTAACTTGACTTTTCCCCAAAAGTTTGCTATACTCACGTGGTAACAGTTTTTATATGCGCCCGTGGCGGAATTGGCAGACGCGCCAGACTTAGGTTCCGTCCTGTATGTGAATTTATTGTTGATTACGGATTTTCCGTTTTCATAGATGAGGATTAAGCGATATGCTCCTCCTCGGTGTACCTCCACCGTGTAAAAATTAAGAGGTAAAAACTTAATATGCGGATGTGGCGGAATTGGCAGACGCGCTAGACTTAGGATCTAGTGATTTTATCGTGGGGGTTCAAGTCCCTTCGCCCGCACCAAATTATAACCCTACCTTTAATAAAAAGTTGGGGTTATTTTATTCCTTCATAAGATAAATATTTTTGCTTCCTTAGAAAAATGAACAAAACCGC
>JAFVTM010000039.1 GCA_017503225.1 Clostridia bacterium
CAGGAAATAATGGAACGACTTAAAAAGGATAAAAAATAGAAAGGCGAAGATTTATGGCTAAAAAGGAAAACGCTGCAAAGGCAGCAGAGGAAACCAAAAAGACCCCTACAACCAAGGATATGCAAAAACAAGCTGTTCAGGAATTGGTTGAGCTGGGTAAAAAGAATGGAGAGCTTTCATACAGCGATATTTCGGCAAAGCTTGAAGCTGTTGAAATGGACCCTGTGCAGATTGAGAGAATTTATGATTTTATTGAAAAGCAGGGTATTGAGATTGTTGGAAATTTCGGCGATGAGATTCCTGAGCTTGAAGAAAATGACGATTTTGAAATCACCGAGGACGAGCTTGCTGATTTGTCTGTGCCTGACAGCGTAAGCATTGACGACCCCGTACGTATGTACTTAAAGGAAATCGGAAAGGTGCCTCTTCTTTCAGGGACAGAGGAAGCGGAGCTTGCCCAAAAAATGGTTGATGGTGATGCGGATGCAAAGCATCGTTTGGCTGAAGCAAACCTCAGACTTGTTGTAAGTATCGCTAAACGCTATGTAGGACGCGGAATGTTATTTTTGGATCTTATTCAAGAGGGAAATCTTGGTCTTATCAAGGCTGTTGAAAAATTTGACTATACCAAAGGCTACAAATTTAGTACTTATGCTACCTGGTGGATAAGACAGGCTATTACACGTGCCATTGCTGACCAGGCAAGAACTATCAGAATTCCCGTTCATATGGTTGAAACAATCAACAAGTTTATAAGAGTTACAAGACAGCTTGTTCAGGAACTCGGACGTGACCCGCTGCCTGAAGAGGTTGCAAAGGAACTCAATATGCCAATCGATAAAATAGGCGAAATTATGAAAATCGCACAGGAGCCTGTGTCACTTGAGACTCCTATTGGTGAAGAAGAAGACAGCTCGCTCCAGGATTTCATTCAGGACAACGAAACCCCGGCACCTCAGGATGCAGCCACATTCAGACTTCTCAAAGAGCAGATGATGGACGTTTTGAGCACCCTTACACCCCGTGAAGAAAAGGTTTTGAGACTCCGTTTTGGTCTTGACAACGGCAGGGCAAGAACTCTCGAAGAAGTGGGCAAGGAATTCAACGTTACCCGTGAAAGAATTCGTCAGATTGAGGCAAAGGCGCTGAGAAAGCTGAGACACCCAAGCCGCAGCAAAAAGCTTAAGGATTATCTGGAATAAAAAATATAACAAAAAAGGACGGCAGAGCCGCCCTTTTTGTGTTTGTGTAGCAACAACGAGTCGTGCGGAGAATGCTTTTCGCACCCCTTTATAAGTATAGCATACAATCGGGCAAAAGCATAAAAATGGTACTATTTGGCACCAAAGTTTTTTGCAGGAGCGGGGAAGACTCTTAAAATACTTGAAATTTCGGTTAAAGTGTGCTAAAATATAAATTCAAAATAAATATGTTGTGAAAAAACAAAGCGGAGGTATGGATTATGCATATTTTGGTTACCGGCGGTGCAGGATATATCGGCAGTCACACTTGTGTTCAGCTGCTTCAGGCAGGATACGAGGTTACAGTCGTTGACAACCTTTCAAATAGCTCGGAGGAGGCTCTTAAAAGAGTTGAAAAAATTACAGGAAAATCCATAAAGTTTTATGAAATAGATATGGTAGAAAAGGAAGCTTTGAGACGCGTTTTTGAAGAGAATAAGTTCGATGCGGCTATTCATTTTGCGGGACTTAAAGCTGTTGGAGAATCTGTTGCAAAGCCTCTTTGGTATTATCACAACAATATTTTCAGCACAGTTAACCTTTGTGAGCTTATGAGTGAATTTGGTGTTAAAAAGTTGGTGTTCAGCTCATCGGCGACGGTTTATGGAAAGCCCCATACTGTTCCGATTTGTGAGGATTTCCCTCTTTCGTGCACAAATCCTTATGGCAGAACAAAGCTTATGATTGAAAAAATCCTTCGGGATTTGGCTGTTGCTGACCCTGATTGGGACATTGCAATCTTAAGATATTTTAACCCCGTAGGTGCTCACGAAAGCGGTCTTATCGGTGAAGACCCTCAGGGAATACCCAACAACCTTATGCCATACATCGCTCAGGTTGCGGTTGGCAAGCGTGAGATGGTTCACGTTTTCGGAAACGATTATGATACACCGGATGGTACGGGAGTGCGTGATTATATTCACGTTATTGACCTTGCTGATGGGCATCTTCGTGCTCTTGAAAAGATTTCAAAGAAATCCGGGGTTGTTACTTACAATCTTGGAACAGGTCAGGGTTACAGTGTTCTTGATATGATAAAAGCTTTTTCAAAGGCTTGCGGAAGAGAGCTTCCTTATGCGATTGAGGCTCGCAGACCAGGGGATATTGATGCTTGCTTTGCGGACCCCAAGAAAGCAAAAGAAGAAATCGGATTTGAAGCGAAAAAGACACTTGAGGATATGTGTGCTGACGGATGGAGATGGCAGCAGCAAAATCCCAATGGATATAAAGGCTAATTTACAAATTTTTCGGAAGGAAAAACAAGATGAACGAATACCAGAAGAACATACGAAATTTTTCCATTATTGCACATATTGACCACGGAAAGTCAACCCTTGCTGACCGTCTTTTGGAGATAACGGATTCCCTCACTAACCGTGAAATGCAGGACCAGATTCTTGACAATATGGACCTTGAAAAAGAACGAGGAATCACAATAAAGGCCCGTGCGGTAAGGCTTTTGTACTCGGCAAAGAACGGGGAAAAGTATGTTCTCAATCTTATTGATACTCCGGGGCACGTTGACTTTAACTATGAGGTGTCCAGAAGCCTTGCTGCTTGTGAGGGTGCGATTCTCATCGTGGATGCGGCTCAGGGAATTGAGGCACAGACCCTTGCAAACACCTATCTTGCACTTGAGCACGATTTGGAGCTTGTTCCGGTTATAAACAAAATAGATTTGCCATCGGCGCAACCCGAGGTTGTTAAGCAGGAAATCGAGGACGTCATCGGTATTGATGCGGAAAATGCTCCCTTGGTTTCGGCGAAGAATGGGATAAACATTGAGGCGGTTCTTGAAAGAATAGTAGAGGACGTTCCGCCCCCGTCGGGAGATGAGAGTGCGCCTTTTAAAGCACTGATTTTTGACTCGTATTATGACAGCTATAAGGGCGTTATTGCATACGTCCGTGTGGTTGACGGAAAACTGAAAGTAGGCGACACAATAAAGATGATGTCAAGCGGAAGCACCTTTGATGTTGTTGAGGTGGGTTATCTCAATCCCCTTGGCGTGCTTGCGGCTAAAGAAATCAAGGCGGGCGAGGTTGGATATATCGCTGCCAGCATAAAAAATGTCCGTGATGTTCGGGTTGGTGACACTGTAACATTGGCAAAAGGCGGTGCAAAAGATGCTCTTCCTGGATATAAAGAAGTAAAACCAATGGTTTATTCGGGTGTTTACCCCGCAGACGGAGCAAGGTACAACGATTTGAGAGATGCTCTTGAAAAGCTTCAGCTCAACGATGCAGCACTTCAGTTTGATGCTGAAACTTCGGTGGCTTTGGGCTTTGGTTTCAGATGCGGATTCCTTGGACTTTTGCATATGGAAATTATACAGGAACGCCTGGAGCGAGAATATAATCTTGATTTGGTTACCACAGCTCCCTCGGTTGAGTATCAGGTGTACAAAACCGACGGCACAATGCTGACAATTTCAAACCCGACAAATCTTCCCGAACCTCAGGAAATTGACTATATGAAAGAGCCAATTGTTGCCGCAAACATAATGACTCCAAAGGAATTTGTGGGAAGCATTATGGAACTTTGTCAGGAACGCCGCGGAACTTATATTGATATGACCTATCTTGATGAAAACCGTGTTACCCTTAAGTATGAGCTACCCTTAAATGAAATTATCTATGATTTCTTTGACGCTCTCAAGTCAAGAACTCGTGGTTATGCATCATTTGACTATGAAATGAAGAATTATCAAAAGTCTGACCTTGTGAAGCTTGATATTTTGCTTAATGGTGATATGGTGGACGCACTTTCGTTCATTGTTCACAAGGAAAAGGCTTATGCCCGTGGCAGACGAATTGCTGAAAAGCTGAAAGACTCAATACCACGTCAACTTTTTGAAATTCCAATTCAGGCGGCGGTGGGCAGCAAGATTATCGCTCGTGAAACCGTCCGTGCTATGCGAAAGGACGTTTTGGCAAAATGTTACGGCGGTGACATCACCAGAAAGAAAAAGCTTCTGGAAAAACAAAAAGAGGGCAAAAAACGTATGCGTCAGGTGGGCTCGGTGGAAGTTCCGCAAGAGGCGTTTATGTCGGTGCTCAAACTTGACTAAATCTAAGAGTGGCAGACTTTCTGTCGTTAGGAGAAATAATGAAAAACGCAGGGCTTTATATTCACATTCCTTTTTGCAAAAGCAAGTGTCTTTATTGCGACTTCAATTCTTATGCAAAATCGGAAAGCTTGATAGAGCCCTATTTTTCTGCCCTTCTTGAAGAGATAAAAATTCAGTCCACGCGTTATCACAAAAAGTATGATACTGTTTACTTTGGCGGGGGAACGCCAACGGCTGTTGATCCTGAATTTATTTGTGAAACTCTTTTGCGTCTGAAAGAGTGTTTTGAAATAAGTCCTGATGCTGAAATTACCGCTGAATGCAATCCGAAAACAATTGATTTTGACGGACTTTTGAAGCTTAAGAATGCAGGGATAAACCGCTTGAGCATCGGTCTTCAGTCCACTTGTGATGGTTTTCTTAAGAAACTTGGTAGGATACATTCCTTTGAGGATTTTAAGGATTGTTTTCAAAATGCGAGAAATGCGGGATTTCAAAATATATCCCTTGACCTTATGTATGGACTCCCCAGTATGACACTTGCTGATTGGGAGAATACACTTGATGAGGCTGTAGGTTTTGGGGCGGAGCATATTTCCTGCTATTCATTGAAAGTTGAAGAGGGTACGCCTTTTTGGGATATGGAGTTAAGCCTCCCTGATGATGACCTTGTCGCTGATATGTATGATTTGGCAGTTAAAAAATTGGACGATGCAGGGTATAGGCGCTATGAAATTTCCAATTTTGCAAAAGGAAATAAAACCTCAAAGCACAATGAAAAATATTGGAAGTGTGTGGACTTCCTTGGTCTTGGTGCAGGTGCTTTTTCGTGTATGGATGGGAAACGGTTTTCAAATGCACTGGGGATTTTGGAATATATCAAGAAAATAGAAAAAAATAAAAGTGCAGAAATTATGCGTGAAGATTTGTCAAAGTTTGATTTGATGAGTGAATTTGTTTTTCTTGGTCTCAGAATGACAGAGGGAATAAGCGAAGAAGAATTTTCGTCACGGTTTGGAGAAAAGATTGATGAGGTCTTTGGTGAATCACTTAAAAAATACACCACGACGGGACATCTGATACGGGAGAATGGGAATATACGATTTTCAAACGAAGGCTTTTTTGTGAGCAATATAATTTTAAGTGATTTTGTGTAAAAAAGCCTTGATAAACCCCTTAATGTGTGATAGAATAAGTTTTGTGAAAACTTGTCGTTATAGCTCAGCAGGATAGAGCGACCGCCTCCTAAGCGGTAGGTCGGAGGTTCGAATCCTCTTAACGACGCCAAAAATCCCCGTACGGTAGTACGGGGATTTTTTAGTATATTTATATTCATTTAAAATAGTTCCTCCATAGCAACGCCAAGGATTTTTGCTATTACAAAAACTTCTTTATCGGTGGCGTTTCTAAGCTGACCTTCAAGCTTTGAATAGCTTGTCGGGTTCATATCACATCCCATAATTTGAATTTGTGCTATAAAATCCTTTTGTTTGATGCCTTTTTCTTTTCGTATTCGTTCAATGTTTTTTCCTACCAAATTTTTATCTCCATAATTTTGTTTTCTTATTTTCATAAGCGTATAGTTCCTTTTTAGAATATTATGTTAAATTATATTCTAAAAAATACTTGACATAATTCTAAATTAGAATTATAATATAGTAAAATTCTATTTTGGAATTAAAAAGGAGGAAATTAAGGATGGATTCATCAAGTTACAACAAATATCTTTCGGTTATTAAGACGGCAAATGATATGTCGGATAAAGACAGGGCAAAAGAAATCTTGCGTAATGTTCAAGCAGAAATGGTATCAAAATATGGTTTAATCGATTCTGATGTTGAATATTTGATTAAGCAGTTCAGATATTATGTTTAAGAAAGAAAAACTATTGTAAAATAGGAGAAAGCTATGGGAATATTCGAAACAATGTTTGAAAAAATTGAAGAAAAAAAGAAATTAAAGGAAGAACAAGAACAGATAGACAGAGATACTGTACGTTATAGTGCTAAAACTAAAGCTTTAACAGAGGCGGTATGCAAAGCGTTTTTGCCAGATGGTTTTTGTTTCAAAAGACTGTGTGATCCAAATGTTGCAGCTTTTCACGTTGAGGTTTTAAAATGGGGAATAATTGCAAAGACGTCGTATTTTAGAAAAGTGGAAGAAACTCTGTTTAAACAAGAGGTTCTTGTGCGTTTTTGTGATCTTGCAATCAATGATTTGAAAAATAATGCTATGGCCAATGAATTGCAAAAGGTCTTATTGGAGGAACTTGGAAAGTTGACAACAATTAGTGTAGCCAACAATGGAAACATATCTCTAATAAAAGGCGTATGGTAATATAGTATAAGGACATACATCCATCACAAAAGAAAATTAAAAAACACTCAGCCAATATCAGCTGAGTGTTTTTTCTTTTCAAAACTACTGTATCTTTTCAAAGTCGCTTGCACCGTGCTTACACCAGGGACAAATGAAATCCTCGGGGAGAGGGTCGCCCTCATAGATATAACCGCAAATTTTGCAAACATAGCCTTTGGATTTTGTCGTCTCGGGCTTTGGCTTTACATTCTTTTGATAATATGTGTAAGTCATACTTTCTTTATCGGATAGAGTTTTTGCCTCAGAGACAGTGCATATGAACATTCCGTGGGAGTCTATATCTATATAGCTTTCAACCTCGAGGGAAATAAATCCATTGATGAATTCGGGCAAAACTGCAAGTCCGTTTTCTGAACGAACAGGTGTTATGCCATCAAATTTGTTGGTATCCCGTCCGCTTTTGAAACCAAAGGTTTCAAACACTGAAAAGGGAGCATCCACAGACAGACAGCAAACATTCATTTTTCCCGTTTCTTTTATGGTGTCGTGGGAATAATTCTTTTTGTTGATAGCCACAGCAACTCTTATGGGAGAGTCTGTGATTTGGGAAACGGTGTTTACGATAAGACCGTTATCACGTGTGCCGTTATTTGAGGTCACAACAAAAAGACCGTAACTGATTTTGAAAAGCGCACTGTTTTCAATGTTTGCCATAATATCACTCCTTCCGGGATTTAGAAAAGACGGGGCAGTTTTCCTATTGCCTTTGTTCTTGAAAGGGCAGAAACCAAGATGATAGCTATTATATAGTCTATTATATGATGAATAAGAGTTCCTATACCGGTAACGTAAAAAGCGATGTAATACATATTTCCGTTTGATGCTGACCAGCCAGTGCTTAAGAAGAGCAGTGAAACAAGAGCTTCAAAAAGTGCGTGTAGTATCATAGTAACTGCACCGACTAAGATGATGCTGTTGTTTTTCTTAATCATAAGAGCACCAACAATCGCAAAAATGATATGAGAAAAAGCGCGGGCGGTAACAGCCGGGTCAAGACCTGCAAAAATAAATCCCACAGTTGTGCCGAGACTTGTAAAAATTGCGGACATAGGCGAAATGAACATAGCCACAAAAACGGGAACGTGAGCGGTTAAAGTAGCCGAAAACGGTGGGAGGTATACTCTGAGACCGCTGAACATAGTGGGAATGATAATCCCAAATGCAATAAGCAATGCGGTGATAGCCATATCCTTTGTGTTGAAACTTTTTTTCATAATAAACATCTCCTGAGAAAAATTTTGTTGTACTTTGTAATATTTTATAATTTTTAGAAAACATTGTCAAGAGATTTGGGGGAAAAGTGTTGAAATATAGGGTTTTTATGGTTGACAGAGAAGAGGAAAAAGGGTATAATGCATAGTGAAAGAATGTGTATAAGAATTTTATAAGATTGATTTTACACCGTCTTTTACTAAAGACGATAAATATACAGGAGGAAAGAACAAATGGGATACAAAAAGCTGTTTACTTCAGAATCTGTTACCGAAGGGCATCCTGACAAAATTTCCGATATAATTTCGGATGCTGTCCTTGATGCAATTTATGAACAGGACCCAATGGCTCGTGTTGCCTGTGAGGTTACTGTTACTACCGGTCTTGTGGTTGTGGTGGGCGAAATAAGCACCACTGCAAACATTGACATTCAGCATATTGTCAGAGAGGCTGTACGCGAGGTTGGTTATACCCGTGCAAAATACGGTTTTGACTGTGATACCTGTGGTGTTATCTGTGCACTTGACAAACAGTCAGCAGACATTGCTCTTGGCGTTGACGAAGCCCTTGAGTCAAAAGAGGGCGATAAGGAAAAGGGTCTTGGCGCAGGTGACCAGGGTATGATGTTTGGATTTGCCTGTGACGAAACCGAGAGCTTTATGCCACTTGCTATTGACCTTGCTCACAAAATGGCAAGAAAACTCACCGAGGTCAGAAAGAATGGGACCTTACCTTACCTCAGGCCTGACGGAAAGACCCAGGTTACTGCAGAGTATAACGAAGACGGAACTGTTAAGCGTATTGACGCAGTGGTTGTTTCGAGCCAGCACGATGAAAATGTGCCAATGGAAACCTTGAGACGTGATATCGAAGAAAAAGTTATTCGCACAACTGTTCCTGAAAGCCTTATGGATGATAACACAAAGATTTTCATCAACCCCACCGGCAGATTTGTTATCGGCGGGCCTCAGGGCGACTCAGGACATACCGGAAGAAAAATTATTGTTGACACCTATGGTGGATATGCTCGTCACGGCGGCGGTGCTTTTTCGGGAAAAGACCCCACGAAAGTTGACCGCAGTGCAGCATATGCAGCAAGATATGTGGCTAAAAACGTTGTGGCGGCAGGCCTTGCGAAATCCTGTGAGGTGCAGCTTGCGTATTCAATCGGTGTAGCAAAGCCCGTATCACTCAGAATTGATACTTTCGGAACGGGCAAAATCAGTGAGGAGAAAATTTCTGAAATTGTGGAAAAGGTGTTTGACCTTACACCGAGCGGAATTATAAATATGCTTGACCTCAGACGTCCTATTTACAAGCAGACAGCGGCTTATGGACACTTTGGAAGATGCGATGTTGATCTCCCTTGGGAGAAAACAGATAAAGCACAGCTTATTGCTGAAATGGCAAAGGCTTAAGCCTTAAAATGGAGGTTAATTCTATGAAAAAATTTGTTTCACTTGTTTTGTTTTTATGTGTTATGCTCGGTTCAGTTTCAGCTTTTGCTGCATCCAATGAGGTTGTGATTGACGGCGAAAAGATTGAAATAGCAGAGGGTTTTGGTGAGATTACAACCGTTGATGATACGGTTTTTATCCCTATCAGGTTTATCTTTGAACATTTTGGTTATCAAATAGAATGGGCGGAGGCAGAACGTCTTGTTATGGGTGCTGACGAAAAGGGTGCTATGATTGTTCTTCAGGTGGACAACAATCTGTTTTTTGCAAACCTCATTGAAGGTGGCAGCAAGATTGAAATGGGAAAGCCTGTTTTTCTCAATAATGAGCAGGGCAGAACCTATATGCCCGCGAGCATAGCTGCTTTCTACTTTGGTTTTGATGCAAAGTTTAATATAGAAACAAATACTCTTGAATTTGTGAAATAAGAACAGTACTTTGGATAAAATCTGCTGTGCTTTCGTGCTTGTGCAACGGAGCGATACCGA
>JAFVTM010000040.1 GCA_017503225.1 Clostridia bacterium
GAAAACAGCTTTTTGTACTCTCTTTTTCCCATAGCAAATCATCCTATAAAATTTATCAAAAAGTATTTAAGCACCACAATAAAAGCACTTAAAATCACCGGAAGGCTGAAAATACTTCCAAAAACAAGTCCACGGGTCCTAAAATGTTTGTTCACACTAACTTTATTTTTCTGGAGCATAAGCAGTGCCAAAAGCATTACAAAGCCTACTGCCGCCGCAATAAAAACAAACCAAATATAATCCCCGAGAAGGGGTAAAATATAGCTTGTCAACATAAGCGCCGTAAGATTACTGAACGCGTGATATATCATTGATGCATAAATGGACCGTGACTTTATCAGTATAAAAGACGCCACAATTCCCATAAGCAAAAACCCAAACGCCTCGCTTAACCGAAGATGCAAAAGCGCAAATATAATACTTGTAAAGAAAATAGCAGCAATGGTGTTGCTCTTGTTGTATGCTGAAAAAATAATTCCACGCATCCAGAATTCTTCAAGAACAGCAGGAATAATCACAACAGCAATTATCCCAAGAAAAAGTTCTCCACCACTTTGAGCCATTGCAACACCATCATTTCCGGTCTGCTCAAGCACGACCTTTGAAAATATATTTGCAGGCATATTGAGAAGAATCATAACAAACTGTCCGCAAATTCCAAGAAGCGCTGCAATTACCACAAAATATATTCCGCAAGGATTGAGCCCAAACTCCTGCTTTGCGTTCTCTCCTGAGCTTGTCCAAACAGACCTTGCATAAACTATTATGGGAACGCCTATTGCAAGAACCTCTACAAGTGCAATCTGGACATACTGATGAGGCGGATTTTTCATAAAACTGGTCAATGCCTCAACCGCCATTTCTGCCGCAAGCTGAGCAAGAACCACCCAGAAAATCATCCACCTGACGCTTTTTATTTGTTTTCTCAGTTCATACCTTTTGTTTGTCATTAAATCAAATCCTATCAAATAGCAGCGTGTTGCATCTGCTCAAGAATCTCCTTACCCTTTCCGGGTTTAAAATATTCAACAATTTCAGCGCCGAAGAGCATAGCAGCCCCGGCTCCCTTTGCGGTTATAAAGTTACCATCAGTCACCACAGGAGCATCCACTATGTTTGCTTCATAAAGAAACTCTTCAAACCCCGGATAACATACCGCATTCTTCCCTTTAAGCAGTCCCATTTTTCCGGATATCATAGGCGCTGCACAAATGGATGCAATCATCTTTTTATTAGCCACGCAATACTTTATCATATTTATAACATCACGATCATTTTCAAGGTATGATGTACCGGGCATACCGCCGGGAAGAATGATACCATCAAATTCATCCAGCTTTATTTCATCTTTAAGTATATCTGCGATTATCATTACGTGATGACTACCAGTAACACACTTTGCAGATATTCCTACCGTTTTAACCTTTATTTTTGCACGCCTCAAAACGTCAAGGCATCCAATAGCCTCTGTTTCTTCAAACCCCTCTGCTAAAAACATATAAACCATTATTTATTCCCTCCATGCTGTTTGTTCTTTAAAACCTCAATAACAAATTTCGGTAATGCCGCAAATCTTCCATATCTTGACGGATTTTTGAGAATCCTGTATGCCCATTCAAGATTGAGCTTTACAAAAACTTCAGGTGCGCGCTTTGCAACTCCCGCAAAAACATCCAAAGTTCCTCCCACGCCCATTGCAAGATTGACTTTCAGGCTATCCTGATACTTTGCAATCCATTTTTCCTGCTTGGGTGCGCCAAGACATACAAGCAAAAGTTTTGCTCCTGAACCATTTATTTTTTCAACAATTTTTTCTTCATCACCAGGCGCAAAATATCCATTTTCTGTCCCTACGATATTGATTCCGGGATACTTTTCTTCCATTTTTGCTTTTGCCATGTCAGCCACGCCGGGCTTCGCACCGAAAAGGAACACTCCGTCCTTTGTTTCTGCCAGGTGCTCAAGCAATGCACAAACAAGGTCAAAGCCCGCCACTCTTTCAGGAACAGGTTTTTTCAAAATTTTTGAGGCATATACTACACCTATGCCGTCAGCAGTACAAATATCAGCCGAATTTAAAATTTCTTTTAAAGTTTCATCGTCTTTTGCACACATAATAATTTCAGGGTTAGGCGTGAAAATCTTTGACACTCCATCAGTTTTAATTAAATCCTTCGCCACATCAACCGTTTTGGCAAAGGTCATACTGTCAATATTCACACCCAAAATTTCTACTGTTTTTCTGGACATATGTTCTCCTCCAAAATTTTAATCCAAAGACCAGTCAATAGTCTTTCTGCCAACTGACGCCAAAAACCCATTGGTCTCTGAAAAATGTTTGCATCCAAAAAATCCGTTATATGCCGAAAGCGGGCTTGGATGAACCGACTCCAGTATCTTGTGAACCGGATTTGTTATAAGACTTTTTTTCTGGCGGGCATTTGCCCCCCAGAGCAAGAAGACAACTGGCGTTTCTCTTTGATTCAAAAGTTCGATTACGCGGTCGGTAAATTTTTCCCAACCCATATTTTTGTGGCTATTCGCCTCTCCCATACGCACAGTTAGCACTGCATTAAGGAGCAAAACCCCTTGCTTTGCCCACTTGGTAAGCTCACCATGGTTTGGGACAGCAACTCCCAAGTCATCACTTAGCTCTTTGAAAATATTTTTAAGAGATGGCGGAGGTTCCACACCCCTTTTCACCGAAAAACTGAGACCATGTGCCTGGCCCTCGCCATGGTAGGGGTCCTGACCGATAATCACCACATTCACATCACTGTAAGACGTGAATTTAAGCGCATTGAAAATATCATACATATCAGGGAAAACCCTTTTTGTCTTGTACTCTTTCGCCAAAAAACCACGTAGTTTTTGATAATATTCTTTCTCGAACTCGTCCTTTAAAAGATTATCCCATTCATTTCCTATGTTTACCATAAATTGCTCCAACATTCTCACTAAGCAGTAAAATGGCACATAAATGCCATTCTACCGATTAACTCTTATCTTGTAAATCTCTTTATTTTCTTTGTGGTTGTCTTTTCAAACTCTGTATCACGGAAAATAACACGTCTGATGTGCTTCATTGGGGGAAGTGTATCATTAAGTGCTTGAACATCCTTTTTGATTCTTTCCTTTTCTTCAGGTGTTTCTGTGTAAATTTCAGCACAGATAACGTCATCCTCGCCAAACACAATAACCTCGTTTACACCCTCAACGTTATTTAAAATAACCGCTTCAATTTCTTCAGGGTAAACGTTTTTGCCATTGCTTAAAATTATAATATTCTTCTTTCTTCCCGTGATAATAATAAAGCCATGTTCGTCAAGTCTTCCCACGTCGCCCGTTCTGAACCAACCATCAATAAACGCATCAGCTGTTGCTTCTGGGTTGTTGTAATAGCCCATCATAACGATGTCACCTTTAACAAGGATTTCGCCCTCGCCGTCTTCATTGGGTTCAAAAATTTTCACCTTAACGCCAGGGATAGGAACACCTGCACCGCCAAAAAGATATTTTTTGTTTCTGTCCGTTGAAACAATTGGAGAGCATTCAGTAATTCCATAACCGTTCATAACCTGAATACCAATATCCTCAAATCCCTTTGCATATTTGAGGTCGAGAGGTGCACCGCCTGCTATAATCATTTCAAGATTTCCTCCAAAGCCGTTTTTCACCGACTGGAAAAGCTGTTTTCTCAGGTCAATTCCTACCTTGCGAAGACCGTTGCTCACTTTGATAAGAGTTTTAAGAAGCTTTTCTTTTTTCTGTTTCTTAACTGTTCTCCAGAGGTTTTTATAGAAAGTCTCCACAAACAGCGGAACAACACTGATATGGTGAGGCTTTGCCTTTTGAATATCTTTCAGCACATTTTTCAGGTTGTTGTTTATATACACCTTATAACCTCTGTGAATCTGACAAAGAACCCCCGCCATAAATCCAAAAGTATGGTGAAGCGGAAGCACAACAACAGTGCCTGCAGGCTCCAAAAAGTTCATACAGCTGTTTACCATGTCAACTGTAAGATTTCTCTGATTCAGCATAACGCCTTTTGGAGTGCCTGTTGTCCCCGATGTATAAATAAGCGTACAAAGGGTCTCCCGGTCTATTTCGTTCTTTTCAAATTCGTCGTTTCCGCCTTCAATAATTTCACAGCCCTTAGCAATAACTTCGCCAAAATCAGCCATAGGCACATAATGCATGACTGTTGGCATATCCGCCTTTGCTTCTTCAATAAGTGTTTTCTTTGACTCAGCATAAACAAAAGCCTTTGCCCCGCAACTGTTAATCAAATTTGCAACTTCCTTGCTACCAAGCTCCTTGTCGATTGGAACAATAATATTCGAGCCATCAACAGTTGCAAGATATGTAACAATCCATTCATAGCTGTTTTCACCGATAACTGCTATCTTTTCACCACGAAGACCGAGACTGTAAAAATAAGTACCAAGAGCATAGATGTCATTTTTCATCTGGATGTAGCTGACTGTAATCTCCTCGCCGTCACGTTCAAACTCAAATGCTGTATCCTCGCCGTAATTTTCCGCCGCATAATCAACAAGGTGCTTAAGGTCCTTTATCTGCGGTGCATCATAAAGTGGATATTCTTTAATCATAAAAAACACAACCTTTCACGTTTAAGTTTTAATATAATTCTTTTTTGTCTTCCGTTCTATCCATATCAAGAACATATTTTTTCATAACTCTGTTTGTCACAAAAGCAACCAGAAAACCCGAAAGCCCTTGAAGTATAAACAGCGCCATTCCAATATAAACCGTCCAGTATCCCAAGGATGGCATAAGGGACGGCATAGTTATTCCCACACAAGGCATAATAAAATGAATAACCAAAACACCTATTAAAAGCAAGAAGTTGGCTGGCAATGCAATTATTGTGAGCAAGAGAGCATTCTTAAATGCTTCTCTGAGCTTTACCTTGAAATTTATCAGAATAGGATAAATATAAAAATGCATCATCGTATAAACCAAAAGGAAACACATAATCACATATTTCATTATGCCGAAAGCTCCGCCCTCGGATGCATAAAAGAAAAACGCATTAACAAGCAAAACGAAAGCCAGCATATCAATAACAAAGATCCAGATTGTTTGTTTAAAGTTTTTGAATGTCTGTTCCCAGAACTCGCTCCAGACAAACGCATGTTCTTCACGGGAAAAACAGCTGAATATGTATCTGTAACCAGCACTTGCCGGACCCGTTCCCCAAAGTGCAGTCAAAAGCAGTGCAATAAATATTCTGATAATAACATCAGCAATCGAGACATATGCAGTGAGCACTCCAGGGTCATTTACTCCCTCCATTTTAATGGCAGCATCAAGATATTCTCTGAAAACATCTGTTATCAGAACAGAAATCTGCCCTGACAAAAACATCATAATCAAGAGAGCCGGGATTGATGCTATGAGGAACATAGTGCTGACCTTTATAATGTCCCAGAATTTTCTGCTGTAAATTTCAAAAAACAAGGCACTTGCCCGTTTTTTTTCGCTTTCACCTTTCTCTACGCCCTTTCCCTCTTTTGAAAGAGCACCTTTAAACAATGGCATATTTTATACACTCCTTAAAAATTATCTGTCATTCAACAAACAGCATATCAGCGATTTGCTCAAAAATTTTTTCGCCTATGCCATCTACATTCAAAATATCTCCCACAGATTTAAATCCACCCATAGCTTTTCGCATTTTTACGATTGTTTCCGCCTTAACCTCGCCTATCCCCGGAAGGCTGTCCAATTCATAAGACGTTGCAGTGTTGAGATTTATCTTGCCTTCTCTGTTGGCTGTTTTTTCCATCTTCTTTGACGATTCTTCATATATTTTCTCTGGCTCTTGAGCCTTGTCAAATTCAATAATTCTCCGCCCAGCCGTCACATTATAGGACAAAATCAAAAGTGATGCCACAATAACAACAATGGGCGCAAACAAAAACCGTGAATATTTTTCGTTTTGTTTAATAAGCTTCTGCTGTCTCCTGAAAAAGCTTTCAAGGTCCTCATTTTCCTTAAATTCTTTTGACACAAAATCACTCCGCATCAAAATTTTATATTTGTTATACAGTATACCTAGATTATTATAACATACTAATATTTAAACTGCAAGTTTTTTTAATATTCTTTATTTCATTTTATACAAAACAAAAACCCCGCTGTTTTCAAAAAACAACAGGGTTTCTTCACTGTTTTTGCTTTAACTATGCCTCTTTCTTTATAACTTCTTTACCGTTATAATATCCGCAAGCCTTGCAAACTCTGTGAGGCATCTTGTATTCACCGCACTGGGGACATACAACCATTCCAGGGATCAAGAGCTTCCAATTAGCTCTTCTCTTATCTCTTCTTGCTTTAGAAGTTTTTCTCTTTGGAACTGCCATACCTAAATACACCTCTTTCCAATCAAAATAATTTGAACAGAGAACATTGTCTCTGCATAATCTACAAAAGTTTATCCAAAACATCAAATCTTGGGTCAGTGGGACGATTATCACAATCACATTCTCCCAAGTTCAGGTTTTGGCCGCAGTCTGGGCACAGGCCCTTGCAATCCTCATTACATAAATGTTTGAGTGGCAAATGAACAATCATATTGAGAAGTACCACTTCATCAAGGTCAATGGCCGTCCCCTCAAGGATTATAAAATCAGCACTTTGTTCATCTTCGCTTTTTGCATCTTCTTTTTTGAATATTTCTTTGAAAGAACAGGAAAAATCAGCTTCATAGCTCTCAAGACATCTGTCACATTCATATCGAAGGCGACATTCAGCCTTTGCATCAAGTTCAATTCTTCCGCCAATGTTCAAAAATTCGCCTGTTACCCTGACAGGTGTCAAAAACACGGCACCTTGTTCTTCGCATCCGACAAAGTCAAGCTGAGCATCCAACGCCAGCCGTCTCCCGTCAGCATTCAAAATAGGTAGCAAATCAAATTTCATCACAAATATCCTTTAAAAAGAAATGTGGTGGGCACAATAGGGCTCGAACCTATGACCCTCTGCTTGTAAGGCAGATGCTCTCCCAGCTGAGCTATGCGCCCACATTCACCGCCGCCGAACTTAGCGACAGCTGATATTGTACCACTTGTAAAAACAAAAGTCAAGGAAATTACAAAGGATTATTTTTGATTACACTCATTTATCACCAAAAAATCTCGAAAATTCTTCAAAATGCTCTCAATTTTAAAGTTTTTGAGGACATAAATCTTTTATTGGACACTCAAGACACCTTGGCTTTCTTGCATCGCAAAATTCTCTGCCGTGAAAGACGAGCTGGTGGCAAAACTGCGACTGATGCTTTGGCGGAATAATTTTGAGGAGGTCAAGCTCTACCTTGTATGGGTCGGTGTTGGTCGTGAACCCCATTCTGCGCGCGAGTCTGCCTGCATGGGTGTCAACCACTATACCCGGAATGCCAAAAACATCACCAAGGACAAGGTTTGCGGTCTTTCTGCCTACGCCGGGGAGAGACAAAAGTTCGTCCATAGTCCTTGGAACTTCGCCATCAAAATCTGAAATCAGTTTTTGACAACAAGCGATGATATTTTTTGTTTTGTTTCGGTAAAAACCTGTGGAATGGATAAGGGAGGATAGTTCATCAGGGTCAGCAGATGCAAAGTCATAAACGGTTTGGTATCGGTCAAAAAGTTTGGGGGTGACAAGATTTACCCGTGCATCTGTGCATTGTGCAGCGAGCTGTGTGGCAATGAGAAGCTGAAGTGCCGAAGAATAATCCAGTGTGCAATCGGCATCGCCATAGACCTCGTCAAAAATTTTTATGATAGAAAGTGCTCTTTGCTTTTTGTTTTCAAGATTTTCCCGCATTTTTTTCTGCAGCCCCCTTGTCAAAACATGTATTTTATAGTATAATAATATTTAATTATGCTATTATACAACAAAAAAAGGTTTTTGTAAATAACAAAGGAGGAAAACAAAATGTTTGAACTTGAAAACATCACAAAGGCGGACCCTGAGGTTGCCGCTGCCATAAAGCAGGAAATCGGCAGACAGAGAAGCAAAATTGAACTTATTGCTTCAGAAAACTTTGTCAGCCCTGCTGTTATGGAGGCAATGGGGACCCCCCTTACGAATAAATATGCAGAAGGTTACCCCGGAAAGAGATATTACGGCGGTTGTGAATATGTGGATATTGTTGAAGATTTGGCAAGAGAACGTGCAAAGGAGCTTTTTGGTGCTGAATTTGCAAATGTTCAGCCACATTCAGGCGCTCAGGCAAACCTTGCGGTATTTTTTGCTGCAATGGAACCTGGTGACACCTACCTTGGTATGAACCTTGCTCACGGCGGACACCTCAGCCATGGTTCACCGGTAAATATTTCAGGTAAATATTTCAATGTTGTTCCTTATGGCGTTGACAGCGTTACTCACAGAATCAATTATGAAGAGGTAAGAGAGCTGGCGCTCAAGCACAAACCAAAGCTTATCCTGGCAGGTGCAAGTGCTTATGCCCGTGAAATTGATTTTGCAAAATTCCGTGAAATCGCTGACGAAGTAGGGGCATATTTGATGGTTGATATGGCGCATATTGCAGGTCTTGTTGCGGCTGGTATTCATCCGAGTCCTGTGCCTTATGCGGATTTTGTTACAACCACAACTCACAAGACACTTCGCGGTCCTCGTGGTGGTCTTATCCTCTGCAAAGAAAAATATGCACAGATGATAAACAAGGCAGTATTCCCCGGAAATCAGGGTGGACCTCTTATGCATGTTATTGCGGCAAAGGCTGTTTGCTTTGGCGAAGCTTTAAAACCTGAATTTAAGGAATATCAGGCACAGATAAAGAAGAACGCGGCGGCTCTTTGCGATGAGCTTATGTCTTTGGGCATTGACATTGTTTCAGGCGGAACCGACAACCATCTTATGCTTATTGACCTTTCAAAGAAAGGCCTCACTGGAAAAGAGGTTGAACACAACCTTGACGAAATCGGAATCACAGCAAACAAGAATACCATACCAAACGATCCACAAAGCCCGTTTGTTACCAGCGGTCTTCGTGTTGGTGCTCCTGCTGTTACAACCCGTGGTTTCAAGGAAGACGATATGCGCGAGGTTGCACAAATAATCAATATGGTTATTTGCGACTTCGAGGGAAATAAAGAAGAAGCTGCGAAGCGTGTAGACGCACTTTGCAAGAAGTATCCTCTTTATGAATAGGCCTCTTGCGGATAGGTTAAGACCCGAAAGCCTTTCTGATGTGGTGGGACAAAGCCACATAATCGGTGAGGGCAAGGTTTTGTCCGAGATTGCGAAAAACGGTAAAATCCCAAATATGATTTTCTATGGGCCCTCTGGCGTAGGAAAGACCACTGTTGCCAATATATTGGCAAAGGTTGCGGGAAAGACACTTTATAAGCTCAATGCCACAACGGCGTCAGTCAGTGACATCCGTGATGTCTGCGCACAGACCGAGACGCTTTCCGGGCAGAATGGAATTCTTCTGTACCTCGACGAAATTCAGAATTTCAACAAGAAACAGCAGCAATCCCTGCTCGAATATATCGAAAATGGGAAGATAACATTGATTGCCAGCACCACAGAAAACCCGTATTTTTATATTTATAATGCGGTGCTGAGCCGGTCGGTTGTGTTTGAGTTCAAACAGGTGCCCGCTAAGGATATAGAAAAGGCGCTCAGGCGTGCAATCGGTGTGTTGAGTGAAGAATTTGGCGGCGAAATCAAGATAAATGATGATGCACTTTTGCATATTGCCCAGATGTCAAACGGCGATGTGAGAAAGGCGCTCAATGCCCTTGAACTCTCGGTGGCATATTCGGTGCCTGACAAAGATGGCAGCATAACCATAACTTTGGAAACCGCAGAGCAGTGTACTCAGAGAAAGTCTTTCAGATATGATAAGTCAGGTGACAGCCAGTATGACGTTATGAGCGCACTCCAAAAGTCCATACGTGGCTCTGATCCTGATGCTGCGGTGCATTATCTCGCACGGCTGATTGCGGCGGAGGATTTGCAGACAGCATGCAGACGGCTTTTGGTTATTGCGGCGGAAGACGTTGGTCTTGCTTATCCTATGGCTATTCCTATCGTCAAAGCTTGCGTTGACAGCGCGCTTATGCTTGGTCTTCCTGAGGGAAGAATCCCACTTGCTGATGCTGCGGTGCTACTTGCTACTGCACCAAAATCAAATTCAGCTTATCTGGCGCTTGGCAGAGCACTTCACGATATAGAGAGCATGGACACCGGCGAAATCCCACGTCAGCTCCAGAACAAGCATTGTGATGGCGAGGGAGATGTGAAAAAGGGACAGAATTATCTTTATCCCCACGACTTTCCCAATCATTATGTGGCTCAGCAATATTTGCCTGATAAGATAAAAAACAAAAAATATTATCAGTACGGAGAAAACAAAAACGAGCAGGCGGCAAAGGAATATTGGGATAAAATCAAAAAACAAAAATAAGAAAAGCCGGGCGGATGCCCGGCTTTCATTCTAAAAGGTGAGATTTATGGAAAAAACCAACGTAATGCGAATACTTGACCAAAAGAAAATACCTCACATGGAATTTTCCTATCCTTGTGAGGAAGCTATCAGTGGTATGGAAATTGCAGAGGTTTTGGGTCAAAACCCAAAGCAGGTTTTTAAGACGTTGGTGACGGTTGCGGCGAGCAAAAGGAATTATGTCTTTGTTGTTCCGGCGACCTCGGAGCTTGACCTCAAAAAAGCTGCCAAGGTGGTGGGGGAAAAGAAGATAGAGATGATTAAATCAAAGGAGCTTTTGCCCCTTACGGGATATGTTCACGGCGGTTGCTCGCCCATTGGAATGAAAAAGTTTTTCACAACAACTATTGATATTTCGGCTGAAAACTTTGAAACAATAATTTTCAGCGCCGGAAAGATTGGCTGTCAGGTGGAAATGTCACTTGATGATTTGAAGAAAGTGATAAATTTTAAGACGGCGGAACTTTGTGGATGAAAAAAGCAGTTCGTTATGAACTGCTTTTTTAAATTTCCGTCATAGCATATATTTTATCAAAAATTCGCTCTCTTTCCCACAACTCTTTTATTTCGGGGTTCTTTAGTTTGTTCACCTGAGAGGTGTTTCGCAAAAGGGGGAGGGATGCCGTCTTTTTTGCTCTAGCGATTATCTTTTGGCCCGTTTCGTTGTGGTCGAGGATTTTTATATATTGGGGGATGGATTGTCTGTCACTTTCTGTAATCTCCAAAAACGCTGAAAGGATAATTCGTCTTATTCGGCTGTGGGTGTAGCGTTTGGTTTTTATGGCGTCAAATAGCTCGCCAAGGGTTTTTGAAGATAGAGCCGCGTCTTTTATGCGGTTTTCAAGTCCCTCGCTGACGTCGGCTATTTTCCTTAAGTCTTCTGCCGGGGTTTTGATGAGGTGGCAGAGGATGGCCTCTTCCAATTTTGTTATTGAGTGGGGAACCGCATCTTTCAAGAGGCTGTTTGCACTTTCGGGTATAAATTCCGAAAAGTCTGTGCCCGACTTGATTAAATCCCGTATATAAGATGCCGAGGCTATGCCGTCATTTGTTTCGGTGCTGTCGTGTGCTGTTCCTTTTCTCAAAATCGCCACCGGCTTTATGTTGCTTTTTTCTGAAATTAGAGCTTTTAAGTATTCAATTCCCAAGAGATTGTTGGGAGATGAGAGAATGTCCGCTTTTTCTTTGCCCAAAAAATTTTCAACAACTTTTGCACGGGCAGATGGAAAAGAAAGACCCGATGCGGAAAATTTATTCAAAAGTTCTGAAAATTCCGTTGGCTCATTGGCAAGAAGCTCTGCTATTTCACAAAGAGAACCAAGGTCGCTGCATTCTGCACCAAAGGACAGAAAATCAATGCATCCAAGGGCGTTTAAGGTTCTGACCGCACCAAGGGCAAAAAGTTCTGCCGAGGCGGTCGAAAAGAACACGGGAAGTTCAAGAACAAGGTCTGCTCCGTTTTCTGTCGCAGCTTTTGCACGCAGTTCCTTTGAAAAAATCGCCACATCTCCGCGTTGGACAAAATTGCCGCTCATTATTGCCACGATAGCATCGGCGTCCGTGTTTTTGCGGGTTTCTTCTATATGAAATTTGTGTCCGTTGTGAAATGGATTATATTCACAAACTATGCCGGCAACAGTCATAAGCGTACTCCTTTTGGGTATATTTGTATATAGTATACTCCAAAAGTTTTAATAAGAAAAGCATTTTTGAGAAAAAAATAAAAAAATCGCAATTATTCTTGCATATATGGAAAATTTGTTATATAATAGAAAAGATTTAAAGCAAATGAAAATTTTTTATATTGCGGAGGCGTAAAATGAGTAAATTTTTAGACACAATAAAGGAGAGAGCAAAGAAAGATAAGAAAACTATTGTTCTTCCTGAATCAATGGATGCCAGAATTTATGAGGCGGCTGAAAAAGTTCTCAAAGAGGATTTTGCCAACATCATTATCATAGGTACTCCTGAAGAAGTTGAAAAATACAGCAAGGGCTATGACATTTCGGGTGCTACAATCATTGACCCATATACATACGAAAAAACAGAAGAATACCTTAATCTTTTTGTTGAACTCAGAAAGTCAAAGGGTCTTACATATGAAGAAGCAAAGGCTACTGCTCTTGGTGATTATATGTATTATGCTTGCCTTATGGTAAAGGCTGGGGATGCTGATGGTGTTGTTTCAGGTGCTTGCCACTCAACAGCAAACACACTTCGTCCAAGTCTTCAGATTGTTAAGACAAAGCCCGGAACAAAGCTTGTTTCAGCTTTCTTCCTTATTGTTGTTCCTGATTGCGAATATGGTGCGAATGGCGCGTTTGTTTTTGCAGACAGCGGTCTTGTTCAAAATCCCAACCACGAAGAACTTGCTGCAATCGCTGCTTGCTCTGCTGAATCTTTTGAACTTCTTGTTGGAGAAGAGGCTGTTGTTGCAATGCTTTCACACTCAACAATGGGCAGTGCAAAGCACGACGATGTAACAAAAGTTGTTGAAGCTACAAGAATTTGTAAGGAAGAAAATCCTGACCTCAAGGTTGACGGCGAGCTTCAGCTTGATGCGGCAATCGTTCCTGAAATCGGCGAGTCAAAGGCTCCCGGAAGTAGCGTTGCAGGTCACGCAAATGTTCTTGTGTTCCCTGACCTTGATGCAGGAAACATCGGTTATAAATTGGCTCAGCGCCTTGCAAAGGCAGAGGCTTATGGTCCTGTAACCCAGGGTATCGCAATGCCAATCAACGACCTTTCACGTGGATGCAGTGCTGATGATATTGTTGGCGTTGTTGCTATCACTTGTGTTCAGGCACAGAAATAGGAAAATTCTTACATAATTATATAAGAAAGAAGGAATTGTTTAAATGAAAATTTTGGTTATCAATGCAGGAAGTTCATCTCTTAAGTATCAGCTTATTGATATGGAAACTGAAAAGGTTCTTGCAAAGGGTCTTTGTGAAAGAATTGGTATCGAGGGCTCGAAGCTCAATCACACTCCTGACGGCGGTGAAAAGAACGTTATTGAAAAGGATATGAAAGACCACTCAGATGCTATCCGTATGGTTCTTGATGCTCTCACCGATGAAAATTATGGTGTTATAAAGAGCATGGATGAAATCTCAGCTGTTGGACACAGAGTTGTTCACGGCGGGGAAACATTCAGCGGCAGTGTTGTTATTGACGCAGAGGTTAAAAAGGCACTTGAAGCTTGCATTCCTCTTGCACCTCTCCACAACCCTGCAAACCTTATTGGTATCGCGGCTTGTGAAGAAGCGATGCCGAATGTTCCGCAGATTGGTGTTTTTGACACTGCTTTCCACCAGACAATGTCAAAGGAAGCTTATATGTATGCTGTTCCTTTTGAACTTTATGAAAAGCACAAAATCAGAAGATATGGTTTCCACGGTACATCTCACAAGTATGTGTCACTTGAAGCTGCAAAAATGCTTGGAAAGAAACCTGAAGAACTCAAGATGATTACTTGTCATATGGGCAATGGTTCAAGTATCACAGCTGTTGATGGTGGAAAATCGGTTGACACATCTATGGGCTTCACTCCTCTTGCGGGTGTGGTTATGGGTACAAGATGCGGCGACATTGACCCTGCTATCGTTAAATTCATTGCTGAGCAGGAAAATCTTAGCCTTGACGAAGTTGACAATCTTCTCAATAAGAAATCAGGTGTTCAGGGTATCTCTGGTGTAAGCTCAGACTTCCGTGATCTTGAAGCAGCAGAGGCTGAGGGAAATGAACGTGCAACACTTGCTCTTTCAATGTTTGTTGAAAGCGTAAGAAGATTCATTGGCTCATATATGGTGAAAATGGGCAGAGTTGATGCTATTATCTTTACAGCAGGTATCGGTGAAAATACACCTGTTATGAGAAAAGCAATACTCAATAACCTCGAAGCTTTTGGAATCGAAATCGACGATGAAAAGAACGCAAAGGCAATCCGTGGCGCACAGATGGAAATTTCAACAGACAGTTCAAAGGTAAAGGTTTTGGTTGTTCCCACAAACGAAGAACTTATGATTGCAAAAGAAACTCTTGAACTTGTAAAATAAAAATATTTATGGGCTGCTGCACAACGGCAGCCCTTTTTGTTCATAATGAAGGATTGGAGGGGGAGAAATGGCTGAAAAGCAGGCTTTAAATTACGACAGTTTGTCTGATGAAGAATTGGTTAGGCTTTCCACTTTGGGGGACGGCTTTGCTACCGAACTAATCTTAGCGAGATACAAGAACCTTGTTCGTTCAAAAGCCAGAACTTATTTTCTTGCGGGGGCAGATCACGATGATATTGTTCAAGAAGGCATGATTGGACTCTTTAAGGCAATTCGCGATTTTGATGGTGAAAGACTTGCTTCTTTCCGGGGTTTTGCGGAGCTTTGCATAAAACGCCAGATTATTACGGCGGTGAAGACGGCGACGAGACAAAAACATATGCCCCTCAATACTTATGTTTCCCTCAGTAATCCTGTATATGAGGGGGAGACAGAGGGGTTTTTGGAGGATGTTCTTTCGGGGAGCGCTGAAACGGACCCTGAGCACCTCTTTATCAATAAGGAAAATACCGAGCTTTTAAACCTCAAAATTCAGGAGGTTTTGAGTGAACTGGAAAAAACGGTTCTTGCCCTTTATCTTGACGGAAAATCCTATCAGGAAATAAGTGAGATGCTTGGGAAAACCCATAAGTGTGTTGATAATGCACTTCAAAGAGTAAAGAAAAAAATGGAAAAATTTGGCACTTTTAAGGCCCTTTGAAAACAGTGAAAATTTTTCAAAAAATATGTCAAAAACCAAAAGTCAAGAAAAATTTTAATAAATTATGTAAACCTTGGTTTGGACAAGAAATGGTTTACATAATATTGGCAAAAGGTGGCAAAGCCACTGTTATAAGTTATTAACAGAGTTATCCACGTTATCCACAGGTTTGGGGATTTATGGGGGCAAAAACCCCTGAAAAAAAGGTCGAAATGTGGAAAACCACCGATTTTAAAGGCTTTTAAAAAAAAGGAAAAAAATGACTATTGGTTGACAATAATATTTTTCATATTTTAAAATATTAAGGGTATGGAAACAGGTGAAGAGAGAAAGTTACTGTCTTGTTGACAGGGCTTTTAAATCACGAAAAATCAAATAAAAACATATTTATTTTTCAAAACTATTGAAAAAATTTTAAAAATAGGATATACTAACAAAAGAAAAGTCTACTTATGTTAATGAAAGTGAGGTGCCTTGAAAGATGGCAAAGGTTACTAAAGATACTATCATTCTTGATGTGCTTCGTCTGGACCCTGAAACAGCTCCTTTTTTCCTTGAAATAGGAATGCATTGTCTGGGCTGCCCCTCAGCGAGTGGTGAGAGCATTGAACAGGCTTGTATGGTACATGGCACAGATGCAGATGCTTTGGTTGAAAAGATAAATGCTTTTCTCGACTCAAAGGCATAAAATTTGCAAAGAGAGATACCGTTCCCCAAAAAACTTTGAGGAACGGTATTTTTGTCGGTCCAGGAAAGGCTGAATATTTTGTCTGATGATGAATGTTTAAATAAAACAAAAAAAATAAAATTTTGTATTGACAAACCCATATGAATTGTGTATAATAATTGCTGACGCTTTATTGATGCGTTGGTTTTTGAAAAGGTTTATGGGCGCATAGCTCAGCTGGGAGAGCATCTGCCTTACAAGCAGAGGGTCATAGGTTCGAGCCCTATTGTGCCCACCAATTCTTTTTCATATTGCATCGCGAAAGCTCAGGATGTGGGCGCATAGCTCAGCTGGGAGAGCATCTGC